>CAJGDB010000018.1 GCA_904502165.1 uncultured Akkermansia sp.
AGAGGACCCGGAAAGCGACACTGCCGATGAAGTAGCAGAAGACCCGGAAAGCACGCCGGATATCGATGGCCTGCCGGCAGACCTGCTCCGCCACCTGCCGCAGGATGATGTGGCAGAGGAAGTATAATACCAGCCCCTGCTTAAACCTTGAACCGCATTCCCCACCAACCGATACGCAGCCACGTGAAGCAACTGTTCCTCATCCTCCTTTTTGCAGCCACCACCCTGGCACAAGCCTGGCAGCAGGTCAACGAAACCGCACCGGAGCCCGCCCGCGAGTTCCGCGCCGCCTGGGTCGCCACGGTGTTCAACCTGGACTGGCCCAGCCGGGCCGGACTGCCAGCAGAACAGCAGAAGGAAGAACTGCTCCACATCATCGAAACAGCTGCGCGGCTGCGCCTGAATGCCCTGGTGCTGCAAGTGCGCCCCAATGGCGATGCGCTCTACCAATCCCGACTGGAGCCCTGGAGTGTCTGGCTGAGCGGCGCGGGCGAAAACCCGGGGTATGACCCCCTGGCCTACGCCATACAGGAAGCACACCGCCGCGGCATTGAAATACACGCCTGGTTCAACCCTTTCCGGGCCACCATATCCGGCCGCCCCAGCGGGCGGGGGCACATTGCCCGCCGCCAGCCCGGCTGGCTGCTGCAGGCCGGCACCACCCAGATTCTGAATCCCGGCCAACCCCAGACCCGGAGTTATGTACTGAGTGTCATCATGGATGTGGTGAAGCGCTACAACATTGACGGCGTGCACCTGGATGACTACTTCTACCCCTACCCCCCGCACCACAATGTGAGAGACGGCCGCACCCCCGCCCAGCGGCGCGAAGCCATCAACTCCTTTGTGCAGACCCTCTATCGCCAGGTGAAACAGGTCAAGCCGCATGTGCGCGTCGGCATCAGCCCGTTCGGTATCTGGCAGCCGGGCTTCCCCTCCAATGTGGAAGCCGGCATCAATGCCTACGAAGACCTTGCCTGCGATGCCCGCAAATGGCTTGCCAACGGCTGGGTAGACTACCTCTCACCCCAGCTCTACTGGCGCTGCGAAGGCCCGCAGAGCTTCCCTGCCCTCATGCGCTGGTGGAGCGGCATCAACCCCAGCCGCCCGGTGTGGCCCGGAATTGCCTCGGTGCGTATCGACAGCAAGGAAGACCCCGGCCGCCCTGCCAGTGAAATCGGGCGGCAGATAGGCTACTCCCGGCAGCTGGCCCGCCAGAGCTGCGGGCAGCTCTTCTGGAGCTGGCGTTCCCTGGGAACCAACCGCGGCGGCATTCACAAAGTGCTCAGGCGCATGTACCCCACCCTTGCCCTGCCACCGGCTATGCCCTGGTGCGGCAGCACGCGCCCGCAGCGCCCCGCCGCGCAGGCACAGGACACCGGCAGCGGATGCGCCATCAGCTGGCAGGGACAGGCCCGTAAATGGGTGATTCAGGTGGGCAGCAGAGGCCGCTGGTTCACGCTGGATGTACTGCCCGGCAACTGCACCAGCACCACCCTGCCGCCCCGCGTGGCAAACGCTCTGGACCGCATAGCCATACGCCCCATATCTGCCACAGGCATGAGCGGCACACCGGCAGTGCTGGCCCGCTGAGTACCGATACACCAAAAAAGCAGGCAGCTTCGACACTTTAGTGTTGCACTAAGACACAGGGCTGGTATAATATCGCCCGTTATGAGTACCGACGCAACCAAAGTCGAGCTTCCGAGCTCCGTAAAACGCTATGCCCTTTACCTGATGGTGATGGCTGGCCTTGGTGGTCTTCTGTATGGTATTGACGTAGGCGTGATTGCCGCAGCTCTGCCCTACATCGAGAAGACCTCATCGTACACCCCGCAGCAGCTGGCCATCGTTGTGGCGGCCGTGCTGTTCGGCTCCGTGCTTTCCTCCCTGTTTGCCGGCATGCTGGCAGAATGGCTGGGCCGCAAGAAGGTCATCATCCTTTCCGCCCTGCTCTTCACGCTGAGCATTCCGGTCATCTGCTTCTCCAATGGCGTGTTTGAGATGCTGATGGGTGGCCGTATCCTGCAGGGCGCCAGCGCCGGTCTCGTAGGTGTGGTGGTACCCATGTACCTGGCTGAATGCCTGGATGCCAACTCCCGTGGTAAGGGCACCGGCATGTTCCAGTTCATGCTGACTGTCGGTCTCGTATTTGCTGCCGTCATTGGTCTCGTTACAACCATGCTGGTAGGTGCTGCCGATGATCCCACCGTGACCGCCGAAAGCAAGGTGGCTGCCTGGCAGGTTATCTTCTGGTGCTCCTCCATCCCCGGTCTCATCCTCTTCATTGGTGCCTTCAAGCTGAAGGAATCCCCCCGCTGGCTGTACCGCCGCGGACAGCGCGACCTGGCTCTGCTTTCCCTGGCCTCCAATAATGGTGATGTTGCCGCCAAGGAGATTCTGGCAGAAATGATTGCTGCCGACGCCGCAGAAGAAGCCGCCAAGGCCGATATGGCTGCCGCAGCCAAGGGAGATTCCCTGCTGCAGCGCAAGTATGTGATTCCGTTCATCCTGGCTGTTATCGTTCTGGCCTGCACGCAGGCTACCGGTATCAATTCCGTGCTGAACTACTCCGTAAAGATTTTCCAGCAGGCTGGTCTGCAGGGCGAAGTGGCCAACATGGCTGACCTCGCCATCAAGGTGACCAACATGGTGATGACCATCGTGGCCGTGACCCTGGTAGACAAGAAGGGCCGCACCTTCCTGCTCAAGATGGGTACGCTGGGCATCATCGTAGGTCTGGCCGGCGTGGGTGCCATGTTCCTCACCGTGGAGAACGAACGCGTTGACGTGACCGCCCAGGTGGCCGCAGCCGTGCAGGACAACTCCCTGAACATTGGTGCCGCAGACGCTGTGAAAGCTGCAGTTACCCCCGAGGTACTCGCCGCCCACCCCGAATTTATGCAGGGTGAGTCCGTGGCCCCCGGCATGCAGCTTATCGTGACCTATACTCAGGGTCAGGACAGCATGCAGAACGTGGCCGAGGTACGCGCAGACGGCGCGGCTGATGGTGCCACCATCGCCATTGCCAAGAGCGTTGCCCTGGCTCCTACTTTCCTTGATAAGATGTGCTTCTGGTCCACCCCGCTGCCTGAGGGTGCCGTGAAGGAAGTAACCATCACCAAAGCCGAAATCGGCATGAAGCCCAACGCCATCACCGGCTGGTTTGTGGCAGGCTTCTTCGTGGTATTCATTGCTTTCTATGCCGCCGGCCCCGGTGTGTGCGTATGGCTGGCTCTCTCTGAGCTGATGCCCAACCGCATCCGCGCCAACGGCATGGCCATTGCCCTGCTCATCAACCAGGGTGTATCCACCACCATTGCAGGCACCTTCCTGCCCTGGGTAGGCTCCTCCGGCTACTCCACCGTGTTCTTCTGGCTGGCAGGCTTCACTGTGATTTACTTTATCACGGCTGCCTTCTTCATGCCTGAAACCAAGGGCCGCACCCTTGAGGAAATCGAGCAGTACTTCAAGACAGGCAAGATGCCTGAGAAGAACTGAACCACCTGTTCTTCCTGAATACATTTCCCGGCTTCTTCCACCGCCATGGAAGGAGCCGGTTTCCTTTATCCCTTCTGCAAAAAAGCGGGCGGCGGCGCCTTCATGGCACCGCCGCCCATCTATCCGTACGGAGAATGTTGTGCACCATCAGGAGGGCAGCTTGCGCGGACGACCACCCTTGCTCTCCGGTTTCGGGAACATGGATTCACGGGTAAGCTTATCGGTCGACATAGGAGCCGCCAGCGCACCGCCCTGCTCACGCAGCTGGCGGGCAAAGAGACGCACGGCTGCCAGCAGCATTGTATTGCGGGTACGATTGAAATGTTTGGCACTCTTATCAACCAGGCCAAGCAGGTCCTGAGGGCAACGGAAACTAACAATTCTGGTACTCATGGCTGTATGAAATAAGATCAATGTTTATGGGCATGGCAATGGCATTCCTCACCGCCACAGGAACAATCATGTTCCTCGCAATGGCATTCCCCCTCGCCGCAGGAGCAGGTGTGCTCTCCGCAATGGCAAGTAGATTCCGGCTCGTAATCAGCATCTTCAATCTCAGGAGGAAGAGGAGCATCATCCTCTGGGTGATAGGGAGGTTCCAGGCGCGCCGCCAGAGCCGGAGTAGCCGCTACCTCTGCCGCAAACCGACCATGCAGGTTGCGAGTCCGCAAATTGGCACCAGCAGCCAGAAGCTGGTCAACAATGGATTCATACCCATAATAGGCGGCCAGATGCAACGGCGGCTGCCCGTAGGCATTACGGGCATTGACATCGGCCCCGGCAGCCAGCAGCAGAGCAATCAGACCGTTATCCGGTTCTACCCCGACAGATGCCAGATCCGGCGCGAGGTCAACCTCATCCTGCAGCAGCAGTGTTGCGGCGCGGCTCAGGGTTTCTGCATCCTCTCCATTCATGAGCGCCTCCAGAAACTCCTGGACAGGCTCGTCAAAATCATCAGGGTCAAGGTCGGCGGCCATTTCACGCAACTCCTCCGGCAGAACTCGCGGTTTCTCGTCTTCTTCCAGAGTGACACTATTCCATTGCAAATCGCTCATGCGGTTAATATACCCTATATCAAGCCGAGTTTCCAGCACAATATCTTACTCCGGGTAAGCAGAGAATCTATTTTATGCTTTACATAGAAATGGAAATGTGTAGCATGATTGCATGGCAAAGCGTTCCATTGGCAAACCTGTACGGCAATCCTCCGGCACCAAAGCCGGGGGCAAGGGGTGGCTCGGTATCCTGCTCCTCATCGCCCTGGGTGGCGGCGGCTACTACGGCTATGATGCCTGGCAGAACGCCGAAAACAACCGCAAGGCAGAAGAAGCAGCGCGGCGCTCAGGCGCGGATGCCAGCCAGAAGCTGGCCGATGAACTGGCCCGCATGGCAGAAGAACGGGATGAACAGGACCGGCTGGCCGCTGAAGAGGAAGCCCGCCGCAAGAAGGAAGCCGAGGAAGAGGCACTGCGCCAGAAGGCGGCCGAAGAAGAAGCCGAGCGCCTGCGACGCATGAAGGAAAATGAGACCACCGACACCCCTGCCCCGGTTCAGCAAACAGAGGAACCCGGAACCGATACAGAGAGCATTCACGAGCCTTCCATCTACGACAAGTCGCTGCCCCTGCATGGCTCCAGCAGCATTGACTCCAACGCCAAGAAGCAATTCAAGGCTCTGATTGATAATCTTCTTGAGAAGCGCGACTTCGATGTATTCGAAAAAGCCATGGCCGCTAAAATCATGGATGCCATGGCCGAATATACAGCCAACGGCAAACTGAGCTACGGCCATTATAAAAACCGCCCCAATCTGGTGCAGACCGTGGAGCTCTGCCTGCTGACCCGCTATGCCGGTGCCAAGGAACTGGCAGAAATTGCCGCGCAGAAAGGCAATGGGGTGGATAACAGAGGTGTGGATTTCTTCCAGTGGTTGCTGCGCGACAGAGCCCGCCCACTGCACCTGTTCATGCAGAACTATGCCTACCAGGAGGGGCTTCCAAGCAACATGGCACACTCCCTGCGCCAGCTCTACACTATCTGGTCTGAAATGGAGGAAGAGGACGACCGCGCCAAATATGTGAATCTGGCTATCGCCGGTTCCCTCATGATACCGGAAATTACCACCGACCGCGGCAGATACCGCGATGAGCAGGCTACCATCCTCAGCGTGCCTGAAATATGCGCCTACCTCAGAGAACGCGACAAGAACAGAAAACTGGCCACCGACATCAAGAAACTGAGTGTCTCCCAGCTCATCCACGTGGTCGATGTGCGCCTGCCGCAGGAGGAAATCTCCTGGGTGGAAGAGAACATCAACTATACCCAGGCAACATGGGGTGAAGCCTATGGTTCTGTGCGTTACCTGATGGAACGAGCCGCCAACGACGAAGACCCCTACGAGCTCTACTCCTTCGAAGAGCTCCGCAAGGAGGGTGGCGTGTGCCGCGACCAGGCCTATTTTGCCTGCAACACTGCCAAGTGCTGCGGCGTGCCGGCCGTCTATGTCGTGGGTGATGGTGACCGCGGCCCCCATGCCTGGATGGTTCACCTGAAAGACAGCACCACCTGGGTGCAGACCAACTCATACGGCTACAACAGCGGGCAATACAACAACCCCTGCTCCGGCCGGAGTCAGCATGAGATGTTCCTGCTCAGCCGCACAGAAAAGACAACGGATGACAAACTGGCAGCAGCGGCAGATTCACTCGTTCTGGCCAACTATCTCATATCCGCAGGGGACCCGCAGAAAGCCCATAACGTAGCTGCTTTCATTCCCTTTACCTACCCCACGGAAACAGTTGCGTGGTCTCACTACATCCGCATCCTCGGGCATGATGCAGAGCACCAGCCCCCGGCTTCGGTGTGGCGCAAGATTACGGCAGACCTGACCCGCCTGGGCAAGAAGAACTACGAATTGCTGGGGCTGGCCGCCGAGGTTGAGGACAAGTATCTGTTTGCCGGGCGTAAGGGCGCTGGTAAGCAGAGCGCTATGCGCCGCGCCATGAACCAGCTTAACAAGCATGGCGGCGATGAACGTGCTGATTTAGTGCTCAACGCCATCAACCGCCAGGCAGAAGCCATGATGGAGGCCAAGAATTACAGTGGGCTGGGCACGTTCTATCGCAAGCATCTCAAGAAGTATGCCAGCCGCACCGACCTTTTCGCCAAACTGCTCGAGCAGTACATGGGCTACCTGGAACCTGAAGCCTCTGCCCGGGTTTGGAATATCCTGGCCCGTGATGCCGAGAAAATCTTTGAGCGCAATGTCAAATCAGGTGGTGGTGATTTCTTCAGACTCCAGAAGGAGGTGGAAATCCAGCAGATGATTGCCAATGCCTGGGAAAAGGCAGGCAATGTCCGCAAGTATGAAAAACACCGCCAGGAGGCAGAAGAACGCCTCAGCAACGCCAAGGAGAAATACAAATCAGAAGAGGAATAACCCTCTCACTCCTTTATCGGCCTGAATAACAGAAGCCCTCGGTTGAAATGAACAACCGAGGGCTTCCTGCTATCTGCACAGGGCAGACAGGTATTAGTACTTGTAGTCTACGTAGAACTGGAACTGGGGATCATCATCCGCGCAGTTAGCCGTCTTGAACGGAATGGCGTAGTCCACAGCCAGCGGGCCCATAGGCAGCTGGATACGCAGGCCCACACCATAGTTGGCGGCCAGTTCGTTGGGAATGAAATCGAAGCTGTCCGCATGCACAAAGCCCATATCCATGAACATGGCGAAGCGAACCGATTCCACCACCGGGACAGTCACCTCAAACTGCACAAAGGCAGAGGTCTTGCCACCCATGGTCTCATCGCCAGCAAGATCGGGGTCAACCATACCCACATCGCGGTAACGGAAACCACGCAGGTTGGCGGGTCCGCCCAGGTAGCAGCGCTCGAAAATCGGCACATCATCACCCGATACGGCATCAATCGTCTCAGCGCCGAAGTTGATGCTGAAGATGGAGTCCCAGATGGAATTGTAGTAGTAGGAACCCGTCATGCCCATGCTGTATGTCTGCTCGGTGCTGCCGGGGCCGCTGTAACCCAGGTGAGCCTCCCAGTTACCACCCTTACGGGGAGTAATCATGGCATCGCGGGAATCGTACTCATAGCTTACGCGGAAGTGGCTGCGGGTGTAGGAACCATCCTGCTCGGCAAAGAAGATGGGAGCACCGCGCTGGGCGTCAATGCCGTACTGTTCCAGGCGATACTCGAACTTGACCGAAGTAAGGTCACTGAGAGACTTACGCAGCGAAACAGCCCAGCCCAGGTTGTTCTGGTCATAGTAATCGCTGAGGTAAGAGGAGTTGGAGTAGTACAGCTCATTACCCAGGGCCAGCTTGCGGTCCATGAACCAGGGTTCAAGCAGGTAGATGGAGGCGCTGGTGTATTCCGTACCCAGCTTGCCGCTCACCGTCAGGCGCTGACCACCACCCACGAATGTACCGCCATTCACAAAGCCGCGAATATCGAAATTAGACTGTGTAATAGTGGTGTACAGGTATACGTTTTCCACCGTAGAGAAAGCCACACCCAGTGTCAGGCTGCCCGTCATCTTCTCGTGAACAGTCACGTTCACATCGCGGTAGCCACTGGTCGTGGAAAGCCCCTGGGATACTTCCACCTGGTCAAAGTAGTTCAGGTTATCCAGGCGCTTCTTGGCAGTCTCCAGGTCAACAGAGTTAAGGTTTTCACCCGGCTTGAGGGGAAGCTCACGCAGAATGACATGCTGGCGAGTCTTGGTATTGCCGCGGACATTGATACGGCCCACCTTGTAACGGGAACCCTCCTCCACATCGTAGCGGATATCCACCAGGTGCGTACCATCAGCGGCCACGCCAGCCTCGTTGATATCAGTGCGGACTTCTGCATCAGCATAGCCCTTGGCACCATAGTAACGACGAATCATCGTCACGTCATCTGAAACCTTCTGCAGTGAGTAGATATCGCCGTCAAGCATGCTGAGGCCCGGTTCCAGCTCCTGGGCCGTATAGGCCTTGAGCGGGCCAAAGCTCACCTTGCGTACCTGATATCGGGGGCCTTCCTCCACCGTCACCTTGAGGTGCAGCTTCTGGCGACCCTCAGTGTTGGGGCTGGCGGTGTATTCCACATTGGCCAGACGGGCACGCAGGTAACCATAGTTACGATAATGCTTGATGACGGCTTCCAGGTCATCCTCCACCTGTTCGCGGTCTACGCGACCGGACTTGGTGAACCAGGTGAAGAGCCCGCGCTCCTTCGTCTTCATGAGCTGACGGAGCTGCTCATCATCAAAGGCGCTGTTACCTTCAAAATCAATGGTGTTCATGCTGACCTCTCGACCCTCCGTGATTTCGAACACCACGTCCTTGTACGAGCCGCTCTCGGTCTCCACTGCCTTCCAGTCCACCTTGGCATCGGGATACCCGGCCTCCTGGTACGCCTTGATGATATTGGCGCGGGCTGTGGCCAGAACAGAGTCGCTCAGCACAGTACCAGGCTGCAGCTTGGCTGTCTCGCGCAGATCATCATCATCAAACTCCACATTGCCGGTAAAGCCCACACCGGCCATCACGCTGCTGGCACGCACATTGAAAATGACCTTCACCGCGTTCCCGGAAGGCTGCACAGAAACCGTGGCATTCGGGTCAATCAGGCTGCGCTCGATAAGGCGCTCCAAGTCAGCATTCACACGGGCAGAGGAATATACACCGCCAGCGCGAGTCTGCACAACGTCGAGCAGACGGCTGTCCGGCAGCACCTTCTTCCCGGTGTACTTGAACTGCACACCGGAAACTCGCTTGCCGTCGTAGCTGGCATCATTCTGGAACAATCCGGTGGTCGGTCCGAGTTCACGCACCACATCAGATTCATCCAGCAGACGAGTATCAGATGCAGCCGAAACGAGCTTGGTCTCCACAGGTGCAGCCTGAGCCTCAGCAGCGGCAGCTGCCTTCTTGCGGGCAACTTCCTCATCAAAAGCATTCTTCCGCTGCGGAGCTGCAGCGGGTTCTTCCTGCGCGGTCTGCTGGTCCATCATCATGGCATCCAGGAAGGGGTCTCCTGTCGATTCCTGACCAAAAGCCGGCGCCGCCAATGTCAGTGCCAACGCTGTAAGCGTTGCACTCCAGTGCATGGTGGGCTTGTTCATGACGCTCATCCTATACCCTACTTCATGTTTCGTCAAGTTTTTATTAGAGCAACACAAATAATAACGCGCGCGATACGGCGTTTTTGGAATACACAGGCCAAATTTGGCTTGCGTTTCACCCAAAATGCGCTATGCTAGTGCGAGCGGGGCATTGCTACACCCCGTATGTATCATTATGGCCAGCGATAATCTTCAGGAAATCGAGACAAATTTCATGTGCGACCCGGATGCCGACGGCGGTTTCGTCTACACCACGGTCGAGGCAGCTATTAACTGGATGCACAAATACTCCATGTGGCCCATGCCCATGGGCACCTCCTGCTGCGCCATTGAATACATGGCCGCTTCCTGCTCCCGGTACGACATTTCCCGCTTTGGTGCAGAAGTGAATCGCTACGCCCCCCGCCAGGCAGACTTCATGTTCATCTGCGGCACCATCACGTACAAGATGGCTGCTCTGGTGCGCCGCATCTGGGACCAGATGCCTGCTCCGAAGTGGTGCATTGCCTGTGGTGCCTGCGCCTGCACCGGCGGCATGTTCCGCAGCTACTCTGTGCTGCAGGGTGTCGACAAGATAGTACCGGTGGATGTGTACATCTCCGGCTGTCCTCCCCGCCCGGAGGCTCTGCTGCAGGGTCTCATCACGCTGCAGGACAAGATTATGGCCACCGACCACCCGCTCAAGAACTTCTTCAAGGAACACGATCTGCGCCATGCTCAGAATGCCCACACCATTCCCGCCGGCATCATCACGCAGGACTAACCCAGCCCCACCACTAAACTATGTCCGCAACCAGACTTTTCGAGCTTCAGAAAGCCGCTGCAGAAAAAATCTGCACCCGTTTCCCGCAGATTACCAGCAAGGAATTCCGCGGTGATTATATCCTGACCATCGCCCCGGAGATTCTGACCCAGGCCATGACCTACGCCAAGGATGCCTGTGGTTTTGACATGCTGGTATGCGTCTCCTCCGTCGACCACCTTGGTGAGGAGCTGCGTTTCGAGGTCAACTACACCATCACCCAGGCCGAGACAGGTGCCAACCTTCTGGTACGCACCCTGGTAAGTGAAGCAGAGAATGCCGTACCCAGCATGGTGCCGGTATGGCGTTCTGCCAACTGGCTGGAGCGTGAGCAGTACGACCTGATGGGCATTGAATTCACCGGGCATCCGGATCTGCGCCGCATCATGATGTGGGAGGGTTATCCCTATCATCCTCTGCGTAAGGACTTCCCGGTTGCAGGTAAGGACTTTGAACAGGCCGGCGTGGCCTTCACCCAGAAAGCCCCCACAGGTGGCGCGCCGTTCATCACGACGCCGGGTGTCAAGACCGCCGGTGAACGCGAACCTCGCTCCCGCGGCTGATACCGCCTACCCATGCGGATATTTTCCGGAATCTTACTGAGTCTGGCTGCAGTTCTGCCCCTTCTGGTGGCAAGCTGCAGCCATTCTGACCCTCGCACCCAGGCACTCATCGACCTGCGGGACGATGTAGAGACTGAGCTTGAAGCCCTGGCGCCCGGAGACTGGATTATCATCGGCAACGCTCCGGAGCTGGAAGCCGCTGCCACAGTGAAGGGCATCCGCCAGCTCAGCGTCATGGCCACCAATGTCAGCACGCTGCGCGAAACGCTTGACCTCATGGAAAGCGAGGACAAGCTCAGCCCCAGGCTCTGGGTCTGCCGCGAGCTGGAGCAGCGCACCAACCGGAATCCCGGCACAGCCCGCATGCGGGCCCACCTCAAGGAACTACTTGCCGGGCGCACCCATTTCTCTGTGGACGAGCGGATTATCCAGCTGCAAATCAAGATGCTGGAACCTCAGCGCAAGCTTCTGTTCATTCGCACCGAAACCATCATACCACACAGCTACATAGGCATAGAACTGGATTATGCCGATAGCACCAGTGCACCTGCCACCCCTGCCTCCACCAGCAAACCCGTCTACCGCCATGCCGAGCTTAAGCCCTGACCAAGACCCCGTAGCACGCGCCCAGGCCTGGGTGGGTGATGCCGTCCTTGCGCTGTATGTGCGCGAATGGATTCTCTCATTCAAAGGAGAGATTGATGGTGCGCTCTTCATTGAATTCACCAGCAACAACTTCCTGCGTCTCACCGGCAACGCCACAGGTGTAGAAGCTCAGATTGGCCGTATTTACAAGGCAGAAGGTCTGGCTGCAGCCAACACCTGGATTGAAGAGAACCTGCGCCCCCGCATGGAACAGCGCCTGCACAAGCTGCGTTCCACCCATCCCCACCACCGGAAATAAGCCATCATGAAACTCGTAAGCTGGAATGTAAACGGCATCCGCGCCACCCTGGGCAAAGGCCTGGCTGAGCAGATGGAAACCCTGCAGCCCGACATCCTCTGCCTGCAGGAAGTCAAAGCCCGCCCGGAGCAGGTAAGCGACCTCTGGCTGGCGACCTGGCCGTACAGCCTCTGGAATCCGGCAGAACGCCCCGGGTATTCCGGCGTGTTGATTTTATCCCGCGTGGCGCCGCTTTCCACCAGCCTGGGCATCGGGTGCCCGGAGCACGATACCGAAGGCCGCGTAGCAACCATGGAATTTGACGATTTCTACCTGGTGAACTGCTATACCCCCAATTCCCAGAACGAACTGGCCCGCCTGCCCTACCGCCAGGAATGGGATGCCGCCTTCCGCGCCTATGTCAGCGGTCTGGCCGGGAAAAAGCCCGTTGTATTCTGCGGTGACCTGAATGTAGCCCACGAAGAAATCGACCTGGCGCGCCCGGCATCCAACCATTTTTCTGCCGGGTTCTCTGACGAAGAACGCGCCGGATTCACCCAGCTGCTGCAGGCCGGCTTTGCCGACACCTTCCGCACCCTGCACCCGGATACCCGGGATGCATACTCCTGGTGGAGCTTCCGCGGGGGTGCCCGCGCCCGGAACGTCGGCTGGCGTATCGACTACTTCTGCGTATCCACCCCGCTGCTGCCGCGTGTGCAGAGCGCCGAGATTCATCCCGGCATCACCGGCTCCGACCACTGCCCGGTTTCTATAACTCTTAACTGATACAGCATCAACAACATGAAACCTCTTACAAAACTGGGCGAAAAAGCCCTCGAAAACGGCTCCGTATGGGAACTGTGGGAACGCGACGGCGTGCTGACCCTCCAGCTCGACGGCATGCCCTGCGCCAATTCCTTCACCTATGGCAGCGAGGAGGCAATGGCAGAACTTGCCACCTCTCCCATCACCCGCGCCGGCCAGCCCTGCATCATGATTGCCGGTCTGGGGCTCGGCTACGGGCTGGCCAAGGCCATGGAATGCCTTCCCAAGGAAAAAGCCCGCTTCATTGTAGCAGAACCCGTGCCGGAAATCGTGAAATGGAACCGCGAATTCGGGGAACACAAGGCGCTCTGGGAAGATAAGCGCGTGAGCACCGAACCCGCCAGCGCCGCCGAGCTCTGCCGGAAGCGCACCGGTTCCCTGCATGCCATTCTGCTGCGCCACGCCCACGCCCGCTGCGAAATGAGTCTGGGTGATGCCCAGGCCTACTTCAATGCACTGAAAGGTGGCAGCCTGCTGGCCATCAATCTTTCCAAGGCGGATAAGCGCCTCGAATCCACCCTGCGCCGTGCCGGGTTCGAAGTGAGCACCACACTGGTTCCCGCCTCCGCCAAAGGCAAGCAGATGCGCCTGCACACCCTGGTACTGGCCCGCCGCGGCCGTTTTGTTCCCTTTGCTGAACGCTGATGATTCTCCCCTTTATCAAGAACCGCATTCCTACCCTGGAAGAGATTGAGGAGCAACGCCTCAACCGCTCCCGGGGTATCCGCGGCATGATTAAGGTAACAGGCATCATCTTTCTGGTACTGGTGGCGTTCCTGGCATCCATGACGCTGCTTACCCCCTTATTTGAGCTGCATGCGCTGGAACAGGAGAAGGAACGCGCCCAGGCCCAGCTGCAACGCGCGAAGGCGGTAGAAGCAGAGGCCTACAACCGTTTTCTCTGGATGTCTGACCCGGAATATTTTGAACAGATGGCACGAGACCGCGCCAACCAGGCCAAATCCGGTGAGCATATCGTCCGCCGTCCCACGGCTGAGGAACTGCGCGAAATACAGGAAAAAGAACGCAACAAGCAGAACAAGCCCCGCAGCTCCCGCCGCGATTAATCCCGCTTTCACCCCCCCTTACCCACCATGACCTCCTATCTGGCCCCGGCAAAAATCAATCTATCTCTGCGAGTGCAGAACAAGGTGCGCGAAGACGGCTATCATAATGTCGACATCCTGATGGCCCCCATCGACCTGTACGACCAGCTCGACTTCCACAACTCGCGCACCACCACCCTGCTGTGCGAAACCCCCGGCGTACCGACAGATGAAAGCAACCTGGTATTCAAGGCTATACGCGAATTTGAAAAAGCGTACGGGCGCAAGGCCAAGCAGCGCATCACCCTCACCAAACGCATTCCTCACGGCGCGGGGCTGGGCGGTGGCAGCAGCGATGCCGCCATAACCCTGCAGGCGGTCAACGAGATTCTGGGCACCAACTACGACCTGGCAGAACTCAGCACCATGGCTGCCCAGCTCGGCAGTGATGTTCCCTACTTCCTCACACCCACCATCTGCCGCTGCCAGGGACGCGGGGAAATCGTAACCCCCGTGCCGGAACTGGCCGGCTGGAGCAGCCCGTTTGTTCTTCTCAAACCCGCCTTTGGTGTCAGCACGCCGAGCGCCTACAAGGGCCTCACCTGCAGCCGCAGGCTCAAGGGTGTGAGCTACGGGCCTCAGAAGGTCGATAACATCACCCTCATCAACGAACTGGAGCGCCCGGTATTTGCCAAGTTCCCCATTCTGGCGCACATGAAACACTGGTTGCTGGAACAGCCCGGCACCCGCGCTGCGCTCATGAGCGGCAGCGGCTCCACCTTATTTGCGCTCACCGAAACGCCGGAACAGGCTCGTGATATAGCAACCCGCGCCCTGCAGGAGCTTGACCCTACACTCTTCACGCACTGCGGCATCGTCAACCCGCAAGCAAAGACCGAATGAGTTGCCCCTCCAACGCTGCTGATTCGGTAAACCACAGCATACTCTGTGTAGCTGAGGATGCCGTGGCCGGGTTCCACCGCTTCCCTTTCCGCACGATTGCCGGGCGATGCGGCGTGGCTGAGGATATAGTCATAGAGCGTTTGAAAGCCATGCTGGCAGCCGGCACCATACGCCGCGTGCGCCAGACCCTGCTCTCCACCAGCCTGGCCCAGGGGGCCCTCATAGCCTGGAAAGTGCCGCAGGAGCGCCTCGAAAGCGCCTATGCCTGGCTGCGCGACAACGACCCCTTCACCGGCCATGTGGTACTGCGCGAATGCAGCAATCCGGCCGCTCCCGGTGCCGATTACCGGCTCTGGACCACCCTGAAAGTACCCACCGGCTACGGCAGCGTGGCAGAGCACAACAACCTGCTCATGCACCTCATCGGCGCTGCGGACTGGGTAGCCTTGCCCGTGGTGGGCATGTTTGCCCTGGGCGTGGGGCATACCCGCCGCGCCGGGCTCAGACCGGGCGACAAGCTGCCCCAGCTTCCCGCCATGCAATGCCCCACCAGCCCGCAGCTCAGCGAGCAGGAATGGGCCGTGCTGCTCAGCCTGAAGGAAAGCCTGCAGCCGGAGGAGTTCATCCCCTGCCCCTGGGAGCTGCGCGCCGCCGCACTTGGCATAAGCTGCGAGGAATACTGTCGCATTGCCGAATCACTTGACTCCCGCAAGGTTATCGGTCGCTTTGCCACCTTCCTTGACCACCAGCGCAGGGAAAGCAACCGCAGCACCGGTACAGGCGCTGCCGGATTATTTCACTGGAGCGTACCCGCCGGCATGGAGGAACGCGCCGGCGCCGAATGCGGCCGCCACATCTGCATGACCCACTGCTACTGGCGCAGCGGCGGCGAGAAATTCGGCGGCGCACAGATTATGGGAGTCGTCCACGCCCCCACCCGCGAAGAAGTCCTCGCCCACAAAGCCGCAATCGACTCCCACCTGGCCGCCTGCGGCATCCCCGTGCTCCACACCGCTGTTTTCTGGAGCCTCAAAGCCGAAATCCGCCCCAGCGAGATTTCACCGCTCAAATACAGCGAATGGCGCAATACCATATCCAATTATCGGTAATACGCTGCCGCTTTACCCTGCTTTCACATATACGGCGAGGGAAATCAGGAGACTTCTTGTTTGCAAGCTTACTTCCAAAAGTCCCTCGGAAAATGTGATTACAACACGCAAAAGTCCCTCGGAAAATGTGATTACAACACACAAAAGTCCCTCGGAAAATGTGATTTAATATTACCGTTCCAATTGACAACAAGCAAAGAAGGTGATATTATCCATCTCAGACAAAAAAATGCCATGCGAAGAGACACTATTTCCGAGCTTGATACATGGAAAGATGATCCTTTAAGGAAACCCTTACTGTTGCTAGGTGCGCGTCAGGTCGGTAAAACCTGGCTGATGATGGAATTCGGAAAAACACGTTTCAAGAATACAGTTTACATACGCTTTGACCTGGACACCCTGGTGAAACAAAACTTCGAGCAGGATATGAATGTGAAGCGCCTGCTTTCGGTTATCCAGCTACATGGGGGGCGAGCCATCACGCCAGGTAAAACGCTCATCATACTGGATGAAATTCAAGAATGCCCGCATGCGCTGACCGCGTTGAAATATTTCTGCGAAGAAGCCCCGGAATACCACATTATCGCAGCCGGGTCACTGCTGGGGTTGTATGAACACCAGGGTACAGGATTCCCGGTAGGCAAAGTGGATATGATTAACCTTTACCCGATGAGCTTCAGCGAGTTTTTGCGAGCCACCGGAAACGAAATGTTCGCAGACCTGCTGACAAGCAGAGACCAGTCTCTCATCAACAGTTTTTCTCCACGGCTGTCAGAGCTACTTAAGATATATTACTATGTAGGCGGAATGCCCGAAGCAGTGAATGCCTACGTAGCAACCGGTGACCTCCTGCGTGTCCGAAAAGTTCAGGACACACTGCTGCAGGGTTACAGAAATGATTTCAGCAAGCACGCGCCAGGCCCTACAGCTCACCTGATAGGACAAATCTGGAATTCCATCGCCTTACAGTTATCCAGAGAAAACAAGAAGTTTATCTGTAAGGATGTTCAGCCAGGTATGCGTATGCGCCAATTGGAGGATGCCATGCAATGGCTGGTCAATGCCGGTCTGATTTACCAAGTCAGCCGCATATCCAAACCAGCTGTTCCGGTAGCAGCCTACAAAGAGCGAATCTTCAAGGTGTTCTATCTGGATGTCGGCTTATTATCTGCTATGTGTGGTCTATCTGCAAAAATCCTGCTGGAACCCTCACGCATTTTCAGCGAATTCAAGGGAGCCTTAGCGGAGCAATTTGTGCAGCAGGAGCTCAGACTTATTTGCAGAGAAGCCCCGGTTTACTGGGTTTCTGAGAGCAATCAGGCGGAAATAGATTTCATCATTCAACACGACGCAGAACTTATCCCCATAGAAGTCAAAGCCGAAACAAACTTGCAGGCCAAAAGCCTGAAGCTATTCTGTAAGAAGTTCCAATGTCCCAGAGCGGTGCGCATGTCCATGGCTCATTGGAATAATCAGGGAATTCCAATCGGAGATGACAACCAAATCTGCAATCTGTTGAATTTACCCCTATTTGCAACCCATCAACTTATTTCCATACTCGAATCGGGGCAACCCTGATAGAAAACACGCCGGGAGGATGCGGAATCCACCCGGCGCGGCGTTGTTGAAATGGGGAGATGAGCCTTAAAGCTGAGCCAGAGCCTGCTTGAGGTCATCGATGATATCCTCGGCATCCTCAATACCCACGGAGAAGCGGATGAGGTCGGGCTTCACGCCGGCTTCCTCCAGCTGCTGGTCAGTGAGCTGGCGGTGTGTATGGCTGGCAGGATGCAGTACACAGGTACGGGCATCGGCCACATGCGTAACGATGGAGCAGAGTTTCAGGCTGTCGATAAACTTGATGGCACGTTCACGGCCCCCCTTGATGCCGAAGGTCACCACGCCACAGGTGCGGCCGCCATCGAACTGCTTCTGAGCCAGCTCGTAATACTTGTTATCCGGCAGACCAGCATAGTTAATCCACGCCACTTCCTCCTGGGTGGAGAGGAACTCTGCCACCTTCTGGGCATTCTCGCAATGGCGCGGCACGCGCAGGTGCAGGGTTTCAAGCCCCAGGTTGAGCAGGAAGGCATTGAAAGGTGAAGGAATGGAACCCAGGTCGCGCATGAGCGTCACCGTGCACTTGGTGATGTATGCACCGGGGCCGAAGGCATCGGTATAGACCAGCCCGTGGTAGGAATCATCGGGCTGGGTCAGCCCGGGGAACTTGTCGGCATGGGCTGCCCAATCGAATTTGCCGCTGTCAACCACCACACCACCCACCTGGGTGGCGTGGCCATCCATGTACTTGGTAGTAGAGTGCATCACAATATCTGCGCCATGCTCAAAGGGGCGGCAGTTCATGGGCGTGGCAAAGGTGTTGTCCACAATCAGCGGCACGCCGTTCTTGTGGGCAATACGCGCCATTTTCTCGATATCCAGCACCTGCAGGGAGGGGTTCGAAATCGTCTCGCCAAACACGCACTTCGTGTTCGGACGGAACGCTTTCTGAATTTCCTCCTCCGGGGCATCCTGGTCCACAAAGGTGCAATCGATGCCGAACTTCTTGAAGGTTACGGCAAACAGGTTGTAGGTGCCACCATACAGGGCACTGGTGCACACAAAGTGGTCACCAGCCTCGCAGATGTTGAAGACAGAATAGAACGAAGCCGCCTGACCAGAGGAGGTCAGAATAGCTGCCACACCACCTTCCAGCTCTGCAATCTTCTTGGCCACACATTCATTGGTGGGATTCTGCAGACGGGTGTAGAAGAAGCCAGCTTCCTCCAGATCAAAGAGGCGCGCCATCTGGTCGCTTGTCTCATACTTGAACGTAGTTGACTGGTAAATAGGTACTACTCGCGGCTCCCCCTTGCCGGGATTCCACCCGCTCTGAACGCATATAGTAGATGTCTTCATAACTTTCCACCAGGATAACATAAGCAAACACCAAGTGCAAGAATTCTCCGGAATGCTGACATAAAAATCTACCAATCCAGTATGCAAAAAGAACTTTTCCTGAGAAAAAGCGACCCGAAACCTGCTGAAATTAGTGTTTTTTAGGTTGACTCACGGGGGCATACAGGGTAGAGTATCAGCGTGGCAATGAAACCGATTTTCAAATTATTATCACTTGCACTTCTTACACCGCTGTTCATGGGGACGCTGCAGGCAGAAGATGATGCTGCAGATGCAAAGCCCAGGAAGGCCCAGGCCTCCAAGGAAAAGGCAGACAGCAAGAAGAAAGAAAGTGAAGAAGACACGAACTACATTTCCAAGAGCACACTGGGCTGGGGCAATCCGGATTCCGTCCAGAAATCCCTTGCGGCCCAGATTCAGCGTGCGCTGAAATCACCGGAGCCGGAAAATGTAGTCAAGTTTGTCGAAAGCCCGAAGAATCGTCTGATGGTAGCGCAGTACATGCTGGCGCAGTACGACAAGATGACCTCACCCGACTGGCTGGCAGAGCGCCGCAAGAGCCTTACTGAACGCATCGCCAAACTGCCGGAGGAAATCAAGAGCGACAACGAGAAACTCCGCTCCATGCGTGGCAAGGAACGCATGGCCTTCATGGCCGCCATCAAGGCCAAGAAGGAAACGCTCAAGCAGCTGGAAGCCGAATTCAAGAACTCCCCCTGGACTCTCACAGAACTTGCCCGCAACCGCGATGGATCCAAGATTCTCAAGGAAGTGACCGGCAACCTGGAATGGATGGAGAACATCTGTTTCTCCGGTCCCTGCAAGGCCCCCGGCCGTGCGCTGCACATCATTGCCAACATTGCCAAGAAGTTCCCCGATGTGTACAAGGACAAGGTCGTGCGCGACATTGCCACCGCCGTGGGTATCGAGTACGCCCGCTACGGCTGGGACTTCAACAAGGCCCTTGACCGCGCAGACTACTACATCACGAACTGGAAGGCGGGTCGCCTCAATGTTCTGTTCGACACACTGCCCATGTACCTGCGCCGCATTGTGTGCGGCTGCAAGGGCGACAACATCGCCGGTGACCGCATCAGTCTTGAATGGGCTCTGGATAACGTCCACGTGCCGGCCGAGCGCTACATGGGCAGTCCGCACCGCCTTGGTTACCGCCTCTACAACCTCTATGGCGACAGTATCCACGGGCCGCAGTACTACATGCCCTGGGAGCACCTCTACGGCGGCAACCACTTCACGCGCTCCCTCTATGTAGGCTGCGTGTGCGGCGGCATTTCCCACTTCGGCGCCTTTGCCGCCCTGGCAAATGGTGTGCCCTCCCTCACCTGCGGTGAACCCGGCCACTGCGCCTACATCCTCTGGGTCAACGGCAAATGGACACCCGGCAACTCCGTGAGCTGGGAACGCGGTCTGCACTGGCAGCCGATTCTTGATATGTACGGAGCTTTCTCTGCCCTGCACCTGGGCTCAGAGCTCTACATCAAGCTCGATAAGGACACACACGCCTCCAACACCTATCGCGTGCTGGCGCACAACGCCGCCAACTCCAAGAAGGATAAGCTGGCTATCTCCTACTTCAAGGATGCCACCACGGCACAACCCATCAACATTCCGGTATGGAATGAATACAATGACTACCTCACCTACAACAAGGGAGAGGATATGAAGCTGCTCTCTGAAATGCAGGACAACTTCTGCTACACCGTAGCCCCCCGCTACCCGGAAGTGACCTCCGAATTCCTGGCCAAATGGGTATATCCCAAGATGAAGGCCGCCAAGATGCCGGTATCAGAGCTGCTGACCCGCTACCACGTCTTCTGGAACAACGTCACCAAGATGGGGCCGGAACGCTGGCGTATCGAGAAATTCGGCCGTCGGCAGATTGAGCTTCTGCAGTACCAGGACCCGCCCGATGGCAAGGAAATTCCGCCGCCAGATCCCAAACTGGCGCTTCCGGTATTCAATCTCATGATGAACAACCTGGCCTCCAAGGGCGACTACCTGCCCGTGGTCATCGGCTGGGGTGAGGAAATGGCCAAGGGCATCGGCGGCACGCATGCTGCCACCTTCGCCAACCTTTCCAAGGAAATCGCCAAGACCGGCACAGGTGCCATGGGTGGCGGCGACAACAAGAAGGTTACCGGCCAGCTGATGATGGCCGCAGCCAAGGCCAAAGACATCGCCACCTTCCAGCGACTGGGCTCCAACAGTTCGGACCAGGTGGAAACCCCGGCAGACATGCCCGAGCTGCCCGAAATGTCCGGCAAGCTGCTTTCTGCTGAGGGGCTTCTGGCTACCAGCTCCACCTGCAACCACGATTCACCCGTCTCCCACTGGGGCGTGCTTCGTCTCTCTGGCGGCCGGTTCCATACCGATAAGGATGAAAACGCCTGGGCCAGTGTCATGATGCCCAAGCCTGGCTATGTGAACGGCGTGGTCATCGTGACCAATGGCGGCAACCATCACCGACTCAACAACATGGTGGTGCAGATTTCCGACGATGGTGAAAGCTGGAGCAACATCAAAGAGCTGGGTGACTGCACCCAGCGCGTCATCAAGATTGAGTTCCAGGAACGCCTGGGCCGCCATATCCGCATTCTCCGCAAAGGCGGGCCTGAGTTCTTCCACCTCAACGGCATCTACGTCTTCGGCCGCGATGCTGCATAATCACCCTTTCCCTACACGCAACACATGAAGAAAACTCTTTATCTCCTTCTTCTCGCTGCCGGACTTCTTGCCCCGCTGACCGTGCAGGCAGCCCAGCAGTACAAAACCCAGGCAGAAGCCGCCGCATCTGTAACGGATGACGGCTACATCCTGGTGGTATACGGCAAGGGCTGGGACCGCTTCAGCGAACCCCTCTGCCGCAAGATTATTGCTGCGCCGGAGGTTCAGCAGGCCGCTGGCAGCGCCGCACTCATCCTCACCCCCTTCTATCAGTACGCCTCCGAAGATGAGAAAACAGCCCAGAAGGAAGTGTGGGGCAACCTGGTCGAACCCCTCGCCCACTCCATGGAAACCTATCCCTGCCTCCTCATGTACGATAAGGAAGGCTATCTGTACGGCCGTGTACAGGGGGCGGTGGTGCTTCGCGGCACCATGGAAGAGATAGGTGCCGAGATAAAGGCCAAGCTCGAGGCCAAGCACAAGCAGGAGGAAATCATGAAGAGGGCCGAAGCGGCCAGCGGCGAGGAGAAAGCACGCATCATTGCCGAAGCCTGCACCATTGAAGGCATCGAATGGCCCAACAACGCCCGCAACATGGTCAAGGAAGCCGACCCCTCCGATTCCTCCGGCATGGTACGCCGCCTGCATTTCGACGGCTGGGGCCTCGCCCAGAAATACTGTGGCAGTGATAAAGACGGCGGTCTTCAGCTCAGCACGGCCGAAACCGTCAAGGCTATGGAGAAAATGATGGAGGACCCCGCCTATACCAACGAACAGAAGCAGGTGATGCACGCCATCATCATCGGTACTCTCCGTCGTGCAGATCAGGCAGCCAATAAAACGCAGATCCGCCATCACGCCAACGAAATGAAGCGCCTGAACGCTGAATCGAACCTGGGTGTCACCGTAGACCAGATTTTCAAGCTCTGGATTAACGACGACGGCAAGAAGAAATAAGCACCTGCCCACTCACTTGACAAACCACCCCTGCATGCACCAGCACGCGGGGGTGATTCGTTTCAGGCAAAGAAAAATGGAGTCTTTACCGGGAAAGTGCCAGCACGCGCAGCACCCCCGGGCAGAAACAGCGCAGCAGGAAGAACAAGCCGCTGCATATCGCCAGAATCAGCAGCGGCATATACAGGCATTGCCCCTGCGTGAAATGACCGCCGTAGGAGCCCGTAATCACCAGCCGCAGCGCATGCAGCACAATATAATGTGTCACGTAAATGAAGAACGAGGCAGGAGCCAGCAGAACAACGGCACGCGTGAAACGTGGCAGATACTGCTCACACAGCGCCCCGATACCCATCGTGCAGATCACCCCCAGCAGCACCAGCGCACTGCTCTGCACGGGCGGATAGAAACCAAAGGAATACACCAGCGGCAGCAGGAGCAGCGCCGCCGTAACGGGAGCCCAGGCATAACTGCGGACAAAGGCCGTGAAGCGGTCAAAATCAGCATAGCGGCGAATCCACAGTCCCAGGGAATAGAAGCCCAGCGCCAGCACACTCTCGTACAGGCGGAACGGCAGCCAGCTCACCTTCCATGATTTATGGCTGGCGGCCGTCTCGGCATCGCGCGCACAGAGGACATCACTCCCCGCAAAGCACAGCAGCACCAGCACCAGCAGCACCTTGCCCGGAAGCCTCTGCAGCAGCGGACTGAACAGCGCCAGCAGAATCAGCGTACGCATGAACCAGAGGGGCACATTGTCGAAATCCCAGTAGCACCAGTTGAGCAGCCCCATTTCCTTGGGAATCATCTCCCACTTGAACCAGCTGAAATCCCCCGCGAGGGTCTGCCCCCAGTGCATCATAGGTTGCAGCAGCAGGATGGAGGCTACCGCTGTCCAGAACACAAAGGGCACCAGCAGCGTCCGTGCGCGCTTCCAATCCAGCCACTGACCGGCTGCCGCCTTGTGGGTGAAATACCCCGCCGCCAGAAAGAAGAAGAATATCAGGCTGCGGTAGTTAAAGAGGTCAATAATGTAGTTGAAGCTACCATAGGGACGGTCCACATGGCGCAACACCACGAAGAATGCCGTCCACACGCGGCAGAAATCAATCCATTGAATGCGTGAGGACGGCATAATCTGTACCGGTGTGTTTTTATCAGACCCGGGCGTCGTCCTCATCGGCGACCTC
>CAJGDB010000019.1 GCA_904502165.1 uncultured Akkermansia sp.
AGCCCCGACGGGAATCGAACCCATATCTGCCCTTTAGGAGAGGGCCGTTCTATCCATTGAACTACGGGGCCTTGACTGTGTTTCTGTCTTTTCTATGCCTTGAATGCTTCGCGCACGCGCTGAAGCTGGTCTGCATCGAGATGCGGTTGCAGCTCGGGCAGCATCCGGGCAAAGTATTCGGCAGGAGTCCAGCCGTGGAGCGGCTGGGGAGTGGGTTTCTCGAATGCCCAGGTGGGTACCGGCAGTGCCAGGTCAAGAATGACCGGCGAGAGCGGAGCCATGCGGCAGAGAGCTTCGGTAACTTCTTCGGCGAGTGAGGGATATGCCTCCAACGCGCGGAGCACAAAGGAAAGGCTCAGACGATTCGGCGTGGTGACCACCTCATCCAGGAATTCTTCCATGCGGCTTTCCTCTACCTCCAACAGGGGCTGCAGGAGAGGCAGTACCCGCATATCAGCCATACTGAGCATGGCATCAAGCAGAGTAACGGGCGTAAACTCATCACGAACAAGACGATTCACCAGTTCCTGCACGCCTGCCAGGTGCTCGGTGGGGCTGGGCTGGGCCAAAGTAAGCACATAGGTGGCTGCCTTGCGGCTCAGGGAGTCATCCAGTTCCTGCGTGGCATACGGAACTAGGGCTTTCCAACCCTCTCCCTTTCGGCCGGCAATGAAGCGCGAGAGCTGAATGAGGCTGCTCTTGCGTGCGGCTTCTGTGGTCTTGCCGACGAAGATATCGTATATGTCGAAATTCTCTTCGAGTTTTTCCTCATCATTACTGGCCATGAGGCCACAGGCCATCATGGTAAGCGGCCACTGGTCTGCGCCGATTTCATGCACACGAACAGGATCGTGCGCCATGGCAGCAAGGCGCTCCAGCTCCGAAAGACCGGAAAAGTTGTCCTGATACAGACCCATGGCAGAAATGGAAAATCAGAGACCTTCGTTGAACTTGGTTTCGCCGACCTCCGGCACATCACCGAAAGGACTGCCGAAGGGATTGGTGTCCTGCTTCTGCGGCTCAGGAGCAGCCTCAACCGGCGTGGGGGCATCAACATCAAGCAGGGTAAGACGCATTTCCACCGTCTTATCCGTTACAAGGACGCTGGTGGGGCACTTGCTCTTGCACTGTTCATACCAGTTGCGGGCGGCTTCCTTATCCCCCTTCTCCTTGGCAAGGTCGCCCAGCATGACATAGGCCAGGGCTGTATACGGGCTGGCCTCCATCTGAGTGATGCGGGTCCACGTGGGAACAGAATCCTTCTCATTCTCAAGCTGGTATGTGGCAAGGGCAGCAAGGGCACGGGCACGGAGCGCAACAGGAGCTGTGCCGGCAGCCACGGATTCCAGGGCCGCCACACCGGCTTCATCACCCTTGGCAATGAGGGCGAGCCCGTTCATCAGCTCAGCAGTCACGGCAGACGGAGTAGCGGAGAATTCCTGGCGAATTTGCTGGAGTACTGCGGCATCATATTCTGCGGCAGAGGCAATGCCATTGCCCGGGCCAACATGCTTCATGGCCTGCACCACCTGGGCAGCAGCCTCCTGGCGCATGTCGTTACGATGAGAAAAGAAGGCAATCACACAGCCGGCTGCAATAGCGAGCGTGATACCACCCCACATGACTTTCTTGTAGTGAGCGTTCAGGAACTGCTCATGCTTGGAAGGGCCGATGGCAATTTCGCCGATAGCCTTGATTTCTTCCGGGGAAAGAGGCTGAATATCCTCGTTGTTCTTGATGTTGTTTTCCATATATGGGGGTGATTTTAACGATAAAGGTTATTGAGGGAGCGAAGGCGCTCCAGACTGAAATAGTTGTTAAAGCCGAGATTGTGGTAGATTTCCAGTGTTGCCTTGGAGCGGTTCAGGGTGTAGAAATGCAGGCCGTCCACCTCGGCATCAAGCAATTCACTGCACTGGTTGCTGGCATAGTTGATGCCGATTCGCTCAATGGATGCCTTGTCTCCCCCGGCGCGCAACATGGCCTTGAGCAGGCGGGCCGGGAAATTCGTACCGGCAGAAAGCTCCGCCATACGGTTCATGCTGGAAATGGAGGTCACGGGCATGATACCGGCAATGATGGGTACATCTATATCCATGAGGCGGCAGCGGTCCCGGAAATCAAAGAACGCATGATTATCAAAGAACAACTGGGTGCAGATGTAGTCAGCCCCTTCATCCACCTTGGCCTTCAGGAAATCCATTTCCTTAAGGCGGTTGCGGGAATCGGGGTGGCCCTCCGCAAAACCAGCTACACCCAGGGTTAACCGGGAGGATAACCTCTGGCGGGATTCCCATTTACGAATAAAGCGCACCAGGTCAGATGCATGAGCAAAGGCATCCTTCCCCGGTTCATAAGGCATGTTGCGGGGGGGATCACCTCGCAACACCATGATGGCTCGGGCGCCCGCAGTAATATAGCCCTCCAGAATCTCCTCAATCTCTGCTTCCGTATGGCCCACACAGGTAAGATGCGGCACCGTGGGAATACCCCGGCTCTGAATGTCATGCACGACGGAGCGGGTCAGGCCGCGGGAGCTGCCGCCGGCACCATAGGTCACGCTCACGAAACTGGGGTGGAACTCCTGCAGCTTGATAATCGTATCCAGAAGCGCCTCTGCTCCCTCCGTCGTTTTCGGAGGGAAGAACTCAAAGGAGAAACTGGGGGAACGATCAAACAGCATGGCTGTATGTGGTGTAACAGTCTGGAATCAGTGGATTCAGGGAACAGGGGTGAGAACTGCCTCAATCTCCGGCAGAGGCTGGGAGGTTGCAGCTCCATCTGCCTCAAGCCTCAGATCTCGACCACTCAGGAAGGGTGATACAATCACCTCATCCCCCGCACGCGGTTTGCGATTAGCCTCAGCCTCGGGGTCTTCCACACCGCCGAAGCGGGCCTGCTTGATAACGGCTGTATACTGTCCGGATTCCTCATCCTGGCCGTCTACAGTAGCCTCGCATACAATATAGTCATCGCGGCGCAGAGCAATGAGAAGCCCCTCCTTCACCGGCATGCTGCCGCTTGCCTTGAAGAGAATCACCCCGCAATCCTCCAGGTATGCCATCACCGCACCAAGAGACTCGGGCTTGGCGGCATCCTCCGCTGCCGTTGCAGCCTCTTCGATTTCCTGACGTCGCTTGGCAGATGCAATCACACTGTTTTCTTCAGCGGCGGTCAATTCGGCCTCGTTCTTCTTTTCTTCCTCTGCCGCAGCAGCACGGGCAGCGGCCATTTCAGGCGTGTCAACACTGGCATCCAGACGCGCCATGCGGGCATCATGCTCCATCTGACGCTGCTCATACTCGTTGATTTTAAGCTGAGTCTGGTACATCTGGTACTGGTCCTGCCGCGCCGGAATCAGCACCACAAAAGCATAAAACATGAGCCCGACTGTCAGGACAAGCAAGGCAAGAACTGTTGCGCGAAATGCGTTCATGCGGGCAAGTATAGCAAAAACAGTTTCGGATTCAAGCACAGAATCTGTCACAAAAACTGCCCGATTTTGGCATACACCCTTGATTTCTGCTTGCAAGTCGGGGCGTTGCAGGCTATAACACAGGTGGTACAATGTTAAACCTGCCGAATACACTCACACTTTCCCGCATCATCCTTGTCATCGTCTACACCGCAGCCTTGGCATGGGATGGCAGCAAGTCCCCCCTCACCAACGAAATATCCGGTGGGTGGCTTGAACCTGTCTCCATGACGGCCTGCATTGCCCTATGGGCCTTTGTTGTAGCCGCCATTACCGATTTCTTCGATGGATACCTGGCACGCAAGTATAATCTCGTCACCAGTTTCGGCAAATTAATCGACCCGCTGGCCGATAAGATTCTCGTCGGGGCCGGTTTCATCTACCTGACCTCTGTGGGGATGTGTCCGTTCTGGGTATCAATACTGATTATTTTCCGCGAATTCCTGGTTACAGGCCTGCGCCAGCTGGCCGTAGCGAAAGGCGTGGTCATGGCTGCAGACAAGCTCGGCAAATGGAAAACAACAGCACAGCTCACCTACTGCATTGCCTGCATGGCCCACCTGGCCTACGGCGGCAACCTGTTTGAACCGCTGCGCTCGCTGAGCATCGGTGAAACCGCCTGGTGGTTCCGCGAGATTGCCCTCTGGCTCAGCGTTATCCTTACCCTGTGGAGCGGTGCCAACTACTGCATTCAGAGCCGCCACCTGATCCGGGGCTGATTCTCCCACGTCTGCGTTTTTCATCATCATGAACAAATCCCCTTTCCTACTCTGCGCTATGGCGGCTGCCATGCTGTTCTCCTGCTGCCAGCAGAAACAATACAAGGCTTACTTCCTGACGGAATCTTCCAACCCTGAAGGTGGTGCTGCCTTTAACATTCTACACAATGGGCACATGTACAACCGGATGCCCATCATGAGCCTGCGCCATTTCGAGAAATTCAAATCCTTCATGGCTGAAGACGGCTCCTACGGAGTGGTTCTCTACACCCCCAAGGAATATGTCTTGAGACTCTACACGGAAACACAGCAGAACATCGGCAAGCTGATGCTCCCAGTGGTTGACGGGCTGGCATTCCCGCCCATGCTCATTGACAGAGGCATTACGGATGGTCAGATCATCATCTGGAGCGGCCTCAATGGCTATGATCTCCGCCGCATCGGCGAGACACTCAAAGCCGTTGACCCGGAAATCGAAGAAAAACGTTACCAGGAAGAAAACCCCAGACCCAAGCCTGAACTGCCCACAGGTGCAACAACGGGTAAGGATGCTCACGGCCGTATCATTCCTGAGCTGTACTCCTCCGTTCCCTCCGGAAACCCGGCCATCCCTGCACCGACAGACCAGTCAGCAATACCGGCAGCCACACCCAGCGCACCTGCTGAAAGAAAAGGCCCTGAACTCTTCTCTACCCGCAGAAAGAAGCCGTGAGCTGGCTACATTTCCCAGCATTGATTATTGCGTTCTGCGCTCCCGCATGGGCACAGAATCTGGTATTCCGGTTGCCCACAGATAATACAGCTTTGTTCAGCACGGGCGGAGATGATTATTTCATGTACGTGGACCGCCTGTTTGAAGGCGAAGCAACAAAACCCTGGCAGGCAGGCACATACGGTATGGTGCGGAATCCGTTCCGTCCACAGCCGGGGGCCGCGGTCATGTACAGCCGTTTTCATGAGGGGATTGATGTGAAGCCCATCAGACGGGATGCCAATGGTATTCCGCAGGATGAGGTACGCCCCATTGCCCCCGGCAGGGTTGTGCATGTGAATGATGCTCCCGGCCTCAGCAACTACGGGCGCTACGTTGTCATTGCTCACAAAGTTCCGGAGGGAACTATCTACTCACTGTACGCTCATCTGGCTGACACCAACTGCCATACCGGCCAGTATGTCGGCACGGGCAACAATATAGGCCGGCTGGGTTACAGCGGGGTCGGGCTTGATAAAACACGGGCCCACCTGCATCTGGAAATCGCGCTCATGATTAACAGCCGTTTTTCCGAATTCTACCAGGGAGAGAACAAGCATGGCAACTTCAACGGATTAAACCTGGTGGGGATTGACCCCGTCGGCATTCTGAAGGCATGCAAGGATGGAACGCCCTTCTCCCTCTCTGCCTATTTTGCTGAGCTTGAGGAACATTACCGCGTGGCGGTACCCTGCATCGGCACCATGGACATCATGCGGCGGCATCCCTTCCTGTACAAAGGGTCAAAAAATGAGACTTCCCGCCCCCGTTCA
The DNA here is from genome assembly GCA_904502165.1 of uncultured Akkermansia sp. Lineage (GTDB taxonomy): Bacteria > Verrucomicrobiota > Verrucomicrobiia > Verrucomicrobiales > Akkermansiaceae > Akkermansia. The sequence goes on from CAJGDB010000019.1 coordinate 5,719, forward strand.
CTCGAAATCGCCTTCACCGCCGCAGGGGTTCCCATCGGCATATATCCTGCAGAGCGCGAGGTGAGCCGCCCGCACATCATTTCCTGCAAACCCATGCCTACCGTGCAGCAGAACTGCACCGTAAACAGGGTAAAGAACAACAGCACCAATGCCGCCCTCACGCGCTCCGGTCTCAACTATATAAACCAGTTCCTCTGGCTCGAAGGGCTTTATCCCTCCGTCCGCTGACCCATCTCCATCTTCTCCTCAGCATGAAACTTCTCCTCCTCCCGGCTCTTGCTCTTCTGACCGCTCCTCTCGCCCAGGCTGATACGCAGCGCGCAGAGCAGCTGATGCGCGAAGGAAAGCCTGCCGATGCTCTTGATGCCCTGGTGAATGACACCTCTGCAACGGCATCTTTCTGGCGAGGACGCGCCCTCATCGGGCTCGGCAGGCTGAAGGAAGCGGCTGAAGCCTTGCGCCACGTACCGGATGACCATCCGCTGTATACCTATGCCGCCAAGGCGCTTCTCTACTGCGCCTGGAAGAACGAGGATGTGGACTTTGCCGTCATTGCCACGCCCATGGCCAGCGGGCGTAATCAGGAAATAGCTACTCTTGCTACTGCAGCCCTTGCTGAATACTGGCTGAGTAAGCCGAAAAGCCAGGACAACGCCGCCCTGCAGAGATTGAGGGATTTGTCGGAAAAGAATCCGTCATACAAGCCCCTTCTCCAGCTTCTGGAAGTAGAGAACCTTCGTCTCCGTGGTGATTATGATGCTGCCATCACCCAATGCAAAGCGCTGGAAACAGACACCTCACTTTCTCTTACGCTGCGTCACCGGGCACGCCTGACCCTTTCCTCCATTTATTACAGCAAAGAGGAAAACAGCGCTACCCAGGAAGACCAGATGCTCCCCCGGCCTTCCGGTGCATTCCTGGAGAATGCACCGGAAACACAGGCTGAATACGACGACGGCAAGGGCGAAGAAACGCTTCTGCATTTCATATCATCCCACCCGGATTCACCTGTGCTGGAAGAAGCCTTCCGCCGGTTGTACCAGAAAGGTGCCTTCAGTACCAGTGAATACGCCCGCACCAAACTTGACGAGTGGATTGCCGACCCGACAAAATCACGCCGTGCCGCAAATGCCCTGCTGATTCAGCAGCACATGCTGAATCATGAGGATGCCCCGGAACTTCCGCTGGACGTAACATGCGCCAACACAGCGGCTGCAACACATCCTAAGGAACCGGCCACCCGCACTATCCTGCTGGAGCAGGTCCGCTGGTATCTGGAACGGGGGCAGACCCACGAAGCTCTCCTTTACCTGGGCATGATTCAGGGAGATGATTCCCTGCGCCTTTTCTATGAAATCCAGATGCACAACCCAGCTCTTGCCTCCACCGCCAGAGCCTATCTGGAATGTGCCCGTCTGGCACCGGAAAAACTGCGAAATGCAGCTCTCCAGAATGCCATGATTTGCGCGTTGATGTCCGGTGATGTCGAGACCCAGGAAGCAGTTCTGAACTCCAGAGACCTTTCTGAAACCCAGCAGTACGCACTTCTGCGTACACGGGCCGCATTCAAGCTGGAATCAGCCCCGGAACAGGCAGAAGCCGACATTAACCTGCTGCTCAGCATTCCCTGCCCGGATTCCAACCTGAGGGCAGATGTAGAAATGGATCACGCCCTGCTGCGTCTGCAAAGCAATCCGGAATCAGCCCATGAACTGCTGCAGAAAAGCGCTATAAACGCGGATTTATCCCAGCTTACACCCGACCGGCAGCTGCGCTTCTTTGCCTTGCAGGAGGCTGTTCTCCGCCGCCTTTCCGGCACAACCGATACCATCAACGCCGGGCAGGAAACCATTGCGATGATTCGTAACGCCGCAGGCAAGGTTCAGAACCCGCACGTTGTCTGCACGCTGACCCTGCACCTGGCTCACCTGCTGGCGGCAGAAGGGCAATACACGGAATCCCTCCGCATTCTTGATACACTGTTGCGGAAATACCCGCGCACAGACTTCGCCCCCCGTGCGCTGTACATGTCTGCCCGGGTTTCGGAATATATCGCCTCTATGGAATCCCTGCGCCAGGCTATTGAATTCTACGATGCCTGTGCCACACGCAGCGAGGAGCACCGCATCAAGGCAACCACCCGCAAGGCCGCTGTATTACTCCGGCTGGGGAAGCATGAGGAATCAGAACAGATTCTGACACATCTCCTGCGCTCGGAAAAGCATCTGCGCGTGCAGGACAAAGTGATGATAAATGCCATTCTGGCTAACAACAAGGCCTTGGAAGGCACAGAGGAAGGACGCCGCAATGCCGTTGAAATTGCTGCAGGCAGTCTGAAAGATGAAACGCTGCCCCGCTGGTGGAGATTCCGCGCGCTGCTGCACCATGCCACCCTTTGCGAACGGGCCGATATGTTTGCCGAAGCTCTGAAGGATTACAATGAGGTCCTCTCCATGCAGCCTGCTATGAACAAAGATGCAGGCCCGGCAGACTGGCATATTCTGTACAGCGCCGGCTCCGGGGCTGTCATGCAGCTGCTGCATCTGAAACGCTACGATGAAGCTGCAGATAAGGCCGATGAAATAGCCGGGTGGAACAAAGAACACGCCGATACGGCCAAACGCAGACAGTTCTCCAACTGGGCAGAGTTCATCCGCCAGACAAACTTCATCGAAAACAAGAATCTGCCGTTCTGATACCGGAAGCAAAGCTGGTTCGTCTGACCGCTTTACTTACCCTGCTCCCGCCGCTGGCGCAGATATTCCATGCGCTCGGAAATGCGGAGCTCCAAACCATTCGTGGTCGGGTGGTAGTAAACCCGCCCCTCTGGCAGATAAGCCTGGGGCACGTAATTATCCTCAAAATCGTGGGCGTACTGGTACTGGGTTTCTTCCTCTGCCACGCCACGAAGCCGCGCCAGTTTCTTGCGCGTAGGGGTGGACAGATGAGCAGGCACGGCAAGAGTGCGGCCTTCCTTCACATCCTTGAGGGCGGCATTCACACCGGCATAAGCAGAATTACTTTTGGGTGCCGTGGCAATATAAACCGTGGCATGAGCCAGGGGAATACGGGCCTCCGGCATACCCAGCATTTCTGCTGCACGGGCAGCATCTAACGCAACACGCAGGGCGTTCGAATCTGCCAGGCCCACATCCTCGCTGGCGCAGATGACCAGACGCCGGGCTATGAAGCGGATATCCTCACCAGCATTCAGCATGAATGCCAGCCAGTACAGGGCAGCATCAGGGTCACTTCCCCGCATGGATTTGATGAACGCCGATATCGTATCATAATGGCCATCCCCCGCCCGGTCGTAACGGATAGCTTTTTTCTGAATGGATTCTTCGGCTTCCTGCAAGGTGACATGCACCACCCCATCGTCTCCGGGGAGGGTAGAAAGAGCAGCAACCTCTAGTGCGGTCAACGCCTTGCGGGCATCGCCATCAGCCTTGAGAGCCAGGTGCTCAAGGGCATCATCATCCAGTCTGAGCCGCATCTTTCCAAGCCCCCGCACCTCATCTGCCGCAGCGCGCTTCAGCAGGGTCACCAGCTCCGCATCCGGAACCGGCTCGAGCGGAAAAATCTGAGACCTGCTCAGCATGGCGGAATTGATGGCAAAATACGGATTCTCCGTAGTAGCCCCGATAAAACGTACCGTTCCCTTTTCCAGATGCGGCAGCAGCACATCCTGCTGAGCTTTGTTGAAGCGGTGCAGCTCATCGACAAAGAGGATGGTTTTCTGACCATGTATAGACATCCGGCTGCGGGCTTCCTCAATTTTGCTGCGGATTTCACTCACATTGGACTCCACGCCATTGAGCATTACAAAAAAGGCGCTGGTACAACGGGCAATCACATAGGCAAGGGTCGTCTTACCAACTCCGGGCGGCCCATAAAAAATGAGAGAAGAGAAGCGGTCTGTCTCAATCGCCCGCCGCAGGAGTTTTCCCTCAGCCAGCAGGTGTTTCTGCCCGGCTACTTCCTGCAAAGATTCGGGGCGCATGCGGGCGGCCAGAGGCATCTGCTGCTGTTCTTCGGGCGGAGGCATGGGCGCATCTCCATGCGGTGTAAATAAATCGTACTGCATGGGAATCAGACTCGGGGAGCAGCAGAGCGGAGTTGGCGGAATATTTCACTCTGGCGTTGCTGCAAGGGCGCCAGGGAAGTTTCATAGGCAGCCACGCGCTGGCGTGGTTCTGTATACAGGCGCCGGTATGCCGCTACGCGGGAAACAATCATATCCTGCACAATGGCAGCCAGATGCTCTGAGAAACTTTCATACAGAGGCTCTGCTTTGGTACTCATCAGCATGCAGATTTTCCGCACCACGAGGCAATGAATGAGAGTACCCAGCATCCAGAGCACACCTGCAATGCCCAGAAAAATCACAGCAATATCCTCCATGCCGAAGAAGCCCAGTAATCCTGCACAAAAGAAGGAAACGCAGAAGCTGACAATGAACAAGCGCATCCAGTCTACCTGGCATTTAAAGAGGGAGGCAAAGGCTGAGCGTATCTTCTGATAGCGGAAGGGGGCATACAGATTGCTCTGCAGCTGGGTCCGCAGCTGGGTCAGCTCTGTTTCCAGGGCCTCGGCCGGAAATTCGCCGATTTCGCACTGCAGGGTCTGCTTCATGCGCGGCCGCACACTTCGCCAGTGCCCGCCACAGGAAACAACAAACTGTTTGTCCAGCTCCTCCTGCTGCGTAGCAACATCATCCAGAACCAGACGATAATACAGGTTTTCAGAAGCAGAGCCGTAACTTTCGAGTCGTATGAACACCACGGGAGAGAGGAACCAGCCCAGACTACGCCGCATGTACTGAATCAACCGGGGCATACAGCGCTGAGCTGCAGCCGCATAATTCAACACGCAATTCCGTACCCCCTGCATCTGGCGGGTCTGGAAGTTATCAATCTCCTGCTCAATACCCTGCAGGAAGCCACTGTCTGTACGGGCGACGGCATCGCGGGCCTTCAGCACACTACCCTGCTTGTAGAGCAGATCAGACCCGCATCTCATCGTTTCCCGAATAGCAGCCCGCAACCCGCCCGATGATGACTCCATCGCCTCTACCACCTTGGTTCCGAATTCGGCTGCCATGACGGCATTGGCAGGATTCACCTGATACACCGGCAACGCACGTCCCAGTCGCTCCCGGCAGAGAGTCCGCACGGTTTCACTCAACATGACAGTATGCTCTGCATCGAGCATATCAGCATGGGTAAGTGCAACCACACAGGCTGGGCCCCCTTCCTCCGGCAAGGGAGCCATGAGCCCCCAGACCGGTGCATTCTGCGGTTCCCGGGCATCCACAACAGCAATCACTACATCCGCCGCAGGAAGCAGAGCCGCAACGGCCTCTGCCACCAGCGGATGCTCACACCCCCGGGTATTCACCAGTTCCATGCCGCTCAAGGCGGGCTCGGCCATAAAGCGGCAGTGACTGGAGTCTCCGTCGTTGTTCAGGTATCGCCAGCGCAGATAATGATACTCCGGCTCCACCTGCCCCAGTACAGGGCAACCAACCATGCCGGCCAGCAACCCGGACTTCCCGCTGCGGGACGCTCCTATCAACACAATCCGGCGGTCCTTACCCATGCAATCAACAGCCTGTTCGACCGAAGCCTTAGGCTGCTCAAGAGATTCATCATCAATGTCATCACAAAGCGCAACAGCCTGCTGCGACCAATAGCGCACCAGACTCTCCTGCATCCTGTAACAACGTTTCAACATGATGACGAGGCATTATAACCAGAGCAGCCCCGATTGTCCACCATAAAACACGTGCAGCAGCACTCACTGAATCAAAAAAAACGCTCGACTCAGGCAGGTATATCAACATACCCCGGAGCAGGTATATCATCCAGCGCAGGTGTTGGGGCCGGTGTCTTCTCCTCTGCCGCCGGCACATGCTCCGATGCCGGCAGGACTGCGGGTACAACTGCAGGTGGCTCCGGCTCAGGGAGTGCAATGACTCCCACATTCTCAAAAGCCGCCGGGAAGAAGGCCCGGGCGCGTTCCCGGGCTTCGGTTATACCCTGGGCTGTTGGTTTCACGCCTGCAACATCATCAAAATTCACTGCACGGCGGAAAATGCGGGGATCTGTGCCAAAGACCACATATCGATGAATCAGCAGCGGGTCCTCCAACGTAGTCACCTTCCGTTCAACTACCGTAAATGCCGTATCCACGCCATCCTGGCGCAGCGTTTCCAGCATGGCCGGCATGTGGAAACCACCGGGGTAGCAATAGGAACTGCAATTCCCGAATTCCTGCTGTAATCTGGATACGGAATCCGTGAATTCCTGTTTCAGCAGTGCGGCGAATTCCTCGGATTCCGGCTCCAGGGATTTCCATTTACTCGGATAAAGGTGCGTAGCGGAATGACAGCCCACAGTAGCGCCGCATGCAATCATTTCACGAATCATTTCCGGCGTCATGGAAAGGCCTTTGCCGCTGATGAAATCGGTATAGAGATACAGAGTGAAAGGATACCCGTATGCCTTCAGCACCGGGAAAGCCTCTGTATACACGCTGCGCCAGCCATCATCTATGGTAATGAGCACACAACGCTCCGGAAGGCAACGCTCTCCCAGCAGCCATTCGCGGAAATCCTGCATGGTAATGACTGTCAACCCGGCATCCTTGATATACTGCATCTGCTGGCAGAACTCTGCCGTACGCAAGCACATTTCCGTCACTGGCCGCGTATTACTGAAATCGTGGTAGCAGAGCACAGCAACGCGGGTCTGTTCACGCGGTACAACCGGGTGCGGGAACTCGCGGGTCACCCAGTCTCCCCCTAGCGTGCGCTGCACCAGGGTACCAGCAGCAGGCACATCGCTCACAGGGCGTGGAGCCAGTCGCGGATTCTGCAAATCCGCGACTGGCTCTTCCTCAACTTCAACTGGATTAGGGATAGGGGCTGATGTATCAGTTGCAGTCTCGGCAAAATCTCCTACCAGCACATCCACAACTGGCGGCATGGGCGGCTGCACGGCATCACCCACTGCCGTATTCTCTGTAAATGCAGGAAATGCAGCACTGGCTCCCTCGGGCGATTTTACGTTCGATGGCAGTCCCACGGGCTGTTGACGAGCTGCCACATCGCGCACCTTCTGCAGTACAGCTGCATCTTCTTCCGGCGCACCGAAATTCACCGCCCGGGCAAAATCGCCCATCTCACTTATCATGTAGCGATTCAGCAGATAGAAAGGCGTTCCCCGGGAAACCTTTCCTGCCCGGCGGCCAAAGGCCACATTATAGCCGTAAATGGCCAGATTCTCAACCATGTTAGCATTTGCATAACCACGGGGGTACGAAAATGCGCTGCAGGCTCCGAAATGCGAGGTGATACGCTGCGAGGAAACACCCATTTCCCGCTCGGCCAGCTTGGCCGCGGCCTCCGGGCCGGATTCATCGGCATGCACCCAGTCGCAGGCCTGCGGTCGCATCATTCCGCGGCTGCCCACGGTCGCCCCGGCACGCCGCATTTCCTGAATATGCTGCACCGAGAGAAAGCCTGATGTCTCCTTGAAATTGCGAGCATCGGCAAAGACGACAAAGGGGAAACCGAACTGCTTCAGCACCGGGAGCGCGACGGAGTACGCCTCGGCATCGGCCTCTTCCAGTGTTATGAGCACACAGTTACCGGACAAAGCAAGCCTCCCCTGATGCCAGTCGATGAACTGCTGCAGGGAAACCGGAGTAATCCCCTGCTCCTTCAGATAACTCATCTGAGCCAGAAACGTCGTGGAGGTGATACCCGGCATTCCCTCAGCTGCGGCAAAGTGTTCATACCCGAGCACTGCCACCTGCGCCGCCTGTTCGGCGGCAGGAGCCTGCTCCGGCGGATTCACCACAGCATCTTGAGCCCGCAAGGGCGAAATCACCGCCAGCAGACAAACAGCAGGAATCCATGAATGAAACCACTTCATGCGACCTTTAGGGTAGCACAAACCTGCAGCATTGCAAGTATTTTTCCTCAACGCCCGGGAACCAGCTCAAAGCTGAAGCCCTTGAGGTATTCCGTTTCCGGAATGTTCAGCAGGATGGGATGATCCGGGCTCTGCCCATGAACATGGGTCTGACGCAGCGTGCAATGGCCATCAACCGCCGCATCACAGATAGTCTGCTTGAACAGACTGGAGCTGATGTGGTGCGAACAGCTGAATGTGGAAAGAACGCCACCCACCGGCAGCATCTGCATGGCACGCAGGTGAATCTCCTTGTATCCGCGCAAAGCACCATTCAGGCTCTTCTTATTACGGGTAAAGCTGGGCGGGTCAAGAATGATGAGGTCCCATTTCGGGTCTGCCCCGTTACGCACCTTATCGCTCTCACGCTTCAGAAAATCAAAGGCATTCTCGGCCACGGCTTCAATCTGAACGCCGTTCAGCTCTGCATTCTTACGCACGGAAGCGATGGCGTCTTCTGAAATATCCACGGCCGTTACGCTGGCGGCACCAGCCTTGGCACAGGCCAGAGCAAAACCACCCTGATTGCAGAAGCAGTCCAGCACGCGGCGGCCACGGGCCAGGCGGGCAACCTCCTGATAATTCTGCAGCTGGTCCAGATACAGTCCGGTTTTTTGCCCCGTAGCCAGGTCAATCATGAATTGAATACCGCGACCAGAGGCAACAAAGGGCTCAGGCTGTTCACCTAATGCAACATAGGTCTCCTGCCCGATTCCCTCTGCCACCAGCATGGGGGAGTCATTACGCACAATGATGCTGCGGGGGTGGAACAAGTCTGCCAGAATATCCTTGATGAGTCCCAGGCGCTGGTACATGGCCATAGTAAGGGTCTGCACAACCAGCACATCGGCATAGCGGTCCACAATCAGACCAGGCAGGCCATCGCTCTCACTCCACACCAGACGCATCATTTCCTCTCCCGGAAGCCAGCGCTCGCGCAGGGTCGCAGCCTGGGAAATGCGGCGAGCAAAGAAATCGCGGTCCAGGTCCTGCTTGCGACGCGAGAAACGGCGGGCGACAATCTGGGAATGAGGGTTGTACATGGCAGAGCCGAGATAATGGTCGCGCTGATCTTTGAGCAACACCACATCGCCGGGCTGGGGATTACCGAAAACCGTGCGGACTTCTGTGCCGTACACCCAGTCGTGACCATGAAAAATGCGCGCCTTGGGCGCAATGATGAGACCTGCCATAACGGCGCTACCATACCGCAATTACCTGCATCTGTCAAGATTTTCAAAGAAGTGACATATTGGCAGAAAATCCTTGACACGCAGGCACCCCATATCTATAATACGCGCGTACAAGTTCCGGTCCGCTATGAGATTGGAGCGGGTCTGGGACCCGCTCTTTTTTTGTATACGGCACACTATCAACCCCCAGCAATAAAACAGCAGAAAAATGGCCACCACCGATATCTCCGCCCTGATTGACTTCTATGTCCGCGAAAAAGAACTGACCCGCGAGCGTGTTATCCAGGCTCTCGAAGACTCTTTCATCACCGCCTACTCCAAGATGGTATCCGGCGCCGACCGCATCCATAACCTCCGCGCTGTGGTGAACCCGCAGAAGGGAACGGTTAAAATCAAGGCAGAAATGACAATTGTGGAGGACGACCTGCTGGTTGACGCTTTCAACGAAGTCAAGCTTTCCGTCGCCCAGGTTGCCGGTGCCAGGAAAGGCAAGACCTACATGCCCGGAGACACCATCAGCGTAAACATTACCCCCAAGGATTTCGGCCGCATCGCTGTACAGACAGCCCGCCAGACCATGCAGCAGCGCATCCGCAAGGCTGAACAGGAAATGCTGGCTGAAGCCTTCCGCGACCGCGCCGGCGAGGTAGTAACCGGCACCGTGAAGCGCTACGACAAGGGCGATGTCATCGTTGAGGTGGAGAAGTTCGAAGGCCTCGTTCCCCTGCGCCAGCGTATTCCCGGAGAGGAATATAACAGCGGCGATAAGATGCGTTTTTACGTGGTGGAGGTGCGCGATGGCGTACGCGGCAATGAGCTTATCCTTTCCCGCAGCCACCCCAACCTGGTACGCCGCCTCTTCGAGAACGAGGTTCTTGAGATTGCGGAACACACGGTGGAGATTCTGAGCATCGTTCGTGAGGCCGGGTACCGCACCAAGATGGTGGTACGCAGCAACGATCCGAATGTGGACCCCATCGGTGCCTGTGTGGGCATGCGCGGGGCCCGTGTCAAGAATGTGGTCAATGAACTCAACCACGAAAAAGTGGACATCCTCGAATACACCGACGACAAGGCCGCCATGGTGACGGAATCCCTTGCCCCCATTGAACCCATCAAGGTCAATGTTGACAAGGCCGCGCATGTGGTGACCGTCGTGGTCGAGGACGACAAGGCCGCCGCCAAGGCCAAGGGCCGCAAGGGCCAGAATGTGCGCTTGACTGCCCGACTGATTTCCACCCCGGATGAACGCTGGGATGTGCGCGTGGAAGCCTATGACGAAAAAGCTCAGGCCAAGAACCTTGCCACCGAAGGTGCCAGCGAACTTGCCAGCACCCTGGGTGTTTCCAACAGCATGGCCGCCGCCATGGTGGCAGCAGGCTTCACTACGGTGGAAGGTATCGCGCAGTACGCTGATGCCGAAACACTCGTGGAAGCCCTCGGCATTACCGAAGAGGAAGCTCAGGACATCATGAGCAAGGCTCTGGCCAACTGCTGATAACAGTCCCATATTCAAGATACATCTTCAACAACACATGGCAAAGAACAACGACACAAAAGGCCCCGTGCTTGACCTGATTGGCGGGGTCAAGAAGAAGAAAGCAGACCCTGCCCCCAAGGCAGAGGCCGCCCCTGCCCCCCGTAAGGCAGCGGCCAAGGAACAGACTGCAAAGAAAGAAGCGCTGGACCTGCTTGCCCCCCGTAAGAATGTACGCAAGCCGCAGCCCGAAGCCGCAACCCCGGCACCTGCTCCGGCACCTGCTCCGGCAACCCAGCCTGCTCCTGTACAGGAAGCTCCGGCTGCAGAGCCTGGCAAGGTCATGAACATCAAAGCTCCCATTTCTGTAGCAGACCTGGCCACTCTCATGGGCATGAAGCCTTTCAAGCTTATTGCAGAACTGCTCCCCATGGGCGTGTTTGCCAACCCCGGCACCACACTCGACAGCGACCAGGTAGCAGCCCTGTGCGAAAAGCATGGTTTCACCTACGAGCGCGTCCGCCGCGAAAAAGGTGCCGGTGTCAAGGCCCCGGTGGAGGAAATCAAGGAACCCGAGGCCGTAGCGGTAGAGGAAGAGCCTGAGGATTCTCTCAAAGTCCGCACCCCCATCATCACCGTGATGGGCCATGTGGACCACGGCAAGACTTCCCTGCTCGACTACATCCGCCGCACCAAGGTGACAGCAGGAGAAGCAGGTGGCATTACCCAGCACATCGGAGCCTACACCGTAGAGCACGCCGGCAACACCCTCACCTTCATTGACACCCCCGGCCACGCCATTTTCACCGAAATGCGCGCCCGAGGTGCCGACGTGACCGACATTGTGGTGCTGGTGGTAGCCGCGAACGATGGTATCATGCCCCAGACCAAGGAAGCCATCATGCACGCAAAGGCCGCAGGCAAGACCATCATTGTGGCCGTAAACAAGTGCGACCTTCCTGCTGCAGACCCGGTGCGTGTTCGCACGCAGCTCATGGAAAATGACCTGATGCCCACGGATTTTGGCGGTGAAATCGAATGTGTTGATGTATCGGCCCACACGGGTGCCGGCATCGATGACCTGCTCGATCTTCTCTGCCTTCAGGCCGAAGTGCTGGAGCTCAAGGCCAACCCCAGGGCCAACTGCCGCGCCTCCATCATCGAGGCCCGCATGGAACAGGGCAAGGGCAGCTCCGCTACCGTCATTGTGCAGAGCGGCACACTCAAGGTAGGCATGCCGTTCATCTGCGGTCCCTATTCCGGCAAGGTGAAGACCATGCTCGACGATAAAGGCCAGCGCATCAAAAAGGTAACGCCCGGCATGCCTGCTGAGGTTTCCGGCTTCCTGGAAACGCCGAATGTAGGTGATGAACTGGTAGAAATGGAAAATGAACGCGCCGCCCGCAAGCTCTCCGATGAGCGTCTGGAAGAACTGCGCCAGCAGCGTCTCACGGCTCCCCGCCGTTCCCGCATGGAGGACATTCTGGCCATGATGGGTGATGGCACCCAGAAAGCCGTACTCAAGCTCTATCTCAAGGGTGACGTACAGGGTTCTGTGGAAGCCATCAAGAAAGCCATCATGGATATTGAGAGCGACAAGGTGGAATGCCAGTTCATCGGTGCCGCTGCCGGCCCCATCTCTGAAAGTGACATTCTGCTTGCCTCTTCCTCAGATGCCGTTATCCTCGGCTTCAATGTGAAGGTGGAAAGCAACGCCGTGAAGGCCGTGAAGCGTGAGGGCGTGCAGGTGAAGATTTTCTCCATTGTGTACGAGCTCATCGACCAGGTGAAGGATGCCATGCTGGGTCTGCTTGAACCTGAGACCCGCGAAACCGTGTTGGGTCACGCAGAAATCAAGCAGGTATTCAAGCTCAACAAGGGCAAGGCCGCTGGTTCCTATGTCTCCGATGGCAAGATGCTGCGTACGGCCGAAGCCCGCGTGCTGCGCGATGGTCAGGTGGTATTCGACGGCAAGATGTCTACCCTGCGCCGCTTCCAGGACGAAGTGGAAGAGGTCAAGGCTGGCCTGGAATGCGGTATCCGCCTGGCAGACTACAACGATTACGAAGTGGGTGATGTCATCGAGTGTTACTCGCTTGAGAAAATCAAACAGACACTGTAAACCATCATGGCTACACGACGTCTTGACAAAGTGAATGAGTTGATGAAGCGGGAAATCGGCACCTTCATTCAGAAGGAATTCGAATGGCCCGGCACCATCGTCTCGATTCTGGATGTCGAGATTACGGAAGACCTCAAGGAAGGCCGCGTATGGGTGGGCGTTGTGGGCCGCATGGCCCCTGCCCAGGTTATCGAGAAACTCAGCCGCAAGCGTGGCGAGATTCAGCGGGCAGTCAGCAAGCGGGTGGTGCTTCGCAACACCCCCAGGCTGACATTCAAGCACGATAACTCAGCCCAGCGCGGTGTTGACCTTGTCAACCTTCTGGATGATATCGAAATGAATCTGCCCAAGGCTCCGCCCCTGCCTGAAGGTGAGTTCGACCCGGACATCTGATTCGATTCCCCACCCTCCCCCATCCCCTATGGCCGGCAAAATCGCAATCAGACGCGTAGGCAATTTTCTGCCCCACCTTTGTCTGGCCGGGTTGCTGATGGTGGCAGGGCTCATTATCTGGCTCAGCACAGTTGGATTACCCAACTGTGCTTTGCGCTATATAGAGCAGACGGCGGCTGAGAAGGGGCTTCCCGTCAGGATTGAAAAAATCCAGCTTGTTCCCCGTTCCGGCTTTGCCATCAAGGCTGAAGGAATTTCCCTGGATATACCGCAGGCAGATATTCCGGCGGCAGAACTTCAGCTGCGAAAGGCATTGCTCATTTTCAGCCCCGGGCGTCTGTTCTCCGGAGACTGGACACCCCAGGCGCTGAAGCTGAAAGGAGGCTTCATCCAACTTCCGTTCAATGCGATCGATTCGGTGGAGCTCAAGCAGATTGATATTCACCTGGGTATGGCTCCGGGGCTGTCCCGTGTCAGCATTGATGCACAAACAAAACTCCATGGTATAGATTTGCAGGCTGAGCTGCGCCTCCCCCTCGGCAGGGACTGGATGCAACAGCTGAACAGCAATACGGCAGCAGCATCTCCCCGTACTGACATCGCCTCAGAACTTGCCGGTCTTCTCGAACAGAATCGTGACTATCTGCGCCAGCTTCACCAGCAACTTGCCGCGCAGCAGTGGTCGGCGGACCTGCACCCCGCCATCAAGTTAAAAGCAGAGGGCAGCCCCAGGGGCCGATACCAGCTCGAAGCATGGATTCCCAGTTATGATGCAGATTTCCTGCATATCCGGGATGCCAGAGTCGAGGCTTCCTACGCAAAGGATACCATTACCATCCACTCCCTCAAGCTCCGGACGATTGAGCCTGATACCACCTTATCCCTCCAAGGGGCATACAACCTCAACAGCAGGGAACTGGCTTTCAACACCCGCAGCTCAGCCCCTGTCATCCGGATTCTTGAGACGCATCTGGAGGACACCTACGGCATTCTGAACAAAATCAAATCACCGGCCGACAGCACCCCTACCATTGAGCTGGACGGCAATATCTCCTTTGCCGAAAACTTTGCACTCAACAGCATTACCCTTCGTGGAAAACTGGAGCAGCGCACCATGCACCTGGGGCGTACCAAGGTAAACCAGCTCCAGCTCTCCTTTTTCCTGCGCGATGGCAACTTCAACATTGATAATCTCTTCATCGAATTCACCGATGGACACTTACGGGCATCTGCACAGGCCGAAAACGGCGCAGGTGCAGCCAAAATCGATGTCAACCTTTCAGACGAGACCCTGCTGACTCTGGCCCGCGATTTCAGTAATAATGACCAGTTACAGCTGCCTGAGGGGCTCAGCTTCGATGAAAATGTCCAGCTACGCGCCGATTGCCAGGTACAGGTACCTGTCTTTGTTCCCGGCGAGAGCCGCATCAAGGATTTACTTCCCTCTCTCTCCAGCTGTCACGTTCAATTCAACACAAACCACATTGCCTGGCAGAACGGCGAAGTTCGCCATGCGGCAGCAACCCTGCATGCCGACGGCATTGAGCTGACTCCTCATTCTCTTGCCATCAAGGAATTTATGGTGGATGGTCTGATGGGCAGCTACCAATCTGCCACCCCGCAGGCGCAGGCAGAGGGTGAAAATCTCGTACTGAATCTGAAACTCAGCCATGTTAATGCCAGGAATCAGTATGTGGATTGGTCAATTGACCATGCCGATATCCGGTTGAGCGCGGAAGCAGCCCGAATGCAGAAATACGCCCTTTCCCGACTGCATGCAACAACTGGCATGGAGGGAATGGTATTCAACTGCAGGAACCTGGTCTCCAGCCTCTGCACCCGCAGCGTGACCGGCCGCATCCAGACAAACCAGTTAGGGTATGACCAGATTCAGGCCCGGAACATTCTTGCAGATTTTACCATTCCTCATGGTCTGAACATGGCTGAAGGATGGCAGAGCATGCAAAGGCAGGCTGAAATGAATTGTCAGATTGATGGAATTCAGCAAGGCTCTGATATCTGCCTCACCCAGGCAAAGCTCCTCGTTCAGAATACCGGAACAGATGAATGCCGGCTCTCCTTCTCTGGTTCTGTGAAGGAAAAGGAAATAAAGCTTTCAACCAGCGCAGCATTCAGGCACAAGCACCTTCTTCTGCTCAACAATATAGAAGCAGATTTCCCGCTGGCCGTCCTTGCCCCGCTCATGGGAGGTGAACCACTGGAAGAAATCCGACTCCCGGAGCTGCTGACACTTCGTGGTGATGTACTCCTTGATATAGAAAGCGGCAGACTGGTCAAAACTCACTATGACATCACCATTCCAGAACTCATCCGTGTATGCAGGAATGTGTATGTTCACAAAGGCATGGAGATTCCGCTGGCGCTGCACGTAAAGGGCGAATTCAGCACATCTGAAGCAGGCGAAATGCTCTACGAGGCCGACATTGAAGCCTGTCACAAGCTTGGAGAACTCGACATTCATGTGAAGGGGAACCCACTCAAGGAATGCACCATCACGGGCTCCAACACCATCCCGGTCAATATCATCAACGCCCTCATTGACAACACAGATGCCCACTGGATTATGCGTGACTTCCGCTGCACAGACGGAGTCACCCGGAACAACATTTCCGATATCAATGCCACCATCCGATACGACAAGGGCATCTATATCCACGCGCTCTGTAAAGCACATCTCCAGAACATGGAATTCATGCTGGGTGTCATACGCGACAAGTTCGATGCCCAGGGCAAGGAAACGGGAGAGGAGTATATAAGGAAAGACTTGAGCAGCAACCCCTACACAATGGTCAAGGAAGGGCGCTGCGATGTTGAGGTGCTCGTGCAGATGGACTGTGTGGATGAACAGGGCGCCCCCCTGCCCGAGCGCATCCGCATCAACCTCACCAATCCGGACCTGCTGTACGACAACCGCCCCTGGCTTAAGCGCATGGGCTTTAAGAAAGGTGCTCTCACCAGCCGCATTACAGGTGAGGCAGTGCGTTTCAACATTGAAAACTCAACCATAACCCTGCATAAGCTGAGAGGAAACTGCTACCCTTCCTATTCCATCGGCATGTATTATGCCCCCATCCAGCACTACATGGAGGACCTCATCCTGCAGGATCCGGTTGATATTTCCACCGATTACTGTCTCTTCCCCATCAGCCGAAGCTGTGATGTCCCCATGAAAGGCATCATCAAGGCACATGGTGCCACAGGAGCAGGGTTCCGCTTCCTGGGTACCACCATTCCCTTCTCTGACTTCAACGGCTTCATCAACATCAGCGATACAGATGTCTATCTGGACCGCATGAATGCCAAGTGCTGGGGGGGAATCATGAGAGGTGGCCTCCGCATCGGATTCTCCGGCAAGCACACCACTCTTGATGGGTACCTCGAAGCCCACAATATGAACCTCAAGAATATTGTTGCTTCCTACGGGGGTGATTTCAAACCGGCCAACTGCAATGGATTCATCCGTTTCCAGGCAGCTCGCCCGGAGCTGGAAGATGTTGTTGCCTATGGTCAGGTCTCTCTCAAAGATGGTGATCTGATGCAGATAAGCCTCTTCCGCCCCATCAGCAGCCTGCTGTCCGACATGTCAGGAAACATCAGCAAACTTGAGGAATCCGTTGAAGGGAGCGAGGATGAGGCCCCTCCCTCCCTGACAGATAAAATCGTCCGTTTCATATTGGACTCCGGCAGCAGCGCCATCAATTCCGTCAATGAATCAACTCACAAAGTACCCTTTGCCAACCATTTCCTGCGTTACAGCATCGATGAGGCCCACACACGCTTTGATATCAGGAACGGGCATCTCATCACTCGGAATATGAACGCTAAGGGCTACAATCTGGATGTGGCCACACAGCTCGATATTGATTTGGATAAGCTGACGATGAAGGGGAATCTGTGGCCACAGATTTCCAGCGTGCCCACCATTCTCGCCTCCCCCCTCACCATCCTTTCCAAATTCTTTATTGATATCAACATCTACGGAGATATCATGAATCCGAAATGGAAATTCGGTCTCAGCCAGAAGCTGAAAAAAGAAAAAAGCACCCCGTCCTCCGCTCCCCGGAAAGAGGCAGATGCGCCCAAGAATTGATTTCTGTCCGGCGAGTACCCTCTTCTTTCGCCAGCCTGCTCATCTCGTGCTTGAAAACAGGCAGCTGATATGGTAGAATAGCGCGCATGAAGATTACGCTGAATTCGCCGCTGGATATGCACCTGCACCTGCGCGATGGTGACATGTTGAAACTCACAGCTC
>CAJGDB010000020.1 GCA_904502165.1 uncultured Akkermansia sp.
AGCCAGGCTGACCAGTCTATGCGCTCTGCCGCAGGTTCTGTGGATGGATGAGAGCTCATTCTATTCATATATTAAGCGGTCGTTATCCCTATATTTATCTTAACATGCGGCATTTTGCGAGCAAAAAGCACGCCCGCAGGTGTTTATTCCTGCGGGCGGGGTATGAAACATTATATTTCAGAGACGCAGAATTCAACTCTGCTGCTCAGCTGCGGCCTTTTCGGCCTCCAGCTTCTGGCGCAGCTTCTCGGGCAGTTTCACCTGAATATGCACATCGCGCAGCTGGTTGGGTTCTGCGGCAGCGGGAGATTCGCTCATGAGGTCAGCACCGCGGTTGTTCTTCGGGAAAGCAATCACCTCGCGAATGGAATCGCACTTACCAATGAGCATGACCACGCGGTCCAGCCCCAGAGCCAGACCACCATGGGGCGGAGCACCGAAGGAGAAGGCAGCCAGAAGGTGGCCGAACTGCTCCTGAATCGTGGCGTCATCCAGACCGAGCGCACGGAACGTGGCGTCCTGCAGCTCCTTTTCATGGATACGGATAGAACCGCCGCCCAGCTCATTACCATTGAAGATAACGTCGTATGCCTCAGCGCAGATATCGGTGGAAATCTCACCCTTGAGCACCTTCTCCACATCTTCGGGAACAGGGCGGGTGAAGGGGTGGTGAATGGCGCAGAACCGCTGTTCCTCTGCATCCCAGCCAAAGAGGGGGAAGCGGTTCACCCAGAAGAGGTCGACCTCATCGTTGCCCTTGAGCAGCTCCATGAAGTCTGCACAGGCCAGACGCACGCGGCCCAGAATGGTGCAGCTCTGCTCCCATTCACCGGCAGCAAAGAACACACAGTCACCGCTCTCGATGTTGAGGCGCTCCTTCAGGGCTTCAATCTCCGCATCTGTCAGGCGCTTGGTGATGGGGCTCTTCCAGCCGTCGCGGTCGTTCACGTCGCGGACCTTGATGTAGGCCAGGCCCTTGGCACCAGCCTCAATGGCGGTCTGCGTCAGGGAATCAATCTGCCCCACGGAGGGGTTGAAACCCTTGGCGTTGATGGCCTTCACCACACCACCGCTGGCAACAGCACTGGAGAACACGCGGAAATCACTATTGGCAAACACATCAGAGCATTCCGTTATCTTCATCTCGAAACGGCGCTCAGGCTTATCGGAGCCGTACTGATTCATCGCATCGTGCCAGGTCATACGGGGGAACGGAGTCACGATATCGCGCCCCACGCTCTCCTTGAACACGCGCTTGAGCATGTCTTCAATCCAAGTGTAAATATCCTCGGGAGTAATGAAGGAAGCCTCAATATCAATCTGCGTGAACTCGGGCTGGCGGTCGGCGCGAAGGTCTTCGTCGCGGAAGCAGCGGGCCACCTGGAAATAGCGCTCCATGCCAGCCACCATGAGCAGCTGCTTGTACTGCTGAGGAGCCTGCGGCAGCGCATAGAAAGCACCGGGAGTAAGGCGGCTGGGCACCAGGAAGTCGCGGGCTCCTTCGGGCGTGCTCTTGGAGAGGATGGGGGTCTCAATCTCCAGGAAGCCCTGCTCGTCAAGATAGTCGCGCATGGTCTTGGTGATACGGTGGCGCAGAATCATGTTGCGCTGCATCGCCGGGCGACGCAGATCCAGGAAGCGGTACTTGAGACGGATGTCCTCATTGGCGATGTTGCGATCGAGCTGGAACGGCAGTACAGCGGCTGGATTCAGAACAGTAAGGGAAGTGGCTTCCACCTCAATCTCGCCAGTGGCCAGGTCGGGGTTGGTGGCATCAATCTCCTCTGTCTTGAGGCGGCGCACCACCTTGCCAGATACCTGAATAACCGTCTCCACACGCAGCGCCTCAGCCTGATTGGCAAGATTAGCATCAATTTCAGGGTGGAAAACTACCTGGGTCTTGCCGGCGCGGTCGCGGAGGTCGATAAAAATCACACCGCCGTGGTCGCGCACGGTATCCACCCAGCCAACCAGCGTCACAACCTGGTCTACATGAGCGGGGCGGAGTTCATCGCACGTATGGGTACGGTAACTGTTCATAATGAAAAACTTATGTATATATGTAAACACAACGCTCCCGAAGAGGGACGCAGCGGCGTTCATTCTACGCTTTCTATCTTAATTGTCAAGCCGTTTTTGGCGTCACCTGCGGCATCATTCCGGGCTTTCCTCTTCACTGGTAATGCCAGAACAGCGAGGGCACGCCTCGACCCGGTGCCCGGGGGCAATTTCGACCATGCGGGGCCGCACAGTAAGCTCGTCCACAGGCACCCCCATACGCTGACAGAAGCGACACCCCTGCACCTGGTGGCGAATGGAGGCCACATGCCCCGGGATGGAGGGCAGAAGAGTCTTACGGACATAGTCTCGGCGGGGAATGGCCGCCAGCAGTGCCTTGGTGTAGGCATGCACAGGATTGGCAAAAAGCTCCTCGACAGGGGCGCTCTCCACAATGCGCCCGGCATACATGACCAGCACCCGGTCGCAATGCTGGGCAATGACACCCAGGTCATGCGTGATGAGGAGCGAAGAGGCTCCCAGGTCTTCGTGCAGCTCCCGCAGAAGCGCAAGAATCTGCTGCTGCACAGTCACATCAAGCGCGGTAGTGGGTTCATCTGCAATAATCATCTCCGGGCGGCAGGCCAGAGCCATAGCTATGACCACACGCTGCCGCATACCGCCCGACAGAGAACCTGGATATTGGTTGGCACACAGCGCAGCGCTGGGAATCTTGACGCGATTCAGCAGATTGATAGCTTCCACCCAGGCGGCTTCTGCCGTCATTTCGCGGTGCAGCATCAGCGTTTCGGCAATCTGGTCACCAATGGTGTGAACCGGATTAAGAGCGCTCATAGGCTCCTGAAAAATAAAGCCTATATTCCCCCCGCGCAAAGCTCGCAACCGCCGTTGCGACATGGTGACCACATCTTCCCCGTTGTAGAGAATCTGTCCGGAAACAATCCGACCATTCGGCTGAGGAAGCAAGCGCACCAGGCTCATAGCCGTCACGCTCTTGCCACAACCGCTCTCCCCTACAATCCCCACGCATTTACCACGCGGTATGGTAAAACTGATATCGTCCACCGCACGCGACAAGCCGCGCTCGGTCTCGAACGCGACACTCAGGTTTTTCACTTCCAGCAGATTGTCGGTACTCATGGCGCAGGGGGAGTTTCAGAGGGTAGCTCAATCTCCAGGTCGGTTTCAGGGAATACCTTACTGGAGCGTCGCGCCCGCAGGGTTTTAGCCTTCATTCTTTCATCTATCCAGTACAGGTGGCTATCCAGCGGGTCGTAATAACGCGGCGGACAGAAGCGGCAATCCGGTTCATCGGGCCAGCGGAGCCACCGCCACTGAGCAAAGCGCCAATACGAGGTAGTCCATCCCGGCACCCAGGCCAGGGTGGAGGCAATCAGGCGCTGAGCCTGGTGGTGAGCAGCCACTGCTTCCTCTTCTGTTGCAGCGGAGCGACACGCCAGAATAGCGCGGTCCAACGAGGGTGAATTCGTGGCGGTGATGTTGCTCGTTCCGGGCATGGGCGTTCCGTCATCCTTGAAAGCATACGAAGAATCAAAGAACGGCCCCGGATCCGGTAGTGGCGGGGAGAAGCCCCAGGAGAAAATGGCGGCCTGATACTGCTTGGATTTGATGCGCGAATAAAGCACGGTATCATCAGCCTGGTCCAACCGAAGGTCAAGCCCGCAGCGGGCAGCCTCCTCGCGCAGAATGTTCATACAGTTAGTATAGAGCGGGTCAATGCGGCTGCTGAGCACCACCTGAAGCCGTGTGCCATCCGGCTTGCAGAGAATGCCATCCGGGCCTTCGACCGTGTATCCGGCACGGGCAAAACAGGCACGGGCTTTTTCCGGAGCATACGGGAGCGCCTTGATACTCTCATCCGTGTATTGACCAAAGCCGGAGAAATAGGAACCCAGGCGGGTATAATCCCCTCGGAACACAGTATCGAGCACCGCCTGCACATTCAACGCATGGTGGAATCCGCGCCGCATCACCTTCTGATTGAAAGGCGGCTGGGAACAGTTCAGGTGGAAACCGAAACAGTTACGCGGCCAGATGTTGTTGAAATGCACGCGCTGTATCAACCCCCGGTGCACAGCATCCATCTCCAGCCCCTCATACCAGAAATCAGCCTCACGGGCATTAAATACATCCAGTTCTCCCAGGCGGAACAACTCACGGATTTTCGTACTTTCCGAAACGAAGCGGTATACGATGTGATCCACATTGCAGGAGTAGCGCGTGTAGCGGCGGTCTGCAGCCCACCAGTTCGGCACGCGGATAAGACTCACCTGACGCCCCATAATCACATCGTACGGATTCACCGTATAGCCACCGGTTGTCGGCGCCACACGCCACAGATACCGGGTGGGGTAATCTGGGCCGAATTCCGCATAAAAGGCGGTGCAGCTTGCCGGAATAGAGGCGTAGAACGGCGCATACGGGCGGGCCGCGGCCAGCGTAACGGCAATGTACTGATTGCCATATACCTCAATCCGGGAAAAATTCCCCATGTAATAGTCGTTGTAGAACGGCTCCACCCCATAGGGAGAAGTGCGGACAAAGAGCGAGGTGATAAAATCACGCGTTGTGAGGCGAGAGCCATCGGAGAAGCGAGCTGCCTCATCAATATGGAAATAAATCGTGCGGCCATCTCTGGAGACAGCCCAGCGGTCTGCCGTGCCTGGAATCAGTTTTCCGGTACCGGGATGCAGACGAATGAGCGGCAAATCAATATCATCGTACAGATACCGGCGGAACGCATTATTGCTATTCGGCCCGAACATGCGGAACGTGTTGGGGAAAGACCTCTGCAGGGCGAGCCGCAGGGTACCGCCTTTCACCGCCTTGGGGCTGCCGAGTTCCGGCTGGTCCATACCATCGTGCCACTCCAGGTCCTCCGGAAGCTGGTTTTCACGCAGGAAGCGCAGGTAGTCCCCCTGCCCCTTGCGGCGACTCAAGCTGAGCAGATTCGGCCAGGTATTCTGAAAGCGTATTCTGGCCCGATGTTGCCGCTCACCACCGGGCGCGGAGGTCAGGTACTGGAGCAACGCCTTTTCACAAGTGTTGCAGTCCTCCTCCAGATTGGTCTCAATATACTCCCTGACCCGGGCATTCCAGCGCTCCGGGAAACCGGCAAAACCCGGCGGCATGTGCCAGCGCTTGGTGTAGGTGGGAACATCATCCGTTTCTGCAAAACCAGGCGGCATGGTCAGATCCGACGGGTGCTGCCACTCCAGCCCCAGTGCGGTACCGTCATCATCGCAGCCAGTAAGCAGCACCGCCCCCAGCAGGGCCGTGGCACAGCTGAACAGCAGACGGGAAATGGAGCGCGGTACGGAAAGCATGTCTTTATTCGTAGTAACTGTGGCGGCGGGGGTCTGAGGCCTCACGCACAGATTCGCCTATGAAGGTCACAATAAGCAGGGTACCCACCAGCGCAAAGAAAGCACTGGAAACCACCCAGGGCGAGGAAAGTTTCGATAAGCCATCGTTGAGCAACCGCCCCCAGCTGGCATAGGTATCCGGCAGGCCAAAGCCCAGATAATCCAGCGATGCCAGAGAAAAGATGAGCGCCGCCACGCTGAACGGAATCAGTGTCACCACGATACCGCGGAGATTCGGCAGAATATGGCGCAGCAGAATATGGCAGGTGCCGGCTCCCATCACCCGGGCGGCAGACACATAATCACGGGTCTTCTCCTTCATGGTGGCCGTACGCACCAGATAGGTCATGTGCATCCACCCAAACATGGCCAGAAGGCTCAGAATCAGGAACAGGCCGCGCAGCTGCATCGGCACAAAGTCAGAAACAATCATCACCACAAACAGGAACGGCACCTGCGATAGTATTTCGATGAAACGCTGGGTTACCAGGTCGAAACGCCCCCCGAAATACCCCATGAGCATCCCCATGGTAAGCCCGATGAGGTAAATGATTGGCAGATACAGCAGGGCCGCCTTGATATTGACCTGCAGTCCCCCGTACAGATAGGCCAGAATATCCGCCCCCTGGCTGTTTGTGCCCAGCAGATGGCCACCGGTGAAAGGAGGAGCGGGGTGGTAATACACCTTCCGTTCACTTTCTGCCGGAGTAAGCTGCATAAACTGGCTGACTTTCAGCTCACCGCGTATGTGTTCCGATACCAGCTTACCTTCCTTGTATGTTGCCGTATAGATTTCGGTGCGGTCCTGCAGCCAGCCCTGTACGTGCCCATCGGGCAGACCGCTGCGGAAACGCTGCCGCAGGTGCGGCTGTCCGTTGTCATACAGGCGGCAGGCCAGCCCGTTGTATGGGGTACGGCCATCCGGGCCACACAAGATACCATCGCGCCAGATCAGCTCCTCTGAGGGGAACGGCGCTGCATCCATTGTGGGGTCATAGGGAACCGGGGGCATAATGACAAAGCCAGACACGCCGGGTTGCCCCAGGCGGTCACGCAGAGCCCGGTAATCCGTCTCAGCACAAGCCTCTGCACCCTTCAACCCGAATTCCTCGCCCCGGAGCACCGCCCGGGTAAGAGCCGGGCTGTACCATTCGCCATTGTATACCACAAGCAACGCCCGTTTGCCTACCAGACACTGATCCATGGCGGCAAGCAGCATAATGACGCCAAATGCAATGAGCGACCAGTAGCCACGGCGAATTTTCCGGAAGCGGGCAACCCGCTTGGCATATTCCGGCGGCAGGCGCAGGCTGGAACTCCGGCGAATCAGAAGGTACAGACCAGCCAGCAGCAATGTCAGCATACCCAGCCAGCCAAACCAATGCACACGGCCATCCGCAGCCAGGTAGGGAGCCAATTCCTCGGCACAGCTCAGAAACGGCACCTCGCGGCTCACCGTAAAAGGCCAGGAAAGCGTGGGAAGCAGCCAGCCGTTCAGTTCGCCGAGCGCTCCCAACAGAGAGGCCAGTATCAGCAGCAGGGCTATGAGGTTCTTGCTCATTTTTATTCAAAACGCACACGGGGATCCACCATGGCCACGAGGAGATCCGAAATCAGGTTACCAATGATAATGAGAATGGAAGTGAGCAGCAGCGTGCCCATAATCAGGGAATAATCCTTATCCATGAGGGCCTGGAAACTCAACATACCAAAACCCTGAATGTCGAATACGCGCTCAATGAGTATAGAACCGCCAACCACGGTGCAAATGACCCCACCCAGGGTTGAGACAATCGGGATGACGGAGTTCCGGAAGGCGTGCCGCCACACAGCCTGGCGGAAGGATACCCCCTTGGACACAGCAGTCCGCACATAATCACGGGAGAGATTCTCCATGAGGTTGTTCTTCATCATCATGGTTGTCACCGCAAAGGTGGAAACCACATAGCAGGTGAGCGGCAGAACTGTGTGAATGGCCAGGTCGTACAGCTGTTCCTTGAACGGCATCCATTCAAAACCCGGGCTCACCAGTCCGTACAGGGGGAACCATTCCATACGAGCCCCCAGGTAGACCAGCAGCACAGCGCCTAATGCAAAGCCCGGTACGGCGTACCCCACAAAGATGAGAACGCTGGTCACACTATCCATCCAGCTGCGGTGATGCAGAGCCTTGAACACCCCCAGCGGAATACTCACCACATACGTAATGACTGCCCCCAGAAGCCCGAAATACAGAGAAACCGGCAGGCGGTCCATCATCATACGGGTGACAGGCTCGTTGTATTTGTAAGAAAGCCCCAGATTCCCCTGCAGCACCCCCTGAAACGCTCGGCGGCTTGCTACGGCCCGCCAGCGGCGGCAAGCCGGAGTGCCGGCCAGCGAGGCAATTTCCGCAGCGTCGGTAATACGACGGCGTGCTGCCAGACGCGCTGCTCTGTCCTGCGGAGATTCCAGTTTCACCTTCCAGCCCTCATCCTCCATCCATTCCGGAGCCAGAAACAGGGGCACATCGCCCTCACGGGTCACCTCCAATGCCACAGATTTACCGCTCGAGGATGCTATGGTTATCGTCGCCACACCGGCATCATTAAATTCTGCCTTGGCTATTTCCACCGCGCGGGGAAGCACGCCCAGCCATTGCAAATAGGCTTTCCAGGTCGGTTCCTGCAAATTAAAAAGCTCCTCCAGACGCTCCAGGTCATCATTTCCCAGCCGGGAAATCGTCTGCCCTACAGTCTTTTCCCCCATCAGCGCACCAATGGCCTGTTCCTGCAGCATGCGCTCCACCGGGCCACCCGGCACCATGCGGGTCAGAAAAAAAAACAGAAACGTGATACCTACCAGGGTAATAGGCATCAGCAGCAGGCGTCTGAGGATATAGTGTCGCATGAAGAGCTCGGTGCATTCTACTCTTTTCGCGCCCTCGTGGCAAGTATCTATTCTGTTATTAACGGCAGAATGTCGCAAAAACAAAAGGGCGACCTGATTTACCAGGTCACCCCACACCTCTCAAACTGATTTGAGTACCCCCTCGCGGACTCGAACCGCGGACAAATTGATTAAGAGTCAACTGCTCTACCAACTGAGCTAAGGAGGCGTTTACCCACGTGGCTGCTCACAGACTGGTACCCCCTCGCGGACTCGAACCGCGGACAAATTGATTAAGAGTCAACTGCTCTACCAACTGAGCTAAGGAGGCACTTTGTCTGTGAGCACCCTGCATCTTGTGTTTCTCAAGGAGAAGCCGCTGGTCAGATTTGAACTGACGACCCACGCATTACGAATGCGTTGCTCTACCCCTGAGCTACAGCGGCAGATGCTGTGTGCGGCGGCAGCATAGCACACGATTTCCGGCATTGCAAGTCTTTTTTTTAGAAAAAATTTGCACTCTACTTCATAAAATGCTATTTTTCAATCCATTTCCTTATTTTTACGCTTTACATACGCTCCACTGCAATGTTATTTTGACGTACGCTATTGAATCATGAGAGCGGGCAACATTCTCTCCTGGCTGATTTTTCCGGTATTCACCAGCATGGTATTTGCTGGTGATATGCGCCTGCCTGACTTTCTGATGCGCCACGGCCAGCAACTTGCCCGGTTTCAGGGGACGACCCTGCGCCAGACCCAGATAGCCCGCATGCTGTCGCGCAGGCTGCTCAGCATTGTCAACAGCGGCGATATCGACTCACGCGACACCCGTGGACAGACAGCACTCATGATGGCAGCCGCCCTCAACAACCGGGAACTGGTGGACGGGCTGCTGCTTTATGGTGCAGATCCGGAAATCGCAACCCCGAAAGGCCGCAGCGCACACCACATGTGTACCGATACCGAACTGCAGAGCAGGCTTACCAGCTTGTGCCAGCAGATCACCCCGGCCGCCAATCTGCACGAAAGCGTCCAACTGCCAGAAAAAGCACATGAAGAAACTCTCAGGCTTCTGCGATCCGGGGCAAACATCCACCAGCTTGATAATGAAGGCAAGACCCCGCTCATGCTTTTGCGCGCCGGACAAACCGAGCTGGCTCATCTTTTGCTGGAAGCGGGAGCTAATCCCGCGCACTGGTGCAAGGAAGAGCGCGCTGGAGCCAACGTTAAAAAGGTGGAAATCCTTTTCACCCATAAGGGTCTCACCCAGGAGGAACTGGAGGCAGAAGATGCCGAAAGAGCCCGGATTCTTGACCGTCTGCGCGCTGAGAAAGCCAAATGGATGCGCTTTACCGATGCTGCCATGGTGCAGTCAAAACCACGATACGGGCCCACTTCCTTCAAATGGGATTGGAAAGAGAAGCGCCACATCAGCAAGAACCTCATATATAAAAAGAACGAAGAACGTGGTCTCAAAAGCCCCGGGCGCAGTGGTTACCTGGGGCCGGTGTACCGCGGTAAGGTCACCTTACATTACGACCAGGAGGGAGTTCCCCCGCTGAGTGTTCCCGTGCAGAGCGGCGGGCGTGCTCTCAATTACTCCGGCAGAAAAGAACGCACAGCCCCCTCCATTCCGGAAGGCATGACTGCTCGCATTTTCCCGGATTTCCATGGTTACAGCATCAACGGATTCTATATTTCCTGCCTGGGGCGGTACGCCATTCCCAAATTCACGGAAGATCGCAGCAACATCCTGTTGCACCTGGCGCTGGTAGCAGTACCCGGCGAAACAGAGGAAACCACCATCCGCAGCACCGGGTCTCATGGTTGCATTTCAACCCAAAAGCTCAGCGACTGGAAAATCCTCTACCATGAACTGAAGGAAAAAAGCCCTCCCCCTGCCTCCGGCATTGAGCTGACCATCTCCTACGCCGTCGAATAACCCCCGGCAGAGCGGCCCGGCATTTATACAATCTCCCCCCCTCAGCCTTATTCAATCCCTGTTTGGTGGAACATCCAAGGTAATTTTAACAATTTACTGCACTTTGGGATTGAATTTAGTCGCCAACAGCTATAAAATACCCCCGCTATGACATACGAAGTTTTCGAAACCAAGGAAGCTGCAGCCAAGACGCTTGCCGCTGAAGTAGCCGAACTCATCCGCAGCCGTGCCGCAGAGGGCAAGGGTGTAGTACTGGGTCTGGCCACAGGTGCCACCCCGCTCCCCTTCTATGCTGAGCTGATTCGCCTGCACAAGGAAGAGGGTCTCTCCTTCAAGAACGTGACCACCTTCAACCTGGACGAATACACCGGCCTGCCCCACGAGCACGTGGAGTCCTACTGGTACTTCATGCACACCAACCTTTTCAACCACATCGACATCCCCGCCGAAAACATCAACCTGCCCTGCGGCACCCTTGCTCCCGAGGAAATCCCCGCTCACTGCGCTGCTTACGAGCAGAAAATCAAGGATTGCGGTGGTCTCGACCTCCAGATTCTCGGCATTGGCCGCACCGGTCACATCGGTTTCAACGAACCCGGTTCCGATGACACCACCATCACCCGCCAGGTTCACCTCGATGACCTGACCAAGACCGACGCTGCCCCCGCTTTCGGCGGTTTCGAGAACGTGCCCAGCACCGCCATCACCATGGGTGTGGCCACCATCATGGGTGCCAAGAAGGTGCGTCTCATGGCCTGGGGTGAGAAGAAGGCCTCCATCGTGAACAAGGCCATCAACGGCCCGGTTACTATCGATGTTGCCGCTTCCTACCTGCAGAAGCACGCGGATGCCAAGTACTTCCTTGACACCCCGGCCGCTGCCGAGCTGTAAAGCCATTCCCCGCAAGCACAAACATTTGCACGAGGGCCGGGTGAATAAACCCGGCCCTCTCTTTTCCCTCCGCCGCGCATGCACCTCTATATCCATGTTCCCTTCTGCCACCGCATCTGCCCCTACTGTGCCTTTTTCAAGCACACTCCCGGGCGCAGCGACATACGCGGCTACGCCCAGGCCGTGGGCACCGAAGCCCGCCTGCGGCTTCCCCAGGGGACGGCCCCGCGCACTATTTATTTTGGCGGCGGCACTCCCAGCATGCTTTCCCCCACGCACCTGAAGCTGCTGGTGGACGGGCTGCGCGAATGGCTTGACCTCAGCCATGTGCAGGAATGGAGTTTTGAAAGCAACCCCGCCACCTTTACTGAGGCCAAGGTTCAGCAATGGCGGGAACTGGGCATCAACCGCGTCTCCCTGGGCGTGCAGAGCTTTGATGCCGGGCTTCTGAAGCTGCTCGGGCGCGAACACAGCCCGGATGATGTGGCAGAGAGCGTGCGTCTGCTGCGCGAAGCCGGCATTCCCCAGGTCAACATTGACCTGATGTTCTCCCTCCCCGGACAAAACACCGCCCAATGGGAACACAGCCTGCAGGCAGCATTGGCACTCAGCCCCGACCACATTTCCACCTATAACCTCTCCTACGAGGAGGATACGGACTTCTTCCGCCACTACAGAGCAACCGCGGGAGATGAAGAAGCCGATGTTGCCATGTTCACGATGACAGATGAATTGCTTACTGCCGCCGGGTACAGGCATTACGAGATTTCCAATTATGCACGGCCAGGCTGCGAATCGCTGCATAATCTGGCCTGCTGGCACGGCGAGGATTACTGCGGTCTTGGCCCCGGGGCTGTAGGTACCATGCACGGCATCCGCTACTGCAATGCCGGAAATACAGATGCCTACACAACCGCGCTTCAGGCCGGGCAACTCCCCCCCTGCTCCACAGAAAAGATGGACCCGGACACCCGCCGGATTGAATTACTGGGACTGCTGCTGCGAACAGACGAGGGCCTTCCTGCCCACATGCTGCGCCCGCAGGATGCCGGTTTCACCAGCATGCTGCAACGCGAAGGCCTGGCCGACCTCGCAACAGACGGCAGACTCATCCTGACCCGCCAGGGACGCCTCGTGGCCGATGAAATTGCCGTCGGGTTAATTTAAGCATCTCGCGCACGCACGCAGAATGAGCTTGCCGGGGGAAGCTCATTCTGCTACCATGAAGGGCAATCTGATACCATGTCCCGCTTTCTCCCCTTTTTCACCCTCTCCCTACTGCCTGTTGCAGCGCAGAGCCCCGATGACAACCAGGCCTTTTCTGCAGCGGTCAGAGAATTCCTGCCGGCGGCGGCCACAGCCATGCCGGTAAAGAAGATTGAGCTCACCTTCACCCCTGATACGCCCCCGGCAGCCGATTCATCCCCCGCAGCCCACCCGGAGGCCTACGCGCGTTTCGTGGAAGCTCTCCAGGAGGTTGTGCAGCAGAATATCTACGACTTCTGCCAACCTTTACGCATTGTACTGGAAGCCACCAACGATGAATTTGCCGTGATGAGCTGGATGGAGAAAGCAGCAGCGGAAGGGAATCCGGCAGCGTGTCAGTTTGTCGGTGACCGCCGGCTTTCCCGCATTCCCCGCGATAAGATGCAGTCTCCGGAAGTAAAGGCAGCCTACGAGATGGTTCGCAAGGCTGCCGATGCCGGGTACGATGCCGCTAAAATCAATGTCTGTATGTGCATGCAGATGGGCATAGGCACCAAACAGGACGAAGAAGCGGCAAAGAAGTATATGTTTGAAGCCTGCCGCAGCGGTAACATGATTCCGCGCTACAAATGGCTGCAGATGAGCGGCCGTCTGTCCTGCTGGGATGACCGGGAACGCCCCGAGGTGGCTGCAGAAATCAATCGCGGTAACCATCATGTCCTCTATTACCTTTCAAGCAAGGCCACCTCGGTGGAGGACCGCATTGCCATGCTGCGCTCTGCCGCAGAAAAAGGAAATCCGGAAGCGCTCTATACCCTTTCAGCACTCAGCTCGGAAAAAGCCCCCAAGGAAAGCCTTATTCTTTTGAAAGAGGCAGTCAAACTGCATAGCTCTGATGCTCTTTTCGCCCTGGGGACAGCCATGACGGATGGCGACCCCAATAATCCGATTCTGCAGGCAGCCGGAATTGAGCATAACGATGTGGCAGGCCGCCAGTTCATTAAACTGGCCGCCATGCTGAATCATGTGGGTGCCTGTTTCTGGCTTGGCAGCATGAATTACCACGGAAAATGCGGCATTCCGGTGAATCAGGAACGCGCTTTCCTGCATTTTGACCATGGCGCAGCGGCTGGCAATGCCACCTGCGGTACAGCCGCCGGCATTATGCTGCTGCGGGGCCTCGGCATTCCCCAGGATACCCGCAAGGGGCTCTATTACCTCAACGTGGCCGCCAACGCCGGTGTTCCCCATGCAGTCATCATGCTGGCTTATGCCCAGCACACAGGAACCGGTCTGCCGGCCGACAGCAAGGCTGCAACCAAGCTCCTGCAGGAAGCCGCCGCCATGGGGCAGAAACACGC
Source organism: uncultured Akkermansia sp. (assembly GCA_904502165.1). Lineage (GTDB taxonomy): Bacteria > Verrucomicrobiota > Verrucomicrobiia > Verrucomicrobiales > Akkermansiaceae > Akkermansia. The sequence goes on from CAJGDB010000020.1 coordinate 13,677, forward strand.
CTATGTATACATGGCGTACATATCAGCCAAGGGTGGCAGCAAACTTTCGCCTGACCCGGGCATGGCTGAGCGCTATGTGAGACTAGCCTCGCTCGATATGAAGGAAGAAGCCCGGGCCATGTATGACAAGCTCATGGCAGAAGGCTGGAATCCGGAACCCTAATCCTTTCTCCCATCCCATGAAACCTCTCTCTCCTCTCTTTTTCCTTCCCCTGGCTCTATGCTGTCTGTGTTCCTGTGATTCTGACAGCTCAAAAAAAACCGTCTCTCCAGAAGATGAGCTGGAACAACTGGGGATTACCCAGGAGCAATACGATGAACAGCTCCTGACAGAAGCCGCTCATGGTACTGCCAGGGTCATCAGGATTCTGCTGAGGGCCGGAGCCGATGTCAACACAAGGGATGCCCAGGGCTGCACTCCACTCCACAAAGCAGCAGAAGCTGGGCGAACCCGTATTGTCAAACTGCTCATTAACCAGGGGGCTGAGATCAACCCGCTGGATAAAAAATCTCTCACGCCGCTGGATTACGCCCAGAGAAGCAACAACCTGGCCGTAGCGGAATTCCTGCGTGGGAAAGGAGCAAAGGGACACCCCCCCCATGCAACAGACTCTCCGGCTTCAGAACCCTCCGCATCTGATAGTCAGGCGCTCGCTGCCGCCACCATCAGAGGAAGAACAGAAGAAGCCCTGCGGCTCATCAAAGCCGGAGCAAACGTGAACCAGAAGGACACGAACCTATGGACTCCGCTGCACCAGGCCGTTCTCAAAAACCATGTGGAAATAGCCAAGGCCCTCCTTGCCGCAGGCGCTGATGTTTCAGCAAAAGACAAACAGGGAAACACCCCGCTTCATGAAGCCGCACGCAAAAATCGCCCAGCCATGATTGAGCTGTTACTCCAGCATGGCTGCGACCCGAATGTGCGAAACAATGAAAAATGGGCACCCCTTTTCTTTGCCGCTGAAGCAAGCCATATAGAAAGTGCCAGGGCCCTCCTTGCCGCAGGCGCTGATGTGAACGCAAAGGATAAGGATAACTGGACACCATTGCATTCGGCTTCGTTCTGGGACAAGGAGAAGATGGTCCGACTTCTTCTGGATGCCGGGGCCGATGCCCGTGCGGCAGATGTCTATGGCCGGACACCGCTGCACGATGCAGCCAGAAAAGACTCCTGCAAAGTCATCACCATGCTGCTGGAAGCAGGAGCCAGTCCTGACCACCGGGACACGAAAGGCCGCACCCCTCTCGACTGGGCCCGGAATATGAGGAAGGACAATGCAGCCAGAATGCTGCAGCAGGAAACGGCGGCAAATACCTCGGAGCAGCAGCCGGCTTCCTCATCCTCTTCTTTACTCAATGCGGTGAACAACAATGATGGCAATACTGCCTATAGGCTTCTAGCCGCCAAGACAGATGCCAATTCCCGCAATGAACACGGAGAAACCGCTCTGCACATTGCCGCACAGAAAGGCAACATGAACATGGTCTGCCTTCTGCTGAAATTTCCAGCCTTCATTAATGCACAGGATTCCTCAGGAGACACTCCGCTACATTACGCCGCACGCCAAGGACATACCGACATTGTTGACCTTCTGCTGATATGCGGAGCAGATGCTACCCTGACAAACAACAAAAAACTCACCCCCAGGAGACTCGCAGTGACGAACAATCAGAAAAACGTTCTTCCCGTGTTTGCCAGATATGCCAGAAAACCAGTAGCCGCAAGCAAGAACTCTCCTATCTATAAGAGAGGTAATGCTGGAGACACACCCTTGCATGATGCAGCCAGGGATTTTGATTACCGCAAGCTGCGCGACCTCTACCTGCAAGGCGGCAACGTCAACGTGACAAACTTCTTCGGGCGTACCCCCCTGCACAATGCAGCCCAGACCGGCAACATCATCGCCATCCGTATTCTCCTGGCTGCCGGGGCTGATATTCATGCCAAAGATAAAAGCAACCAACCCCCTGTTTATTACGCCCGGATGTACGGCAAGAACAATGCTGTCCATCTGATTATGGATGCCGAGAACCAGGCATCCGGTGGTGCCTCCCTTTTCCACCTTGCCGGATATGGTTCACCTGAAGCATTGAAAACAGCATTGAAAAACAAGAAAGGCATTAACAGAGTGGACGACTCCGGCTGGCCTCCCCTGCTGCACGCCGTTACCAACGGGAAAACGGAAAATGTGAGGCTTCTGCTGAAGGCCGGGGCAGACCCCAACGCCAAAACAAGGGATAACTGGACGCCTCTGCATGCTGCAGCGCTCAAGAACCAGGAGGAGATACTCATCATGCTTCTGGAAGATGGCGCAGATGTCCACGCAAAGGATGACTATAAGCGCACACCGCTGCACGATGCCGCCCGGGGCGGCACCCCGGGTATCATCCGCATTCTGCTCCAGGCTGGAGCCAGAACCGACCTCAGAGACTCCACACGCCGCACCCCTTATGATTGGGCTCAACGCCACAATAAGACTGAAGCCATGCGCCTGCTGCAGAAATGAGCCGCACAACACATATACAGACGCCTGAATCAACACATTCCCTCCCGACCATACACCCCAGTAACGGGGAAGCAAGGAATCCCCGGAGACAATCAAAATAAGCTTGCCCCGGACAGAAAAACATGCTACTATCAGAGTGTTGAGGAACAAAAATCCCAGACTATATGGATTCAAATCTCTCCCATACCCCGATCCACACTCCTTACACCATTGTCTTTGCCAGCAATGAAAAAGGCGTACTTCCTCTTTCTCTGGCTCTGTGGTCCCTGCTCAAAAGAGCCTCAGATACGACAACTTATGATGTATACATATTAAGCGACGGCATTTCGCCGGAATCCCAGAAGAGATTGCAAGATATTTCTGCTGGCATCCATGCCAGACACCAATTGAATTTCGTCGATGCCGGACCGGTTCTGGACGAGAAGATTGAAGAAAAATACGCTTTTTACTTACCCCGGTCAGCCTGGGCCCGCATCTTCATTCCTGACTTAATTCCTCATGCCACCCGCGCCTTGTATGTTGATATAGACATCCTTGTCTGTGACGACTGCGCCCCACTCTTTGAAGTAGACATGCAAGGGGCCGCCATTGGAGCCGTATACGAAAGCGCTTCTTCAGAGGAGAACAGAGCCAATCAACGGCTCGACATCCCGGTGAACTACCCCGGATATTTCAACTCCGGGGTACTGCTGATGGATTTGGAAGTATTCAGACGGGATCATTTGTCTGAGAGAGTCATGCAGTTCGCGGCAGATTACAGCGATAAGCTTGAAGCAAAGGACCAGGACGCCTTGAATGCGGCCCTCTACCAGCGGGTATTCCGGCTTCATCCCCGCTGGAACTGGCACGATGGACACACCCGCCGCTTCCTGAAAGCCAATCCTGATAACCGGATGTGGAAATCCTACGAACCCAGAGAAGTGGTAGAAGCCTCTCTCTACCCGGGGATTCTGCACTTCATCGGATTCCACAAGCCGTGGAACTATAACCACCGCATCATGCGAAAGAAATACGAAGACGCTATCCGAGAATCCGGGCTGCCTGGATTCTTCCCGATCCCCGGGTGGAATTTCAAGACATGGCTCACACGCATTCTCTATGCTCCCATGTATGCCCTGACCTGGCTGAAAATCCAACGTCTGGCAAAGAAATGGGGCGTTACTAACGAGCCGAAGGTGACAACCTGGGGCGTGGCAGAAGACATTTCCCGGAAAGGATGGCCTCCCCAGGCATAATCTCCCCTTGCACCTAATCATACAATAAGAATATTTCAACCATTTTCATAAAAATTTATATACCATGAACGAGGAACCCACCTGCAACATCATCTGCCTCAAATGGGGCACCCGGTATCCGGCGGCATACACCAATACACTTTACCGTTCCGTCAAGAAGCATCTGCATCGCCCCTTCCGCTTCGTCTGCGTCACAGACAATCCGGAAGGTCTTGATGAAGGCATTGATGCCCAGCCCTTCCCTCCGAATCCCGGTTACAAGAATCCGGGTGACTGGCCTGGCATCTTCTCCAAACTGGCCATTACCCAGGATGGCTTCGCCGGTCTCAAAGGCCCTACCCTCTTCCTTGATGTGGATGTTGTCATCATGGACGACATCGACTGTTTCTTCGACTATAAGCCGGGTGAGAACTGCATTATCCACAACTGGATTGAATGGCACAAGACCCTCTTCCGCAAGCGCCCCAATATCGGCAACTCCTCCATCTTCCGGTTTGAGGCCGGGAAATCCGGCTACATATACGAAACCTTCATCAAGGAATTCGACCGGGCACACGATAAGAGCCAGTTCCCGACAGAACAGGCCTTCCTCACTTATGCCATGAAGAAGGTCAACTGGTGGCCGTACGACTGGGCACAGAGTTACAAGCGCTGCTGCCGTCCCATTTTCCCGCTCAACCTTTTTGTTGCACCCAGACCACCTAAGACCCGCATCCTTGTATTCCACGGCAATCCTGACCCCGACCAGGCTGTAGTAGGTTTCGATGATGGCAAAGCCCACCACAAGGTGCTGCCGGCACCCTGGATTGAGGATTATTGGAAACTGGATGTCTGATACCCGTATGCTGCAGCTTACCCGCATCATCAATAAAGGCGGCCGGCGGCTCTGTATGGAGCATCCGGATGACCCTGACAAGTGTGTCAAGGTCATCATGTTCCCGCGCGACCTCTATCTGCTGAAGAGGGATCTGGAAGCATATAAGGCCGTCAAGCCCATCCTGAAGGACTTGCTCCCCTACTACCATGAAGAATTGGTGGATACCCAACTGGGGCCGGGGCTGATATGTGAAATTGTCAAGGATGACGATGGCTCCATTTCCCGCAGGCTTACAGACTACATCTGCCAGAAAAAAGCCAACAAGAGAACGCTGGCCCAGATTGCCATCTTCGCAAAGCTCGTCACCGAAAACGGCATCCCGTTCTACGATATGAACCCCAACAACTTCCTGGTTCAAATCAAGAATGGAAAGCAGCGGCTCCTCTATGTTGACCTGAAGTACTACGGCATCTACAAGCCCTGGATTTACCTGCACCTGGAGCGCATTATTCCGGCTCTTTCACGGATGATAGTCAAGAGGAGGCTCAAGCGGCTTTTCGACTGGCTGGAGGCAAATCCCCAGACACCTTCTGAAACGTAAATCCTCCCCCCCCCTTGACAAAAAGGCTGCCGGATTTCTCCGGCAGCCTTTTTTTGATTGAAATCCCGATAACGGGCATCAGATAAAAGTGCGAATCACCGCCTTGTCACGCAGGCGGTCCACCCACTGGCGGTAACGGCGCTCGCTCTTCTTGCGGCGCACAGCGTCGTCCACCTTCTGCTTGACCTCCGGGTTGCTGAGAGCAGGCGCAGAAGCCAGCTGCTTGCCGTGCACCTTTACAATGGTGAAACCAGCAGGGTCAAGCAAGGGACCGACCAGCTGGCCAGGCTTGGCTGCAAACACCACGTTGGCAAACTCCACCGCCAGGTCATCGCGGCGCAGAGACGGCCACTTACCACCCTCCTCGGCATGAGCATCGCGGGAATGCTGGCGGGCAGCATCGGCAAAGGAAATCCTGCCGGCCTCAATATCCTCACGCAGACGGATGGCAAATTTGTAGCGTTCCTCCGGTGTCATCATGGGGTCCTCCGGGTCAACGGCTGGAATGAAAATCTTGCTGTAGGTGATACGGTCCTTGAGAATATCGCGGTACTCAGAGCTGGTATTCTTGTACTCCTCGCGGATTTCATCCGGGGTGGGGGGAATACCACGTTCATAACGCATACCGCGCATGGCAGAAACAGTAATCTCCTTACGCACAGAATCGCGGTACTCAGAATAATTCATGCCGCTCTTACGCAGGTTATCAAGGAAATCGGCGCGGTCTCCATTGTATTGAACCAGAATGCGGCGGTTGATTTCCTCGTCCACCTGGTCATCCTTGATGGAATAGCCCTTGGTTGTGAAATCGCTCAGCACCAGCTCTCGCTCAATGAGATCATTGAGCACGGCCTTCTTGGCGGCCACCAGTTCAGAATTGAAGCGGGGGCCCTGGCGCGGATACAGCAGCATCAGCTCACGGAAATAAGGTGCCAGGCGGGCACGTACCTCACTGGAGGTAATCGGGCGGCCATTCACAGTAGCAGCAATGCGGTTCACTACTGTGGCAGCCTCGGCACTCTGGGTCACTCCGGCTGCAAGCAGGGTCAGCAAAAGGGCGGCGAAACGGCTTAAAAGTCTCATATCGGATGGAGTATACTCCATGCTGCAGGAAGATGCAACATTCTTCTTTGTCACGAGTGGATTTTATGCTCGCCATGAATAAGCCTGCGTGGTAGAATGGCAGGGTTAAACAATCTCATCCCCCCTGATATGGCCATCAAACTGTTCATTCCCGGTCCGACCGTTGTCTCCGAAGACATTCTCAAGGAAATGTGCCTGCCGATGATAGGGCATCGCTCCAAGAAAGCTTCCGAGATTCAGAAGCGTATATCTGACAACATGCAGAAGGTTCTCTTCACCGAAAACCGCATCCTGCTCTCCACCTCCTCAGGTTCCGGCCTCATGGAAGGAGCCATCCGCTCCTGCACCGCCAAGCGCGCCGCTGTCTTCTCCATTGGTGCCTTTGGCGACAAGTGGTACAAGATGGCCAAGACCAATGGCATTCCTGCAGACAAGTTCGACAGCGTCATGGGTGAACCCACCACCGCTGAAATGGTGGATGCCGCTCTTTCCACCGGTAAGTACGATGTACTCACCGTCACTCACAACGAAACATCCTCCGGCATCCAGAACCCTGTGGAAGAGATTGCCGAGGTAATGAAGAAGTACCCGGATGTCGTGTGGTGTGTAGATGCCGTCTCCTCTGCCGCCGGCTCAAAGATTGAGACCGACAAGCTGGGTATCGACGTACTCATCACCTCTACCCAGAAAGCCCTGGCCCTGCCCCCCGGCCTGGCTATCTGTGCCATGAGCCAGAAGGCCTATGACCGCACCGCAGAGGTGGAAAACCGTGGTCTGTACTTTGACCTCCGCACCCTCTGGGACTTCATCGACAAGAAGAACTACCAGTACACCTCCACCCCCTGCCTTTCCCTCATGTATGCGCTGGATAAACAGCTCCAGCACATTGTAAACGAGGAAGGCATCGAAAACCGCTTTGCCCGCCATGAGGAACTGGCGGCCTACACCCGCGCCTGGGCAGATGAATACTTTGCCGTCTACCCGAACCGCAAGTATCTTTCCAAGACCCTCACCGTCATTGATTCCCGCCCCAAGGGAAGCGACCAGATGATTTCCATTCCCGAGCTCAACGCCTTCCTTGCCCCCCGCAACCTGCAACTGGGCAATGGCTACGGCGGCCTGAAGGACAAGACATTCCGCATTGCCCACATGGGCGAACTGCAGATGGACGACATGAAGGAAATCACCGCAGCCGTGGAGGACTTCCTCAAGTCCAAGTAAAACCTCCTTTCCAGTAATCCCCCCGGGCAGGAGACGCGCATGTGTCCCCTGCCCGTTCTTCTCTAACAAAACATTATGAAAAACCCTCAATTCATTCTCAACTATGATGTCATGTACTACGACACCGACTGCGGCGGCGTGGTACACAACCTGGCCTACCTGCGCTGGGTCGAGGAATGCCGCACCAAGATGGCCCCAGACATCGGCATCGACTTCCTGGGGCTCATTCAGGAAAACCGCCACCTTGTGCTGGTCAGCCACGAAGTGCAGTACAAGCGCCCGGCCTTTATGGGCGATAAGATTCAGATTCATGCCTGGGTGGAAAAGGTAGAGAAATCCCGCTTCTGGTGCGTGTTTGAAATCCGCCGCGATGACGGCCAGCAAGTCTGCGTGAAAGTGCGCCAGTGCCTCGCCCTGGTGCAGATGCCCCAGGGGCGTCCCCAGCGCATCCCCGAAGCCTGGTATGCCAGCGCCGCCCCGGCAGAGGATTTAGTGGATTAACATCACATGCAGGAGCTCATCACTGATACACGTTTCGGAGGCATCATTGCGGTTCTTCTTTGCGTGACATTGCTTCTGGCTGCCCTGCTCTTCCTTTTCAATGACAGGGAAGTACGGTATACCGGAGTTCTGACCGTCACGATATTCGGTGGTGGGCTCATCGCATTGTGTGTGTTTCTCGAACTATCCGGCCTTGAGCTGCCCGATTGGCTCATAGGAAGCGGCAGACGCAAACTCCGCGGTTCTCTCCTGATTGCGCTATGGGCGTGGTGCAGCCACAAAATAGCAGACCGACTTTACACCCACTATTTCAATTAATCTGCTACTTACTTCCCATGAACAGACATTGCTCTTTCCGTATCATCCAGTTACTGCTGTTATTCTGCTTTGCGGTATATTCGGAAGTACTGGCCGAGCAAAAATTTCACGAGTGTCCGAGTTATACCCGGAGTGACCTTATCGAGAAGGCAAAACTTGCTGAATATGTGTATAACGAGACCCCCCGGCAAAACATAGAATCCATGGGATTCATTGTTTTTGAACCTATAAAAGAGCTGAACAAACTGACATATTCTGTTTTATACAGAGGGGGTATCATCTACATCATTTTCCGAGGCACGAACGATGCAGATGACGCAGTGGCTGACATCAACATCATTACCTCGGGAAACAAGGAAATCACTATCCCTCACTTTGAATCAGCACTGCACATAACCCGTCATTACATTCAACAGAGCCCTGGACTCCGCATCGTCCTCGTCGGACATTCACTCGGCGGAGCCGCTGTTCAATATGTCTTATATAAGCTGAAATCTCCCATGATTCAGGGGTACATGTACAATCCCATAGGGCTTCCTGGCAACCTCGGTGTCATCTATGACCACCGTCTTACCGAAGTCGTCAACTCCTATGAAGTAGCTCAGATAGTTAAAGTAAACTCACGCGTTCAAGGACGAAGAATCGTTATTGATTGGGATTGGAAGGATGCATTGGTTTTTATCCCTCTCCCATATTCTCTTGTTTCCCCTGATACTGATATAGTTTCCCCAGTTACAGCTATGTTATTCAATGCCTCTATCTCATCTGCCGTTAAACATAAAATTGGGGTAACGATTAAAACGATGGAAGAACAGCATAAGAAAAAATGACAGGTTGTATAGAAAGAGGGGATATACACAGCTCATCGGCTCCCTGAAGAAAACATTCCTCCCTTCATTCCCGGAGCACCCATCGTTAACAATCGATAACAAAGAGTCAGTCTGCATCACTTATGCAGACTGACTCTTTGTTACATTCTATAAATAATTCAAATCATCACCTCGCCAGAGAGTGCTTCTCCCTGAGCAAAGGTATGGGGCTTGGTGACCACGAGCTTGCTCACGTGCTTCAGAGAGGGCACGCCCAGCGTCTCCAGAGATTCAACGAGC
>CAJGDB010000021.1 GCA_904502165.1 uncultured Akkermansia sp.
CTCGATTTCGAGCACCTCGCCCACCATGAGGCTCTTTTCCTGCTTGCCCTGGGGCTGGCGAAGCTTGACCTTCACCACATTGCCCGGCCGGAGTTCGTACTTGCGGATCATGTCCTGGGGCATACGCGGGTCATCATCGCCTGGGCGGAAACTGCGAGCCGCATCGCGCAGGAACACCATGTTGTCCTTACCGAATTCCAGTACACCGCTCACCAGCACCTGGCTTCCCTCTGCCAGATAGGCACGGGCAAGTTCTGCTACCAGCTGCGGGCGCGGCAGGGTGTCTGCACCGCGGCGGGCCGTGGTGGTGGCCTGCTTCTGCAGTTCGTTAAGAGGCAGGGCGCGAAGTTCGTTAAGGTTGATTACAACAGAACGCGCATGCACGGCCTTGGCTTCTGCCGCCAGTTCGGTGTTGTAGAACATTTCAACCTGCTTGCGGAGCAGTTCTGGTGAGCCTTCATTCCAGAACACGAGGTCTGCCCGGTCAATCTTGGCCTGGGTGGGCATCTGTGCCGCCAGCATGGATTCGGCTGTGGCCCGGTCAAACCCATTGCGGATAGCCATGCGGGCAATCTGGGTTTCGGGCGTTGCGGCCACCACGCAAACCACATCGGCGCTAAACTCTACCGGACTTTCAAAAAACAAGGGAATATCAACGAGGAAGGTATGTACATCTCCGCGCTGGCGGGCGGCGGCCTGGGCATCCAGGCTCATCTGTGCCAGTTTCGGGTGGACGATATTGTTGAGCTTTTCTCGGCCCTCGGGGTCATTCTGTACAATTTTCCGCAGCAGATCTTTGTTGACACTGCCGTCATCGCACAAGGCTTCTGTGCCGAAAGCCGTTACCAGGTCACGCGACAGCTTGCCAGCCTGCTGCAGCTCAGCCACGGCGGCATCACAATCAAAGAGTTCCACTCCCTCGCCGCCCATTTCACGCAGCAGCTCCACCACTGTAGATTTGCCGGAGGCAATGCCTCCCGTTACAACAATAACCTTCACGCCGCGCATTCTAGCATACCGGGCGATAAGATTCAAGCCTGATGGACTGAAAGATTGCATTTCCTACGACTTTTGGAGAATGCAGCCCTCCGGAAATCACCTGAGTTGTTTCAAGTGATTCTGTTTTCGGCTTCGGCGCACGATGCACGCCAGATGGTCCATCGTACTTTACTTCTTATTCCCAGTTTGTCATTTCCTGGAAAGCCGAAATGCGGCGGGCTAGTTCATGAATGCCCAGGGAGAAGAGTGAGATAGTACCGAACTTCTCGCATACCGCTGCCGCCACCACCGTGGCAATGGCCACGCCCCGCTTCATATCCTCCCAGCTCGGGTTGCCGCCATTCAGGCATTTGGTCAGATACCCGGCAAGCGCGCCCATGTACGAATCACCGGCGCCGGTGGGGTCCTGGGCGTGCTTGAGCGGCCATGCCGGACAACGGAAAAGTTTGATTTCGCCCTCCGGTGTTCGGTGAAACAGGGTGGAACCCGCGCTGCCATGCTTCACAATGGCATAGCGCGGCCCGGCCGCCAGCAGTTTTTCACCCGCCTCCAGAGAATCACCCGTCTGCGCCCAGAACTGCGCCTCCTCGTCATTCATGAGCATGAGGTCCACCCGTTTGAGCAATTCGGTGGCATATTCCGGCTCACGGGCCAGCCAGCTCTTCATGGAATCTGCCATGCGGAAACAGGCATGCGGGCATTGCTCCAGCATGCGGTTCTGCAGCCGAGGGGTTACATTGGTAGCCACAGCAATGCTGCATTCCTGCAGATGCTGCGGCAACTGCATCACCCAGTGTTCCTGCACCCCTTCGGTGCGGCTCACAGTGGTGCGGTTGTTCATGTCGTCCTCATATTTACCGGTCCAGGCGAAGGTCTGCCCCTTTTCATGCGCCACATGCTGCATGCTCACGCCGCGTCGTTCCAGCGCCTGCTCCCATGCTGCTGGGAAATCATCACCCACCACGCCGACCATATCTACCTTATCCGTCACCAGCCGGGCTGCCAGCGCAGCGTATGGGGCAGAGCCCCCCATCACAGAGTTCACCTGACCACCGGGGGTGATGAGGGTGTCAATGGCAATCGTGCCGTATATAAGTGCGCGTCCGTTCATGGTTGTCCTCCTTCCAGCAGTGTAATCAGTTCCTCTTCGCCGATGATGGGTATGCCGAGTTTGGCCGCCTTGTCGCGCTTGGAGCCGCCTCCTTCTCCTGCCACCAGATAAGTGGTGTTTTTCGTGACAGAGCCGGTTGCCTTACCACCTGCTGCCGCAATCCTCTTCTCGAATTCCGGACGAGGACGGCTCAAGGCCCCGGTGAGCACAAAGGTCATGCCGCTCAGCACCCCCGCGGCCTGGTTGTTCATATTCTCGACGAATCCGGCAGAAGTCGGGTTGATACCCAGCTGCTGCAGCGCTTGCAGTACCATCTGCCCGGCCGCTGAGTCGAAATATGCCAGCAGCTTGCGGGTGGAAACCGCGCCAAGAGGGTTAGTGAATTTGAGCTTCCCGGCGCCCTCTGCTTCCAACTGCACATAGCCGCGGGAGATGAACGCAGCAGCCTCTTCCTCCAGCTGCATCTTCAATTCCTGTTGCATGGCCAGCAGAGCATCCTTGTCTGCCCCCTTGTTGGCGCGGGCCTTGGGGTTGAGTGCGTTGTATTTCTCAACCTCCGATTCCAGCTGCATCAGCAGCCGCAGGAAGTCGCCCCTGGCAAGGTCATTAAGTGACTGGTGGTATTTGGCCGTGGTGCGTGCCGTAACAGAGCCGATGGAGGAAATCCCGAAGGCGGTGAGCCAGCGTTCCAGGGGCAGGTTGCGGGCGTTTTCGAGGGCGGCCAGGGCTTTGGCGGCATTCTTTTCGCCGAAGCGGCGGGGTTCGTCGTCGGTGCCGAGGTTGAGCGCCCCCAGCTGCTCTACGGTGAGGGAGAAGAGATCCAGCGGGGTGGAAATCATGCCGCGGTTCACAAGGGCTTCTGCCACAGTGCCGCCGAGGTTTTCGATATCCAGCGCCTCGCGTCGGCAGAAGTAGGTGGTACGCATGGCCGCCTGAGCGGGACAGGTGAAGTTCGTGCAGCGCCAGGCTACCTGGCCTTCCTCCCGGGCAATGGGGGCTCCGCAGCTGGGGCAGACTCCTTCCACGGCATCGTACAGACTGTAGGGTACGGCATCTGCCGGGCGTCTGGCGGTGATGACATGAACCACGGCGGGTATGATTTCACCGCTTTTCTCCATGAGCACGGTATCGCCGATGCGGATGTCCTTGCGCTCAATTTCGTCCTGGTTGTGCAGGGTGGCGCGGGAGACGGTGGTGCCGGAAAGTTGCACGGGTTCCAGCTCTGCCACCGGGGTGAGCACGCCGGTGCGGCCGACTTGGATGCTGATGCCCCGCAGAATGGTTTCCTTCTGTTCCGGCAGGTATTTGAAGGCGGCAGCCCAGCGGGGGGCTCGGGCGGTGCTGCCCAGGGATTCGCGCAGCGCGAAGTCATCCAGCTTGATGACAGCACCATCCGTACCATAGCCCAGGTTGCGGCGCAATTCGTTCACCTGCTGCACGGCAGCGCGGGTTTCTGCGAGCGAATCGGCATAGATGACCGGCTGGTTGCGCGGAATGCCCATGCGGTCGAGCAAATCGGTGAAATCCTGGGTGGTGAGCAGGGGGGCTCCCTCGTACACACCCATTCCGTGTGCCAGGAAACGCAGCGGTCGGCGGGCTACTTCTGCGGCGTCCAGCAGCTTGATGGTGCCGGCTGTGGCGTTGCGCGGGTTGGCAAAAGCGGGCAGACCATCGGCATCCCGTTCGGCATTAAGCTGGTCAAAGTCGGCAGAGGGCATGTAGATTTCCCCTCGCACCTCCAGCAGCTCCGGTGCGCCTGCGGGCAGGGTGAGGGGGACGCTCTTTATGGTGCGGACGTTGGCGGTAATGTCGTCACCCGTGCGGCCATCGCCACGGGTGGCGGCGTAGGCCAGTTTGCCCTGGCGGTAGAGCAGGGTGACAGCGCAGCCGTCAATTTTGGGTTCAATAGTCACCCGGGCGGTCGCCATTCCCAGATTCCCGCACAGGCGGTTATAGAAATCCACCAGCTCGGCATCGGTTTCCCCCTCTGCCGGCTTGTGTTCAAAAATGTCGTCAATGCTCTGCATGGGGGCTGGGTGGGTCACCTTGCGGAATCCTTCGCTCAAATCGTTGCCCACGCGCTGCGTCGGGGAATCGGGCGTGATGAACTCGGGGTGTTCGCGCTCCAGGTCTTCGATTTCGCGGTAGAGTTTATCGTATTCAGCATCGCTAATCTCCGGCTGAGCCTGGGCGTAGTACAGCTCATTGTTATGCAGGACAATGGCGCAGAGTTCCGCATAGCGTTCCTGAGGGCTCTGCTGTTGTTCCTGCTGGCTGGCGGCGAATTCGAAAAGGTCCATATCCATACTGATTGCCCGTCATCATAGCACACACGCGCCCGCGAGGTCAATTCTGCGCTCTGTCTGCGTATTATTTCCTTGAGCCCCCCCCCTGGTCAATGGTAGAATGCAACTTATGAAAGCTCTTCTTATCAATGGCAGCCCGAATGCTGCAGGCAATACATACCAGGCGCTCAGCATGGTGGCAGAAGCTATGAATGCCGCCGGGGTGGAAACGGAGATTGTGCAGATTGGCGCAGCGCCGGTGCAGGGCTGCATCGGCTGCCGCCAATGCCTCAAGACCGGGCGGTGTGGAATGAAGGATAAGCTCTACAACTCCATCTATGACCAGCTGGAAAGCATTGATGGCATCGTCATAGGCAGCCCCACATATTTCGCCGGGCCGAATGGTTCTCTCTGCGCGCTGCTCGACCGCCTGTATTATTCTGCCGGAAGCAAGCTGGCCTACAAGCCGGGAGCCGCCATTGCCGTGGCCCGCCGCGGGGGTGCCAGTACTACGCTGGACCGCCTGAATAAGTACATTACCTACAATAATCAACCGCTTGTCAGCTCATTCTACTGGAATATGATTTACGGCATGCGCCCGGGCGAGGTGCAGATGGATGCCGAGGGGGCACAGACCCTCCGCCACCTGGGGCAGAATATGGCCTGGATGATGCAGTGTATAGCCGCCGGACCGCAGCATCCGGTGCTGTCATCCCCCCGCGAATGGACTCACTTCATTCGTTGATGCCGGTGGCCCGCGCGGCCTCCGCCGAACGGAAATCCAAAGACAATCAATCATTTTGCTTGCTCCGCAGAATGAATCGGAGTATACTACGCGCGTGCCTGCGGCACACCATATCATCCTGTAAACAAACCATTCATGAACATGAATACCCCCAGAGTCGCTATCGTGGGCGCCACCGGTGCGGTGGGCGTCGAGATTCTTTCCTGCCTTGAGACCCGCAATTTTCCGCTGGCCTCGCTCAAACTTCTGGCCTCTCATCGTTCTGCTGGTAAACAGGTTGCTTTCCGTGGTGAGATGCTCACCGTGCAGGAACTGACGGCTGATTCCTTTGGCGATGTAGACATTGCGCTTTTTGCTGCCGGTGGTGATATTTCCCGCGAGTTCGCCCCCATTGCCGGTGCTGCCGGTTGTGTGGTGGTGGATAATTCCTCTGCCTTCCGTCAGGACCCGGATGTGCCGCTCGTGGTGCCCGAAATCAACGGCGAGGCCGCTTTCAATCATCCGCGCAACATCATTGCCAACCCGAACTGCACCACCATCATCACCCTGATGGCCCTTTATCCGCTGCACCTCAAGTACGGCCTCAAGACGATTGTGGCCAGCAGCTACCAGGCGGTTTCCGGCAGTGGCCAGCATGGCATCACGGAGCTGGAGAACCAGGTGCGCGCTCTGGTGGATGGCCACCCTGTAGAAATCAAGACCTACCCGCGCCAGATTGCCTTCAATGTGCTTCCTCAGATTGATAAGTTCGCTGACAATGGTTACACCAAGGAAGAGCTCAAGATGCTCAACGAGGGCCGCAAGATTATGAATCTGCCGGAGCTGAACGTGACCTGCACCTGCGTGCGCGTGCCGGTCTACCGCAGCCACTCCATTTCCTGCATTGCCCAGTTTGAAAAGCCGGTGGATGTAGAGGGAGCCCGCGGTTGCTACAATGGCATGCCCGGCGTGGAGCTCATGGACGATGTGGCTAACAATGTGTGGCCGACCCCGCTTGATTCCACCAATGGTGATACCTGTTATGTAGGCCGCATCCGCAAGGACATTGCCATCGATAATGCCCTCAATCTCTGGGTTGTGGGCGACCAGGTACGCAAGGGCGCTGCTCTGAATGCCGTGCAGATTGCCGAGCTGCTGGTCAAGGGTGCATAAAACGTTTTCTGCCTCCTGTCATGGACATCAAGGCTCTCATAAACGAAACAGCTGCCAGGATAGAGCAGCGGCTCAACGAGCTGTTACCCAGTGAGGATACTGCGCCTTCCACCATTCACAAGGCTATGCGGTACAGCATCTTTGCCGGTGGCAAGCGCATCCGTCCTCTGCTGTGTCTTGAGGCGGCCAAGGCTTGCGGAGCCAGCGAAGAGGTTGCCCTCGATGCCGCCTGCGCGCTCGAGGCTCTGCATACCTACACGCTTATTCATGATGATCTGCCCTGCATGGACAATGATGACCTGCGCCGTGGCCGCCCGACCAACCATAAGGTATATGGTGAGGGTATTGCCGTGCTGGCGGGCGATGCCCTGCTGACAGAGGCTTTTGCCATGCTGGCGCGAGTGCCGGCGAATGATCGCTACGATGCCGGGGACTACGTGGCCGAACTGGCCTACCGCACAGGCAGCCTGCATCTCGTCGGTGGCCAGGTGCTTGATCTGGAGGGCGAGGGCCGTGAACTGACGGTGGAGGAGTTGCGGGCCATTCATCATGGCAAGACCTCTGCGCTCATCATTGCCTCTGTGCGCCTTGGCGGCATGGCCGCCGGCTGCACGCCGGAGCAGCTCGATGCCCTGACCGAGTATGGCCGTTCTCTGGGCCTGGCTTTCCAGATTATTGATGATATTCTTGATGTGACCTCCACCCCGGAGGTGCTGGGTAAGAGCATTGGCAAGGATGCCAAGGTGCAGAAGGCTACTTACCCCGCCCTGGTGGGTATGGATAATGCCCGGTCCGAGGCTCGGGAACTGACGGCCGCAGCTCGTGCTGCTCTCGATGTGTTCTCTGACCGCCGTCGCGAGAATCTTCTCGCCATCAACGATTACCTGTTGAAACGCGATTATTGATTTTGCAGTATGGTGAATCTTTTTCGTAGTCTGTGGCTGTTTGCAGGGGTGTTGCTTCTGCCTTGCTGCCCCTTGCAGGCAGATGAGGAACAGGACACGCCACAGGGCACGGAGGAAGTCAATGCAGAGGAGGCATTGTCTGCCTGGGTGAAGCGCGAAATCAAACGCACCCGCAAGCTTGTGCAGATTGTCGGCCGGATCAAGGATAGAGCTTCGTGTGACCGGGCTATCGAGTCCATCCGTGCTCTGTACTGGGATGCCCGGAAGGAGGAGTTGCTCGATCCGTGCCCTGGAGACGATTTTTCATTCGAACAGCTGACAGGCAAGCAGAAACGCCAGTTCAATCAGCACATCAAGCTGCTCAGGAAGGAATTGCTGAGCTTATATGAGAATCACGTGGCCAGCAGCTCGGAGAATATGTCTTCGAGAGAGCCGTCGATGCCCCGCAAACGTGCCCGTTCGAAGACGGATTCGAAAATCAGCTTAAATAAGTTTGAGGAATTAAGCCTTGCATTTAGCGATTTCGTATTTGTGCACGATGAAATTTTCCCTCTGGATGAATAGCTTATCCTGCCGGTAGACGCGCAATCGTCACACTTGAACGAAACAGAGACAAACAGAAGGTTTTTGCAAATAGAGCCCCCTGATGCCAAGCAGGGGGCTCTTTTATTTAAGAAATCTGAAAAATCTGCTTGTAAATGGGTGGCAGATTTGTTAGTATAGCGGCGTTGACTCTCCCTGACTACCCATTAACCGAGCCGACAGATGCAGCAGCATTGTCTAGTTGTGCCGGGGTGTGCGTTGGGGCAGGGGTCAGCATTCCATTCAAACCCTACCCAAACCCCTATGATACCTGAATTCGAAGACAATACCACTGTCGTTGCCACCCTGCGTCGTAACCTGCACCTGGCCCTGCGCCGCCGCACCTGGAGTTTCAAGAGGAACGCCCGGCTGAATGAGCTTTTGCCGCCGGTTGTTCCGGTTCGCCGGCAGCATACCCTCCGGGCCTGCGCCTGTCTGTTCCTGGTCGGGCTCTTA
Organism: uncultured Akkermansia sp.; assembly: GCA_904502165.1. GTDB lineage: Bacteria > Verrucomicrobiota > Verrucomicrobiia > Verrucomicrobiales > Akkermansiaceae > Akkermansia. Next base: position 8,236 of record CAJGDB010000021.1, read on the forward strand.
TCGGCCCGGGGCTGATGTCACGAGCATGTCCGTCATAAAAAAACAGGCAAGCGGCACTCCCGGGGGAGCGCCGCTTGCCTTATGGAGAAATCAGGCAGATTTTTTCTTCTTCTTTCCCTTTTTCTTGCCCTTTTTCTTACCTTTCTTTTTACCGGAGTCAGCATCGTCCTCGTCGTCCGCTTCCGCAACAGCTTCAGAGGTGCCTTCCAGCACGATAACCTCAAAGGGCTTGAGCGTGATGTCGATTTCCTTGTCGATATCCACCCCTTTACCCACAAGGCCGGACAGGATGCGTTGGTCCTTGAACGAACTGCGGAAGGTTACCTTGTCAGAGCCGATCGTCGGCGGCACATCGAGTACCTTTCGCAGCGTGGTAGTGAGGGTTTTCTCCTTATCGCTGGAATTACGCAGAGTGAGCGTACATTTGCCGGGTTTCCAGGCCGCCCAGCCGTAGATATCACCTTCCTCTGCTGCTCTATCCCACGGATTACCGCCGACCCAGTGGAGATCGGCCAGAACATCCTCATTGCGCCGTATCCATTTGATGCAGCTTGCCAGCTCATCCCAGAGCTTGCCGTTTTCCTGACTCATCAGGTCAGCATCCACATAAAGCTCGATGAGGGAGGAGCCGCACCCGAAGGCTGCGCGCATTTCCTTGATGCAGTTTTCCGGGGTTCTGTCCATGACATTCGGAGGCCCGTTCTTGGTAATGATAAGGCCATGGGTCATCACGGAGTTAATCGGGAAGAAGGGGGCCCCTTTCACAAAGACCTCATACACCAGGCGATCCCGGTAGGTCATCCATTTGTCTCGTGCATCACCCACTTTTCCTTCCTGGTCGAAGTCATTTTCCTGGCGCCACACACAGTCCGAGTAATGGAACCAGAACGGGCTGGCCCAGGTGCCTACCGTTGTGTTCAGGAAAATATCTCTTCTGGCCTTTCGCAGAGCCGTCAGCACGCGGATGATACCTTCTGCATCTTCCAGATTACCAGGCCCCTTGGCATGGAAGTGGGTGGAAATACCGTCGAATTTGAAGTAGCGCATTTCGTAGTCTCGCACCATCTGGGAACAGCGCCCGACGAAGGCATCGAAGTATTCCTTGTTGGAGAGCTGGAAACTACCAATCTGATTATCCGGGTGCTTCTTGTTCCAGTTAGCCAGACGCATGTCCTTGGCTGAACCATAACCACCCACCGGTCCCAGCCATGTGCCAAGGCCCGTCTTCATGGCGCGGATGGACTTGTCAATTTTAGAGAATCCGTTGGGGAAACCGGCGTGGAAGTCCCAGAGGCTGTTGAATTCATCCCAGCCGTCGTCAATCACGAAGCAGTCAATCGGAGTACGCCGCTTCTGGAACATTTCGCGCTTCCAGGTTTCGAGCATGTTGAGCTGCCATTTCTCTGAATTGCGCCCGAGGGGATCCGGGTTGTTGTTAATGGTGATGCCGATTTCATACCAGTCATTGTAATGGATGAACAGGCGGTAGCTGACTGCGCGCTCGCGCTCACTGTATGCCAGGAAGGAGCGCCGTTTCTGCTTCGGAGCAAAAAAGCCCAGTACAGAGGAAACCTCCCAGCTCTGGTTGGCCTGCAGGGTGGTATTGCGTTCCCAGTCACCCTGCACCAGGGAGGCCTTGCCACCGGACTGGTCGTCCTCATCGGATTTCAAGGGCAGGGAATAGCTGATGGTGCCGCTCCCTTTCACATTGCCCTTATCCTTTGTGTCAACCCATATTTTCAGGTTGTATTTACCAGCTTCCGGCACGTTCAGGGTGTAAGCGGATTTTTCAGAAACCGGGTGTACATCTTCTGCGGCAATGCTATCGCTTTCTTCAGGCTGCAGCTGCACCGCCACAATGTTCAGATTACCTCCGATTTTAATCTGGCATTTTCCTTTATCTGCAAATGAAACCGGGCCTTCTGCAACAGTGATGCCCAGAACCGTGGGACCGGATTTCTCGCTGTATTTCTTTCCGTATTTCTTCGTAATGGATTCAGGTACTGCGAATACCTGGGAGAATGAGTCGGCACTCCAGCTTTCAGGATCCCATTTTCCTTGCTCTTCCGCGTTTCCTCCGGGGGCAGACATGATGCTCATCGGGGTTTCAAGACCACAGAATACCAGGTTGTTCACCACAAGCCGGCCGTGTGAGGTGTTGCCGGATATCCTGGGAATGCCACCCTTGCGGATGTTGTATTCAAGAGGTGTCAGGCGTTTGAAGGCGGTATCCTTGAGAGCCTTGATTTCCAGTTCCTGCCGGAGATAGTGCGAATCATTGCGTAGTACTGCCCGCCATCTGACTTCCAGGTTCTTATCCGGAGTTGTAAAGGTGCATCCTACGGCTTTACCCGGAATCCGCTCTGCAATCTGCGGACTCTTTTCCTTTACCGGGAGTTTGATTTCCTCCAGCTTGGAAGCAGTCATTTCCTGGGAGGTCCAGGTTTTACCATCGGCCAGGGAGAGGGTGAAGAGGTTTGTTCCCTTCTCCGCAACTACGTCTCCGTTTGCCTGTTTCAGCCCGTCAAAAACAACACCTTTTCCATCTTTCCGGAAAGAGGCGGTGAACATTTTGTTCTTCAGACTCGCACTTGTTCCACTGCACTCCACCGTTGCTTTGCCCGGCATTGATTTACCGGGAAATTTAACCTCGGCCGTGCTCGTTCCTGCACACCATAATGCTGCCAGAAATATTGATAAGATAAATCTGTTCATGATTGGTTAGATTTATACCATGTTTCAAAGCGCAGGTAAAGGAAAAAACTCGTTTCCGAGTACTGAAATTCATTGTTTTCTCGGGCTTTTTCAGCATGGTCGTTCTCCTGTTTTCCTTTTGCTCCCTCCCGGTCGCTTCAGGGGGGGCTGCAGATATGATGAATAATGTAAGTTTATTCTGCTTATAAATTCTCTTTTATTCATCAGCGTTTTCCCAGAATAATTTTGCATCAGACGAAACAGCGGGGCGTACGTAACGCGAGCGGATTAAATCCAGATCACCATGCCCGAGTTCCAGCTGCAGCATGGGCAGATTGCGGAAATACGCCGCATGGTAACTGGCAAAGGTGTGCCGGCAGGCATCTGGTGTCCACTTCGAAAAACCGGCTTTCTTTCTTAACTCCTTCCATCGCCTGGCCCAGTTCCTTGGAATGATGCGCTGCCAGTCCGGAATCCTGCTGCATCCGCGTAAGGGAACAGAACGACCTCCTCCCGTCTTGCTTACACAGGGGCGGATTATGACCTCGTTTTCGTTCCAGCAGATATCATCCATGCGAAGCCTTGCAACTTCTGCAGGCCGAATACCGCCGTAGAGCATCAATTTCAGAGACAAGAGCATATCGCTTTCCCTTGCAGCTTGTTTCAATTGATGCACTTCATTCAGCGTCAACGGCTCTATGGCTTTCTCCTGTACCTTTGGCTTATCTAACCGGCTGACCGGATTGGAATCGCACCACTCTCTTCTTATTCCATAATTGAAGACGCTGTGCAGGATGGCTCTCGCTTTCACATAGGCGGATTTGCTGTTCCCATGAGCTTCCTGAAGAATTCTTCTACATTCAGAACTTGTTGCGTGTCGAAGTTTCAGGGTTGCGGCATTCCTGCTGCTCAGTATGCGGCGGGCAAAATATCTTAAATCCCGCAGAGAAACCGGGCGAAGATAGGCCGTTTTTTCTTCGATGCAGCTCCACATGGCTGATTCGAGAGTTGCCGTTTGTTCATCGTTCTCAATTTTGCTCGCACCCTCCTGTATAACCCGCCGCATGAGCAAAATCAGCTCATGCCGTTGCAATTCCTTGCTCTTTGTTCCCAGTAATTCCTGCATCTCCAGTATCAGTCGGGCGGCATCTGCTACGTTCAGCACACTATCCTTTAACAGCCATCGGGCAATTGATTTCTCTTGCATAGAGAATCAACATATACCGCCGGATAAGGTAAATTCAAGCAGGCATCCTGCTTTTGCAAGATGCCTGCCTTTGTAGTGATTTTTTTGAACCGGGATGAGTCCCGATATTGCAGTCTCTTTACTTACGGCGGCGGCGGGAAGCCAGACCGGCAAGAGCCAGCAGACTCAGCGTAGCGGTGGCGGGCTCGGGAACGCTTGCAATCTCCATTCGCAGATTGCTGATGGTGGGTTTTGTGGATGTTGTGGCATTCATGGAAATGACAATGTCGCGAAGATCCACGTTTTCTCCCAGCTCGTATGTAATTTCACCTTCTTGTACCTCGGATGAACTCATGGTCAGTACAAACTGATCATCAACCCATGAAATAGACCCGGAAATGGTAGATGTACCAAAGGGAACACCGCCGTCCAGAGAGGCCGATGATGTCACACTTGCAACAGCACCATAAGCATTGGCGAAGAGGTAACCATGAGCACCCACACCAGTTGTTGCATCTGCAACATTGGAACTTGTACCAACCTGAAGTTTGGAATACGCACTTGTAAAGCCTGATTCATCGTGACCCATAACGATGGCCTTCTCGCTTCCTACGAAGGCAACCGTGGCAGAAGAAAGAGACTTCGTGACTTGATTCTCGCCAGAACCCTCGACAGTAGTCGGACGATCAATAGTAAACGAGAACGTGAGAACCTGCTCCTTACCCAGAGTTATGAGATTTTCGAAGCGGTAATCGGCATACACTCGGTTCCAGTCATTGCCGGCAAATGTGATACTGTTTGCGGAGGCATCAATCGTTACCCCTGTTTTGTAAGATGAGGAATTCAACCAACCAACAGGTGTTATGTTTGTCGGTATGCTCTCTCCTGTAAATGATTCCGTTGTTGTTGTATCCTTCAATGGTTCGTATACAGTGCTCGCAGCAGCTACACCGGCAAGAACCATGAGTGTAATTAACGTTTTTTTCATAAGTATAATGAGATATGGTATTGGATTGTTGCCGCAGCGGGTCGGATAATTCCTCGCGCGATGGAAAGTTCTCCTGCACACCGCAGCGGATTGAGTATACAGCATGCCGGATGCTGTGTACAGACTATTTATCATTTTATGAACGAAAAAAATCAAAAAAAACTGTAATTTCAGGTTCTTTCTGGTTCTAATTGTCCTGTAAATCAAGGACAGAGTAAAAAAGAGCCATTTTCTACTTCCGAGAATAGAATAACGACCGACAGGGCGTCCGCGCGGAAAACATAGATCACCCCGTAAGGTCACATAGAAGAGCTTGCTTTCTGACCTTCTGATGATAAGCACGTTATAAAATACAGAGTCAGGCAGCTAAGTACACAGCATCCGGCATGCTTGTGGCATCAGAAGGAAATCCTCAGAAACAGGAGCAACAGAACACTGCATTCCCGGGAATGCTCAGTAGATGACAGAACTGCTCCGTGCCTGTATACGGCCTCTCAGCGAGCCGTATATAGGCGGGGCGTGCCATCTTCCTGCCGGAAGTTCAGCTGGAGCGAATCAAAGTAGGGATAATGAGCCTGGAGTCGCTGCCCGAAGTGCTCTGCTGCCGGAGCAGAACTGCTGTGGTAGTACCAGGCCTTTTCTGCCAGGGCGCAGATGCGGGGCACAAGCATGTATTCGAGCTTCCGCATGCAGGGGATGCATTCGCTCCAGAGGTTGGCCTGCATGCCGATGACCTTGCCTCCATTTATGCGTGTGTCAAAGGCCAGAATGTGCTGCCAGTTGATGTTATCGAACCCGGAGAGACCGGTATAGAAAGAATCGGCTGGGTCGTTGCCTTGGGAGAAGTTGAAGTAGAAGCTCTGGATGGGGCAGAGGATGACCTGGTGACCGCGGCTGGCGGCGATGCGGGCATGGCCCATGCTGCGCCATGCCATGACGATGGCATCCTGCGGGAGCTGGGGAGCGCTCATGATTTCGTCCCACCCGACCATGCGGCGGCCGAGCTTGCGGAGCACCTGGGCGCAGAAGTGCGTGAAGTGGTCCTGAATCTGGCTTTCGTGGGTGTAGGCGTGCTGCTTCATGAAAGCCTGGGCTGCCGGGCTGGACTTCCACTGGTCGTGGGGCACTTCATCGCCGCCGATATGGATGTAGGGAGCGCGGGGGAAGAGCTCGCAGACTTCTGCCAGCACATCCTCTATAAATCGGAACGTGAAGTCGCAGGGTGCCATCACATGGGTGAATACCCCCCAGCCGGTCTCGACCCTGGGGGCAAAGCCGGGGCTGTCCTGGTTGCCCAGTTCCGGGTAGGCCGCTACAGCGGCGCAGGCGTGGCCGGGGATTTCTATCTCGGGGATGATGGTGATGCCGAGAGAGTGGGCATATTCCACGACTTCTCGGATGTCGTTCTGAGTGTAGAAGAACTCCACCGGTTTGCCGTCCTTCTGCTTCTGGTTCACCCAGTCAGAGCTTTCCGGTCGTTTGCTGCCTATGGCGGTGAGACGCGGATATTTCTTAATCTCGATGCGCCAGCCCTGGTCATCGCAGAGGTGCCAGTGCAGGCGGTTGAGCTTGTAGCGCGCCATGAGGGAGAGTAGGCGCTTCGTGTCTTTCACGCTGATGGGGTGGCGGCTGGGGTCGAGCATGATACCGCGGTGCTGCAACGCTGGGTAATCATCCACATGCATGGCTGGCAGGGCCGGCTGGCCGGCTGAATCATGCACCACGGCCTGGGCCAGAGTCTGCGCGGCTGCGGGCAGCGCCTGCGGGCCGGCTATGCCGATGAGGATTTCCTGCGGGGTGATTTTCAGGGAATAGGCCTCGGGGTTGATGTGGTTGATGGGCACGACGCGCAGGTTTCCTTCCGTTTCCTCAGGATGCATCTCGAAGCCTGCTGCCATGAGCGCCCGGATAGCGGCTCGTCCGAGTTCGCTGTGGCTGGTGGCGGTGTCTGCCTTGATGCCGCCCGTCAGCAGAAAGCCCGGCTGGTTCATCTGCTGTTCATACTGAAGCGGCAGGGGAATGAGAGCCGGCTGCTCGCTTATGGGTTGAGATGGCTGGGCAGAGACTATGCCTGTGGCCAGAAGCGCGAGGAGAGAGAAGCGTAGAAGTAACTGGTGCATACGGAGGTGACGAAGAAGAATATATCTGAACGAGCGAAGCGAGTAAAGTTTAACTGACTTTGCAAAGCAAAGGAAATTTCGCTGAGGGCGAAGCCCGAAGTTTCTCCGACCGGAAGGTCGGTTTCACGGAGCAGCTTGCTGCGACTTATTTCGAGAGAAGAGAAACTTCGCAGAGCTCAGATAAATTTTGCTGCGCTCAACGAAACTTCGTTGGAACTCAGTGAAATTTCGGCTCTGCGAGCCTCAGAGTTGATTGTGTAGTGATGATGAATAATATATATCTGAACGAGCGAAGCGAGTAAAGTTTAACTGACTTTGCAAAGCAAAGGAAATTTCGCTGAGGGCAAAGCCCGAAGTTTCGCCGACCGGAGGGAGGGTTTCACGGAGCAGCTTGCTGCGACTTATTTCGAGAGAAGTGAAACTTCGCAGAGCAGCTTGCTGCGACTTATTTCTGCTTTGCCTTATTAGATGAATCAAGCCTTGTTTTAATGCTGGAAATGAGCATAAATCGAATTTCTCCGGCTTTTTTTCGTAAAAGCTGTGCGTCTTCTGCCAAATGGGGCATGCTTTCGCTTAATATCGTAAGCCAATATTCGGTTTCGTGGCATTCCTTCAGCGCTATGCGGAGTTTATGAATGAAATCGTCGCTGCTTTCTGCGTAGGTTGCTTCATGTATATTTGGCACCAATTGCTGTAGCTGCGCGAGCTAACTGGTTTTTGAGGTAGCTTTTTTTCTCGATATGGTCATATAGATGAACGATACTGACGGATAGAGAAATAGATGTTCTTAAAAGTTTTCCTTTTTTGGTTGAGGTTTGCATGATCGGAGAGAAGATAGTGGTAATGATAAACTTCGCAGAGCTCAGGGAAATTTCGCTGAGGGCAAAGCCCGAAGTTTCGCCGACCGGAGGGAGGGTTTCACGGAGCAGCTTGCTGCGACTTATTTCGAGAGAAGTGAAACTTCGCAGAGCTCAGAGAAATTTCGCTGCGCTCAACGAAACTTCGTTGGAACTCAGTGAAATTTCGGCTCTGCGAGCCTCAGAGTTGATTTGTGTGGTGGTGTGGTGATGATGAATAGGATATCTGACCGAAGTTTCTCCGATCGGAGGGAGGGTTTCACGGAGCAGCTTGCTGCGACTTATTTCTCGGCTCTGCGAGCCTCAGATGGGGTCAGAAAGGCGCGTTGAACTTGTTATCCACTTCTTCCACGAAGCCGAGAGCAATGAGTTTGTGGGCATCGTGTTCAGAAATGCCGCGGGATTGCAGGTAGAAGAGCTGTTCCTCATCCATGGGGCCGGAGGCGCTGCCGTGCGAGCAGCGTACCTTATCTGCCAGAATCTCCAGGCCGGGCAGGGAATTGACCGTGGCATCCTCGCTGAGCATGAGGTTGCGGTTGCTCTGGTAGGCATCGGTGTTATGTGCACCGGGCGCTACATAGATATTACCGGCAAAAGTGGCGGTGGCTTTGTCCTCCAGCACGTTTTTGTAAAGAAGATTGCTTACGGCTCCACCTGCATGGTGTACCTGGCGGGTGTGCTGGTCAAGCACCATATGCTCCAGTGGTGTATTGGAGGAATAGAGCTGAGTGTCAGAGCCTTCGGTATAGATTTCGGCTATTGTTTCTTCACGGGCCCAGTCAAGATTCAGGAAATTGGTGAGGTGACGCACCTCGCCACCCATGTTCTGAATATTGGTGATGACCATGCAGCGCCCCTGTACCTGTTCCACACCGGGGCAGAAAGCGTGCAGCTCTACCTTGAGTCTGGCACCCTCTGCCACCTGGATGTTGCGGGCGGCGAAGATGGTGGCCCCGTTTTCGCAGTGAATGTTTTCAATGATATGGGCCTGCACTCCGGGAGCAGCCATGATGAAAGTGCTGGGGGTGTAGAGTCCGGAGCTGCGGTAGTTGATGATGATAGGTGAATCGTAGCTCTTTTCAAGATACAGGGCATAGCCCTTGCCAAAGCGCTTGAGGTGAAGCCCGAGCAGGGCATCGGACCCGATGGTGGGCATGAGCATTTCTGTCTGGCGCAGGTCATCATCCTCGGGGGTGAGGCGAACAGCCTCCTCATCGCAGCCCTGAATTTCGGCAGAGCCTGTATCGGGCGTGTTGCCCTGCAGTAATTCTGCCAGTTCCTTAGCGTATTTGTGCGGGCGGCCGAAGCGCCAGTCTTCGTTGAGACGGTTGGGAATCTCTGCCTTCTCAAACCGGGCCTTGCTTTCAGCGAGTGCAGCGTTGAGTTTTGCCTCGGCTTCGGCCAGGGCGAAGGCTTCTTCCATGCTCATGTTCTGGGGGAAATCCATAGTGTGATGCGGTGCAGTTGGGGGTTAGCCGATGGAATCCTCCATCTCCAGGTCGATGAGGCGGCGAAGCTCCACGGAGTATTCCATGGGGAATTCCTTCACCAGGTCGTTAATGAAGCCGTTTACTGCCAGACTCATGGCCTGTGCGCGGGTGAGCCCGCGCTGCTGCAGGTAGAAGAGCATCTCCTCATCCACCTGGGAGACAGAGGCCTCGTGCTGCACGGCGCTGGCATTGCCGTTCACGGTGATGGCGGGGTAGGTGTCTGTGCGGCTGGCGGCGTTGATGAGCAGGGCATCGCATTCGGTGTTGTTCTTGCAGCCCTTCATACCCTTGAGAACCTTCACCTCACCGCGGTAGCTGGCGCGACCCTCGCCGATGGAGATGGACTTGGCCACGATGTTGGAGGTGGTTTCGGGAGCGGCATGAATCATGCGGGCGCCGGTATCCTGCAGCTGGCCGCTGTGCGCCAGAGAAATGCTGACCACCTCGCCACGGGCGCGGCGGCCCTGCAGCACCACGGCAGGGTATTTCATGGTGAGCCCGGAGCCCAGGTTGCAGTCAATCCAGCGAATTTCGGCATCCTCCATGGCCAGACCGCGCTGAATCACCAGGTTGTACACATTGGTGGACCAGTTCTGCACGGTGACATATTGGATTTTCGCCCCCTTGAGAGCCACAAGCTCCACCACGCCGGAGTGCAGGGTAGCGCTATCGTACTGCGGGGCGGTGCAACCCTCCATGTACATGAGTTCAGCGCCTTCATCGGCAATGATGAGGGTGCGCTCGAACTGCCCCATGCTTTCGGAGTTGATGCGGAAGTAGGCCTGCAGCGGCTGGGCGAGTTTTACGCCCTTGGGCACGTAGATGAATGACCCGCCGGAGAATGCAGCGTGGTTGAGGGCCGAGAATTTGTTGTCGCCTACGGGAATGACCTTGCCGAACCAGGGGCGGAAGATGTGCTCGTATTCCTTGAGGCCTTCTGTGGAGTTCACAAAGATGACGCCCTGCTTCTGCAGCTCCTCGCGCATGTTGGTGTAGGCGGTCTCAGAGTCGTACTGGGCATCCACACCGGCCAGGAAGGCGCGTTCCTGCTCCGGCACGCCGAGGCGCTCGAAGGTGCGTTTCATGTCCTCCGGCACTTCGTCCCAGCTGCGGCTGGGGGTGGCACCATGCGAGAGATAGTAGCGGAAGTTCTCGAAATCTACATTACGGATGTCCTCAGGTGCCCAGTGGTAGGGCATGGGCATTTCATTGAACTTGCGGAGGGCATCCTTACGGAACTGGCGCAGCCAGTCCGGTTCGCCCTTGGCATCGCAGATGTAGTCAATCGTCTCTTCTGTGAGACCATAGCCTGCATCGTACTTGTGATTCTCCGGCATGGAGAATGCACCGCGGGTATCCCTCTGGAAAGCGGATTCGTCCATCAGGCCTCCTCGTTCTTCAGAAAATCAAAGCCATGCTGCTCGATGTGGTCTACCAGCTCGAAACCGGCTGTTCGCACAATTTCACCCTTGTAGAGCACATGCACCACATCCGGGCGGATGTAATCGAGCAGGCGCTTGTAGTGCGTGATGACCAGGAAACTGCGGAAGGGGGCGCGCATGGCGTTCACGCCCTCAGAAACAATGCGGAGGGCATCCACATCCAGCCCGCTGTCTGTTTCATCCAGAATGGCGTAGCTGGGGTTGAGCATCATCATCTGCAGAATGTCATTGCGCTTCTTTTCACCGCCGGAGAAGCCTTCATTCACGGCTCGGGCGGTGAACTTCGGGTCCATGCCCAGCTGCTTCATCTTGCCGCGCAGTTCCTTGTAGAAGCCCACGGCGTCAATCTCCTCGCCCTTGGGCAGGCGGGCCTGCAGCGCGGCTCGCATGAAGTTGGCATTGGTCACACCCGGTACTTCCACAGGGTACTGGAATGCCAGGAAGAGCCCGGCGCGGCTGCGTTCATCCACACTCATGGAGAGAAGGTCCATGCCGTCCAGCTCTGCGCTGCCGGCGGTGACTTCGTAATCCGGGTGGCCGCAGAGCACTTTTGAAAGGGTGGATTTGCCGGATCCGTTCGGTCCCATGATGGCATGCACCTCACCCTTAGTGATTTCCAGATTGATTCCGTTGAGAATCGGTGCGCCGTCCTTTACACGCGCATGAAGATTTTTGATGACCAGACTCATTGCTGCTGGTAATTATACAGGAACATTGCCGTGGAGGCAAGCGTCCATGCGTGTCACGCAGGTGCCTTCCGGTAAATCAAACACATCTTCTGGCCGCAATCCCGGCTTGAGCTGGATGTCCAGCACGCGGTTGCTGGTGTCGTCCAGCAGGTGGACGTGTGGCTCCAGGTTCGGGCAGAAGCGAGAGGGGCCATTGTCGAAATTCAGGTGGTTGATGATACCAGCCTCTGCCATGGTTTCCAGACAGTTATAGACTGTGGCCAGCGAGATGCCCGGCATGTGTGCCTTGGTTCGCTCGAAAATAAGGGCGGCGGTGGGGTGGTCGTGCGAGGCAAGAATTGTCTCTAATACGGCGCGGCGCTGCTGTGTCATGCGTACTCCGGCGCGGCGTACCAGACTCGTGGCCATGCTTCTGTTGCTGCTTGATTTTGAATTGACCATAAGTGTTGTTGCGTGCATTATATCGAATCATTCTAGATTAGACAAGAAAAAAGGTCGTGCGTGTCACATTTTGCAGACACGCACGACCAGGGAGGGGGGTAGACAGATTTACTGCCTGTATTGTTTCTGAGAGCTTAGTTGGCAGGGGCTCCTTCCCACACAAAGACCTCCATGGGCTTGAGGGTGAAGCAGACCGGGGTGTCCACATCTACCACAGTATCGGTAATGCCAGGCAGGGGGCGCTGGTCGCTGAAGGAATTGCGGAGAATGACGGCACCCTTGACAGAGGGTGGCACATCCAGCACTTCGCGGAGCGTGGTAGTGAGGGTCCTGGCCTTGCCGGAGGAATTGCGGAGGGTCAGAACGCACTTGGCGGGGTTCCACGCAGCCCAGCCGTAAATATCGCCATCCATCCGGGTGCGGTCCCAGGGATTACCGCCCACCCAGTGAATGTCTGCCAGAACATCCTTGTTGGAGCGAATCCACTGAATGCACTTGGCGAGTTCATCCCAGAGCATGCCGTCTTTCTGCCCCATGAGGTCCTGGTCCACATAAAGTTCCTGCAGGGAAGAACCGAAACCGAAGGCTGTCCGCATTTCCTTGATGCAGTTGGCGGGGTCCTTGCTCATGACCCGGGGCGGCCCGTTCTTCGTGATGATGAGGCCATGGGTCATGATGGAGTTGAGGGGGCAGAACGGAGCACCTGTTACATAGACTTCATGCACCAGACGATCGCGGTAGGTCATCCATTTATCACGGGCATCGCCCACATTGCCTTCCTGGCCGAAGTCATTCTCCTGACGCCATGTGGCATCCGAGAACTGAACCCAGAACGGGCTGGCCCACGTACCTACCGTGGTATTGAGATAAATGTCCGGGCGGGCCTGGCGGAGCGCTGTAAGCACGCGGATGATGCCCTCTGCATCTTCTGTATTGCCGGGCCCCTTGGCATGGAATTTATCAGAGATACCGTCGAACTTGAAGTAGCGCATATCGTAGTCGCGTACCATCTGGGAGCAGCGGCCGATGAAGGCATCGAAGTATTCCTTGTTGGACAGCTGGAAGTTGCCAATCTGGTTGTCGGGGTGATTGCGATTCCAGAAACCAAGACGGAGGCTCTTGGCATGGCCGTATCCACCGACCGGACCAAGCCAGGTGCCGATACCTGCTTTCATGGTGCCGGCCAGTACGTTGTACAGTTCAAAGCCGTTGGGGAAGCCGCTGTGGAAGCCCCAGAGGCTGTTGAAGTCGTCCCAGCCGTCATCAATCACGAAGGCATCGATGGTGGTGTTACGCTTCTTGTACAACTCGCGGTACCAGGTGCTGATAGTCTTGAGCTGCCAGTGCTCGCTGTTGCGCTTCAGCGGGTCCGGGTTGTTATTGATGGTAATGCCGATTTCGTACCAGTCATTGTAGTGTATGAAGGGGCGGTAGGGAACGGCGCGTTCGCGCTCGCTGTATGCCAGGAAAGAGCGGCGCTGCTGCCCCGGAGCAACAAGTCCGAGCACGGAAGATACCTTCCATGAATCCCCGGCTTGCAGAGGTGCCTTGCGCTGCCAGATACCCTTTACCAGTCGCTCGGGCGTGTTGTCAATGACAGATTCCTCCTTTGCAAGGGGCAGGGAAAGCACGATATTACCTGCGCTGGTGATGCTTTCTGTGCGGGTTTCCACCCAGTAGCGGAGTTTGTATTCACCTGCTGCCGGTACGGTGATGTGGTAGGTGTTGGCATTGCCTGTATGGCCGGTGCTGCCCTTGTGCACATCTTCGCTTACCACGGCATCTGCATTGTCGAGAAGTTGCACACCCAGTATATTGAGCCGGTGCGTGCCGCTCTTGTACTGGAACGTGATATTGCAGTCACCTCCCTTTTCGAATCTGACAGGTCCTTCTGCTGTGCGCAGATAAACCATGACAGGCCCGTGCTTGTCGCTGTAGGTCTTGCCATACTGCTTCTCGAACGATGCCGGAATGCTGAATGCATCGGCAAAGGATTCCGGCATCCATGCGCCGGGATTCCAGGGTGTTTCCACTTTTCCCTGAGAACCCGCAGTCATTATGGACATAGGGGTTTCCAGCCCTGCAAAAATCTTGTTGTTCATCACAATCCGCCCATGCGTGGTGTTGCCGGAAATGGTGGGTGTGGTGCCACCAGTGACATGGCATTGCTGTGCCGTGATGGTGCTGATGTAACTTTCTCTGGCGGCGGTGATGTTGAGCTCCTGGCGGAGGTAGTGTGAGCCATCCCTCAAAACAGCCTTCCATTGTACCTGGAAGGAAGCATCCGGTGCGCTGAAGGTTGCAGTCAGAGCCTTACCCGGGAGCTTGCTGGAGAGTTTGACTGCTGATTCATCGGGCGTGAGTGTTTCGGAATTGACAGAGTGGCATTTCATGTTGGCCGGTGTGTACACCTTGCCATCAATCATTCTGATAGAGAAGATGGGGAGAGAGTCGGCATTGAGCAGTTCTTCTCCCCCGGCTGTTTTCAGCGAGGTGAGACTCACTCCTTTGCTGCCACCCTGGTAGCTGGCGGTAAAGAGTTTGTTGTTCAGTGTTCCTGTCCAGTTGTTTTTGTAGCCCTTCAGGCTGGATTGCGCTTCTGCCGGGGCCGTGCCGGGATAGTCGACAGACGCACAGACTACGCCTGTGCTCAGGGCACTTGTCAGGAGTAAGGAAAGAAAGGTACGCATATCGGGGGTGGAGGATGGTATCAATTAGTACTTTATTCTACCAGAAAGCGGTGGCGTATGTAAAGCAAAAAGGGGGGAGGATTGCTATGCGTGAGAATGGCAAAATTAAATGCGACACGGCGAGAGCACAAAAAAAGGTGCTCTCCAGAAGAAGAGATGGTATAGTTAATTCGCCAAAACCAAACTCACAATCTCACCATGGAAAACACCAAAGACAAGACTACCGTTTCC
>CAJGDB010000022.1 GCA_904502165.1 uncultured Akkermansia sp.
GCTGATGCCGGTTTTTCAGAAGCCGCTCATCCAGCACACCATGGACCACTACCTGCGCAGCGGGGTGACGGAGTTCATGGTGAATATCTCCTGCCTGCCGCTCATGTGGGAACGCGCATTCCCGGAGCCGGTCTACCGGGGCTGCCCTGTAAGTTTCAGCGAGGAAGAAACTCCGCTGGATTCCGGTGGCGGGGTGAAGAAAATCATGCCTTGGGTGAAACCCGGCGAGCCTCTGCTGGTACACAATGGTGATATCCTGACCGATATTCCGGTGGCTGGGCTGCTGGCAGAGCATAAGCGCCGCGGTAATCTGGTGACGCTAGCTTTGCGGAGTGTGGATGGTAAGCGCAATGTGGGCTTTGACCCGGAAACGGGGGCCATCACCGATATGCGCCATGCGCTCGGGGTGAATCCCGGCACTCACCAGTTTGCCGGGGTGTATCTCATGGAGCCGGAAGTGGCGGAATTATTCCCGGAAGAAGACACCTTTTCCATTGTGCCTATCTGGCTGGAACTCATTAAGCAAGGTCGCGTGGGCGGCGTGGTGTTCGACTGGGCCAACTGGCACGAAATCGGGTCTCCCGCTGGCTACATTGATACCATGATAGAGCTGAACAGCCGGGAGCGCATTCACCCGACCGCCAGTATTGCCCCCGGGGCAGAGCTGGGTGAGGACTGTGTTGTTGGTCAGGATGCGGTTATCCCTGCTGGCTGTGTGCTGGATGATTGTATTGTTTGGCCCCGTACGCACGTAGAGCCCGGCACCTACTGTCGCTGTATTCTGACGCCCCGCATCGTTGTGCAGGGCTGATTCCGGGAACAGATGGGCTTTTTTCGGGTCTGTTTCAGATTTTGCTTCACTTGAGTGAGTCTGTATGCTAGAATCTACCCAGCTTAGGTGGACTGTACCCACAGCCCATGACGCGGGAAACATTTACCAATTTCAGATACTATGGCCATAGACCCCAAACTGCTGGAGGACCTGGAAACTCGTCGTAACAAGATTAAATACGCCGCCAGCCAGGAAAAATATGATGCTCGACATGCCAAGGGCGACTGGACTGCCCGTGAGCGTATCGCCTGTCTGTTTGACAACGGCTCCTTTACGGAAATCGGCATGCATACCAAGCATCATTGCAGCAATTTCGGCATGCAGAACAAGGAAATCCCGGGCGATGGCATCGTAACGGGCTTTGGCCTGGTGAACGGTCGTCCTGTGGCTGCTTCTTCTGCAGATTTCCTGGCACAGGGTGGTTCCCTGGGCTACATGCACGCCCAGAAGATTTGTGATGCCCAGCAGTATGCACTTAAGGCCGGTATGCCGATTATTCAGATTAACGACTCCGGCGGTGCCCGCCTGCAGGAGGGCGTGGAATCCCTTACCGGTTTTGCCAATGTGTTCTACAACAACGTGGCAGCCAGTGGTGTGGTGCCGCAGATTTCCCTGATTCTCGGGCCCTGCGCCGGCGGTGCAGCATACTCCCCTGCGCTGACCGACTTCATCATCATCCGCAAGGGTGGAGCTGCCGGTATGTACATCACTGGTCCGAAGGTGATTGAGCAGGTGACCTATGAGCAGTGCACCATGGAAGAAATCGGTGGTGCCGCCGTGCATTCCTCAGTATCCGGCAATGCCCACTTCGTGGCCGAGACGGATGAACACGCCATTTCCATTGCCAAGCAGCTGCTGACCTATCTGCCCTCCAACAACGCACAGGAGCCTCCGCATGACCTGAGCCAGCCGCTTGATATTGCCCCGCAGGAAGGGATGAACGACATTATCCCCGATAACAACAACACCCCGCTGGATGTGCAGAAGGTGATTGCCCGGCTGGTGGACGAAGGCAGCTTCCTGGAAGTGCATGCCAACTTTGCCGGTAATGTGGTGGTGGGCTTCGGCCGTATCTGTGGTGTTGTGGTGGGCATCATTGCCAACCAGCCTGCTGTGAAGGCCGGTTGCCTGGATATTGATGCTTCTGACAAGGCTGCCCGCTTCATCCGCTGCTGCGATGCCTTCAACATTCCGCTGGTGAACCTGGTGGACGTGCCCGGCTTCCTGCCTGGCAAGCAGCAGGAACGCGGCGGTATCATCCGCCATGGTGCCAAGATGATTTATGCCTATTCCTCTGCCTCTGTGCCGAAGGTGACCCTCATTATGCGTAAGGCCTACGGCGGTGCCTACATCGCCATGTGCTGCAAGGGGCTGGGTGCGGATGCCGTGTTTGCATGGCCCTGCGCCGAAATTGCTGTGATGGGGGCTGCCGGTGCTGTGCAGATTCTCTACGGACGCGAGCTCAAGGGTATCGAGGATTCTGCTGCCCGAGCCGAGCGCCAGAAGGAGCTTGTGGCTGAATACGAGAAGGCATTCTCCAATCCCTATGCTGCTGCGGCTTCCGACCAGGTGACCGACATCATCGACCCGAAGGAATCCCGTGCCCGTATTGCACTCACGCTGCGTACCCTGCTCAGCAAGCGCGAGAGTCACCCCGCCAAGAAGCATGGTAACATGCCTCTCTGATAGATTTTCATATAAACCAACAAGACAATGATACAAACACTCGCTGCACTCGATATGGATGCCGTCATCTACCAGGTGACCGGCATGTGTGTGGTGGTGTGCTGCCTCAGCTTCCTGAGCGTCATTCTGACAATATCGGGAGCCGTGGCTCAGCGTCTGGATGCCAAGCGCAAGGCAAAGGCCGAGGCTGCCAAGGCAGCCATGGCTCCTGCCCCGGTGGCTGCCCCCGTGGTAGCGCCGGAACTGCCGCCTGCACAGGTGGCTGCTATTGCAGCCGGTATCTATGATGCAGCCCAGAGCAGCATTACACCGCAGGTTGTAGCCGCCATTGCCGCCGCCGTGAAGGTGACTGTAGGCAATGAGGCTCGCATTCTGGACATCAAGCCGGTTGACCCCGTCTACGGACAAGGTGGTCGGGCCGTTGCGATGAACAATTCTCCGGTGCGCTGATTTTTCAGTGCACATTCCCCTCCTATATACATCTCCAAACACTTCAAACAAAACAAAATAGAAATAAACGATATGAAACAGCTCCGTATTACTGTTGCCGGTCAGACCTTTGATGTAACCGTAGAGACCGTGGGTGGCACTGCCCCCGTGGCTGCTGCTCCCGCCCCCGTGGCTGCTCCTGTGGTGGCTCCCGCTCCTGTGGCTGCTCCCGCTCCTGTAGCCGCAGCTCCCGCTCCTGCCGCTGCTCCGGCTGGTTCCGGTACCCCCATCCCCAGCCCGCTGGCTGCTAAGGTGGTCTCTCTGGATGTGCAGCCCGGTACTGCCGTGAAGGAAGGTGATCAGGTGATGACTGTGGAAGCCATGAAGATGAACACTGTCATCTATGCTCCCGCTAACGGCACCGTGACCTCTTTTGCTGTGAAGCCCGGTGATACCGTGACGGAAGGCCAGGCTCTGGCTTACATTGGTTAAGTGCAGACAGGCAGGCTCTGTCCCCAGGCGGGGCAGAGGTAGATAACAACGCATTTATTCAGATATGCAAGAACTTTTAGAATCCTTCGCGAGCTTTATCTCCGGCATGGGAGTCTACCAGATGACCTGGCAGATGTACGTGATGTGGGGTGTTGTGGCCGTGATGCTGTATCTGGGTGTGGTGAAGCAGTTTGAACCGCTGCTCATGGTGCCGATTGCTTTCGGTGCCCTTATCGCCAACATTCCGGACAACGGCATGGTCATTACCCAGGCTCAGCGTGAGGTTGTTGCCATTGAAGAAGGCAAGGTGACCCGCTCCACTATGCAGGATGTGGGCTTCATTCAGCTGGAACTGGCTCCGTTTGAGGACGCCGGTGTCAGCAAGCAGAGCACCGAGGGTGTAGACCCGGCTCAGGCTGCTGAGTACAACGCTGCAATGGATGCTCCCATGACTGTCAGGGATGCCGTGGATCCGGAAACCGGCAAGGTGCAGAAAGGTAAGCTGGTCGTGAGCGGCCAGACTCCGCAGAAGTACCTGCTGGTGAAGCCTCACGGCGGTTTGTTCGACTGGCTTGGCCTCGGTATCAAGTGTGAGATTTTCCCCGCCCTTATCTTCATGGGTGTGGGTGCTCTCACAGACTTCGGCCCGCTTCTGGCTTCTCCTAAGTCTCTCCTGCTGGGCGCTGCTGCTCAGGGTGGTGTGGCTTTCACCTTCCTCTGTGCCGTGGGGCTTGGCTTCACCAAGGGACAGGCTGCAGCCATCGGTATCATCGGTGGTGCAGACGGCCCCACCTCCATCTTCCTGGCCAGCAAGATGGCTCCCGAGCTGCTCGGTGCCATTGCCGTGGCTGCTTACACGTACATGGCACTGGTGCCGCTGATTCAGCCGCCGTTCATGAAGCTCTGCACCACGGAAGCCCAGCGTAAGATCAAGATGAAGAGTCTGCGCCAGGTTTCCAAGGGAGAGAAGCTGTTCTTCTGCTTCGTGGTGACGCTGACCACCATTCTGCTTTGCCCGGATGCAGCCCCGCTGCTGGGTATGCTGATGCTGGGTAACTTCCTGCGCGAATGCCAGGTGACCGAGCGTCTCGTAAGCTGTGCCCAGAATGAGCTCATGAACATCACCACTATTCTTCTTGGTGTTTCCGTAGGCCTTACCATGCAGGGTGCCCGTTTCCTCCAGCAGGAAACCCTCCTTATCATCCTTCTGGGTGTTGTGGCCTTCGCAGTGGCTACGATATGTGGTCTGCTCTGCGCCCAGCTCATGAACCTGGTTCCCGGCTGGCGTAAGAACCCCATCAACCCGCTCATCGGTTCTGCCGGTGTTTCTGCCGTGCCGATGGCAGCCCGCGTGTCTCACAATGTGGGTCAGCAGGCTGACCGCACGAACTTCCTGCTCATGCACGCCATGGGCCCGAATGTGGCTGGTGTGATTGGTACCGCTGTTATTGCCGGTTACTACATCACCACCCTGAGCGGACATTAAGCAGGCTTTTATCTATTAATGAATCCGGGGGTGTCTGGCTGTTGTGCCGGATACCCCCGCTTTCTTTTGCCCCTTGACAGAAATCTGCGGGCGGGTTACAATACCAGCCGATGAGCTATCGGTGCCACATATTGGGTGTATGCCTGATGAGCGCCCTGCCGGTTGCGGCAGGGCAGGTGGAGACCATGCCCGGGATTCAGGAGACATGCCGGAGGCTTGTGGAGGAGTCCCGGGAAGTGGATCGCTTGTTACGTGTTGTCAGCGACCGCGAAAGTGGTCTGGCTGCAGCGGCGGAATTGAAACCCAGGCTGGAGTATTTGCTCCGGGCTACCGAGCAGCTGGGAAGCCAGCCTATCCGCTCGGCAGAGGAAGCCCGTATGCTGGAAGGGGCGATGCGCGACCTGATGCACATCACCCAGGGCTGTGTGCCTGTGCTGCAGCGGCTGCTGGAGGTCAATGCCTATGGTGCGGACGAGCTGATATCCTTGTTCAAGTACTACAAAATGGATGCTTTTCCTGCGGATGCCACAGAGCGGCGGGATGAAACGCCACTTTTCCGCGCGTATGCTGAGTGGTGCGACAGCTTGGAGGATGCGCTTTACCTGCTGCGTAAGGTAGGAAGCAGAGAGACGGCTGAGTTGCTGCTGCCCGGGCTTCAGGGGGCGCTTTCAAAGATTGAGCGGCGTGCCGATGCTGTGGAGAAAATGCAGTCCGGTTTATCCCCTCAGCAGGTCGCTTCAGAAAGAGTGCCCACAGAGCGTCTGCGGCGTGTGAGTGATGACCTGCGTGTCGAAATCCGCCGTTTACGGGATGCCGGCTCTTATGGCTATTCTGCTCTGAATGCTGTTCTGGAGAACTGCTCCAGATTGATTCGGGGTTAAACCCTGGTATTGCGGATAATAAAGAGAGCTACCAGCGCGCTGGTAAGAGCCAGTATGGCGCATTGCCATTGCGGGGAGATACCTGCCACCTTTGCAGCCCCTTGCAGGAGCACCGCCAGGATGCCAAGGCCGCAATCCACCAGATTACCCGCCGCAATGACATCTCCACGCTTATCATCATCGGCGCGGTCTTGCAGCAGTGCATTGAGCGGTACCAGGTATCCGGCTGCCATGAAACCGGTAAAGGCCAGGGCGGCGAAAAACAGCGGTGTGCCGTAAGGCAGAAGCGCCAGCGCAACGCACCCCAGCGTCATGCCGATACCGCCAGCCGTTGCCACCCAGCTGCGTATTTTCCGGGCGCAGATAAGGGAAGCACAGAGCCCGCCACTGATGGAGCCGCCGCTCAGCCAGGCAAAGAGCAGGGCAGAATCCTTCTGCTGACCGAGTACTTGCATGAAGTCGGCCTTGCTGTGAACCGGGTGCGCCTCTGCTGCCATCTGCAGGACAATCAGCATCATCACGCTGGCCAGGAACCAGAAATATCCGATGCCGATTTCGCTGTTGCGAAGCACTTTGTTATTCCACAGCATGCGGAGCTGGGAGAAGTGACACCAGAGCAGGTTCCATTGAAAAGGCCGCGTGCTTTGTGCCGGATACCGGGGCATGAACAGACTCATGATGAAAACAACAACTGCCCCCACCGTGCAGCAGGCGCAGGGCAGGGCTGCTGCCTGCCAGCCGGCATCCGGCCCCCAGAGCTTCAGCAGTGTGTAGATGAGGTAGAGTGCGCCAATCTGGCCGGCAAGAAGAGCCAGCATGGTGGAAATCTCCATGACGCCGCTCGCAAAACCGATGTTCTCCGACCCCACGATATCCTTCACCAGCCCCTTCTTTGCCGGACTGAAGAACATAGCCTGAACACAGAAGATGGCAAAGCTGGAAACAGCCAGCCCCAGATGCTCCAGCCAGAGCCCCAGGCTCATGCCCACCAGCACAAAGACCTGCAGCAGCACCATGGCCTGCAGCAGGCGGGTCTTGCACCAACGGTCAGCAATCCAGCCGCCCAGGGGAGAAAATAGAATAAAAGGCAGCACAATCAATACCGATAACGAGTACTGAAGCTCCATCGCCAGCCATATACCCAGCCCGATGAGCAGAAATTGCACGCCCTTTTCATTCAAGGCGTTCATGGACTGAATCACCGTGAGACTCCAGAAGGAACCCCACGGTGTTTTTCCGGGTGTCTGGTCTTGTTGCTGCATGGGATGATTATACACCCGCATCCCGTGCGGAAAAAGCTTAAACTCCGACTGTAACAGAAGTTATTACTGCCAGTTGTTATCAGCCATAAACAGCCGGGCGTTTTCGTGCCCCTGGGCAGCAGCATTGCCGATCCAGTCTTTGGCCATTTCCGGGTTGCACGGAACCCCGATGCCATGGAAATAACAGCGGCCCAGGTTGTACTGCCCATTCGCATTACCTTGCTCAGCCGCTGCCAGGAAGCATTCTACGGCCTTGATATCGTCTTTCTCTGTTCCTTCTCCATTGCGGTAGCAGAGCCCCAGGTTGTTCAGGGCGGAGGGGTTCCCAGCCTGAGCGGCCCGGCTGTACCAGTAGAAAGCCTTGTTCAGATCTTTCTTTACTCCTGAGCCGGAAATATAGCAGGTGGCAAGGTTATCCTGCGCGTTGGAATTACCCCCTTCGGCAGAACGGGTATACCAATGCACCGCCTCCGTCAGGTTCTGCTCCACGCCCTTGCCGAAGTCATAACACTTGGCTAGCTGCAGCTGTGCTTCCGGGTCTCCCTGTACAGCAATGGCGCGGTAGAGCACGACTGCATCACTGGTTTTCCCGGCGTTGAATAAGGTAGCTGCTTCCTCCAACTGGGTGTTGGTGGTGCTGCAGGCTGCAAACAATGTGCAAAGAGGCAATAGAAGGAGGCGTTTCATATCTGAATGGAGTAAAAGGTGCAGAGGGAAGGGGGGTTATTCACGGGTCAGAAGATAGCGCTCGGCATCCATGGCTGCCCTGCAGCCCATGCCGGCCGCAGAAATGGCCTGGCGGTAGGTGGGGTCGGCCACGTCGCCCGCAGCAAAGAGCCCGGGAGTCCTGGTGGCTGTGCCTGCGCCGGTAGTCACCACAAATCCTGCGGCATCGCGTTCCACCAGGTCGCCGGCAAAGGCGCTGACGGGGGTGTTACCAATGGCCATGAAGACACACTTGACCTCCAGCTCACTCTCTGTGCCGTCTGTCGTATTCTTGAGCGTAACACCGCACATCTCCCCCTTATCATCGGTGTGATAAGCGGCAATGGTGCTGTTCCATACAGGCTCTACCTTGGGGTTTTCCAGAGTGCGCTGCTGCATGGCCTTGCTGGCGCGCAGCTGGTCGCGGCGGTGGATGAGATAGACCTTGCTGGCAAAGCGGGTCAGGAAATTGGCTTCTTCGCAGGCGCTGTCGCCGCCGCCGACCACGCACACAGGTACATCGCGGTAGAAGGCGCCATCGCATGTGGCACAGGCTGTCAGTCCGTGACCCACCAGCTCGCTTTCTCCCTCGAGGCCCAGATAGCGGGCACGTGCTCCTGTGGCGATGATGACGGCCTCTGCCTTATATGCGCCGCCGGATGTGGTGACCGTGAAGAGCCCGGTGCAAGCCTCCTGGGTAACAGAGATAACTTCCTCATACGCGAAGCGGGCACCATGCTTTTCGGCCTGCTGGCTCATGTTGAACATGAGTTCAGGCCCCATGATTCCCTCCGGAAAGCCCGGGAAATTCTCTACTTCTGTGGTTGTAGTAAGTTGCCCGCCAATCTGGCTGCCTGTGAATACAAGCGGGTGAAGATCTGCGCGGGCAGCGTAGATGGCTGCCGTATATCCGGCAGGCCCTGTTCCGATAATAATCAGTTTCTCGTCCATTTGCTGTGATTGTATCATGTTTTACTGATGGTGCAAGATGATATTTCGTCAAAAATATGACGCAGCGGGCGCATGCCAGCATTCAGGCTTGCCCGTGCGCGGGGAATGTGTGATACTCTGGCATCTGCATGAAACTGTTGCGACGTAATTTAAGCCTGATGCTGGCGGTGAGATACCTCAACCCGCTTCGTTCTATGTTTTCCATCATCACCTTCATCTGTCTGGCTGGTGTGGCACTGGGCGTGATGGTGCTGATTGTGGTGTTGTCGGTCATGGAGGGGTTGCAGCGCGAAATGGAAAGCCGCGTGCTGGCGTTTGCTCCGCATTACGTGATAGCGCAGACGGATGGCTACCAGCGCATGAGCCTGACCGATGATATTGTTGATTGGGCAACCCTTTCCGATAAAATCCGCGAATTGCCGCAGGTGGTAAGCGTGTATCCTCAGCTGGATGGGGATGCCTTTGCCCAAAGCCGCAGTGGGCGCATGACGGTGCAGTTCACTGCTATTGAACCCCATAATCAGCAGCAGATTGCCCCGTTGGCTGAAATGCTGCGCGAGGGTACATTTGATTTCGGCGAAGGACTTGACCAGGAGTGTGTGGTTTCTGCGGTGACCGCGAATAACCTGGGACTGCGCGTGGGGGATAATCTGCACCTCACCCCGGTTGGAAGCCTGGATGAAGTGGCCGATATCTATGCCATGATTCAGAACCCGTTGCAGACGCATGAGAACAAGGATTTCATGGATTCCGTAGCCCGGCTTTTCGAGGGCTCTGCGGCCGCGGAGAATGGAGTGGTGGTAGCGGATGCCCGGCTGGAGACCATAGTGACCCACATCCTGCAGTTTGATAACTCCAAGTTGCGTATGAGTGAGAAAGAAGCCTGTTCGGCTTTCTACCGCATGGCCCAGGGGCATCGGAATGGCGTTCCCTTCACAACAGAGGAGCAGCAGGCCTGGCAGGAAGAAGCTGCCGCTCTGGCCGGGCTGGACCGGGACAAAGAGGATGGTAAAGCTGTGAAGAGCATCAATGAAATGGTGATGCCTATGGATTTGCGCGTTGTGGGTATTTACCAGACACCGGAGAATATGCCGGGGCCTAACGTATACGTACCTCTGCAGATTGCTCAGGATGTGCTTGGCCTTTCTGCTGGGGGGGCCAGTCAGGTGCATGGTATCTGCGTGCGGGTGAAAGACCCCAATAACCCCGGTAGCGTGGAGACCGACATCCAGGCGCTGCTGCCGCCTCTGGAAGTGTCGCAGAGCGCTTTCCCACATGGGCTTAACTGGTACATTGCTCCGTGGACCCGCAGCTTTGAGCAATGGTACAAACTGATTGCAAATGAACGGGTCATGATGAGTTTTGTGCTCTCCATTATCTCTCTTATTGCCAGTTTCTGCATCATGGCCGTCATGTTCACCATGTCCATGCAGCGCAAGCGTGAGATTGCCGTATTGCAGGCTCTGGGAGCAACTCCGACCAAAATTATGGGTATCTTTGCATGGCAGGGGGTGATTATTGGTCTTCTCGGCGCAATCTGTGGTGTGCTGCTGGCCTTGCTGGTGCTGTATTATCGCTTGGAGATACAGGCAGCCCTTGCCAGCATCGGCATGGATCCGTTCCCCATGCAGGCTCATGGAATCACCTTGCCGGCGGTCTACGACCCTGTCACCTTTGCCACCCAGGCACTTCAGGCTTTTGTCATGGTGACCATTGCTGCGATTATTCCGGCGTTCATCGTTTCCCGGCAGGACCCGGCCAAGGCATTGCGTTCCAACTAAGCAGAAAGTGGAGATATGGATATCTACTGGATAGCAGACAAAAAGAAATGTGGCCCTTCCAATGTGCCGGATGTGCTTTCACGGGTGCAGATGGGAGAACTTACCCCGGACAGCAAGGGCTGGCATGCTGGATGTGACCGGTGGATGCCCCTGCGGGAATTGCCGGCTCTGGCGGATTTTCTGAAAGAAGACACTCCTCCTGTGGAGCAGGAAGAACTGCCCCCCGTTCCTGAAGAGGCGCAGGATGCCGACACGCAGGAATTACCAAGCGGGGCGGTGCGGGTGTATCTGCCCTCACCGGCCACACGAATGCTGGCCCGCTTTGTGGATATGGCGCTTTTTGTTGCCCTGATGTTTGGCGTTATTTATGTGCGGGAGATACCATTCATCCCCTCTCTGCTGCCTTCGGGTCCGATTGTCTGGATCGCTTTCATTGCCTTGGAAGCCGGGCTGATTCATTTCCTGGGAACTACTCCGGGTAAGGCTATGCTGGGCATACAGGTCCGCCCGGTGGGGGGAGAACCCATGACTCTTGGGCGTGCATTTGCGCGGTCCTGCTGGGTGTTTCTGAGTGGCATGGGTATGATGATATCGGTGTTGCCTGTGTTCATGATGGGTTACTCCTGGTGGGTTCTGCGCTCCCGTGGTATCACGATGTGGGATATGCGCTGCGGTACTCTTCCGCTGCAACTGCAGCCGACCACGCTTCTTCGCCAGCTTATGGCTCTGGCCGTTATCTTTGCCTGCCTGCACATGACGGCCCATTGCATGCAGCCCTGGATACCTGCATTCATTGAGGCGGTGGAGCAGCAGTCTCCGGAAGCAGGGCAGACGCTGCGGAGCCTGATGCCGCATAGTATTGCAGACGAGCAGAAAAATAACAGTTGATTTGTTGACAAAATCCAAGTCTGCTGTATAATAGTTGCATGGCTACTGTTCGTATTTACGGGACGGAGAACCGCCCCTCGCAGCCCTCTTTCTATATTCTCAACCGCGTGGATGAAAACACGCTTCCCGCCATTATCAAGGCAATGGGCGGGGCAGAAAATGTTGCATTCATGGTGGAGGAGGTGTTGATTCCCCCGCCTGCTGTCATGAAAATTGTCAATGAGAGCGGCAGCGATATCCTTTCCTTCAATTTCCGTAAGAGCGACAGCCGCTCTCTGCGTGAGAAGATTATGCAGCTCAAGCAGCAAGGGTTGGATGTGCTCTTCCTGCCGGGCCGTCCGCACAGCATCATTGGCACGATTTCTGATGTGCCTATGCCTTTCATGATGCAGCTGGGTGCTCTGCATATTGCCCCGGTGCCTGTTTTTGTGGGTACTTTCCGCAACCACCAGAGCCGGGCATTCACCTCCGGGAACGATTATGACTGGGCCACGGTAGATTTCCTGCCCAAACTTCAATCTGGCCCTCAGACGGGTGAGCGCCTGCTGCAAGCATGGATGGAAGCCTGCTATGTGCGCTATACTGAGAACCCGGCATTTGAGAAATCGCTCGCCCGTGTGATTGTAGAGGGCATGAAGAAGAACCCGAAGGTGGCGCTTGTTGACGGTCTGGACGGCACGAGCATGCCATACAGCCTGATGCTGGGTGTAGCCATGGCTCTTTCCCGCTGGATGAAGAAGAATGTGAAGGAAGAGCGCCTGGGTATCCTGCTGCCTCCTGGTAAGGGTGGCGTGATAGCCAATATCGCGTGCTTCCTGGCAGGTATTGTGCCGGTGAACATCAATTACACTTCATCTGAACCGGCCTTCGAGAGCATTGTGCGCCAGAGCGGCATCAAACACTTCGTGACTGCCCGGGCCTTCATGAGCAAGCTGCCCCAGTTCCCCTGGCCGAAGGGAGAAGCCATCATCCACCTGGATAAAGTGCTCAAAGGACTTGGCAAGGCCTCTATTGCCAGCTGGGTTGCCTTTGCCAAGTTTGCACCCATGCCGCTGATTGCCAAGACCTTTGATTTGGATAAGCGTTGCAAGGATGATGAGGCTGCCCTGCTGTTCACCTCCGGCTCCTCCGGCGAGCCCAAGGGGGTACCTATTACGCATAAGATGATTCTTTCCAACACGGCTCAGCTGCTCAGCAAGGTATGGGTGCCGGAAGGAAGTCCCATTTTGTGCAGTCTGCCCATCTTCCACAGTCTGGGGCTTTCGTTCACCACCATTATGCCGTTGATTTATGGTTTCGGTATGGTGACCTATCCCTCTCCTCTTGATGCCAAGAACCTCAATGATCTCATTGAGAAGCACAAGTGTACCGTGGTGATTTCCACCCCCACTTTTGCCCGCAGTATGCTGCGCCGTGCTAAGAGTGATACATACGAAAGCGTGAGGTATTTCGTGGTGGGTGCCGAGAAACTGCAGCAGGCATTGTCTGATGAATTCCTTGCCAAATGCGGGGTTCAGCTGCTGGAAGGCTACGGCCTCACAGAAACAACACCGCTGTGCGGCGTGAATCTGGATAAGGTGGTTGCTACCGAGGAACAGCCCTACTATGTGCCGGGTGTCAAGCTCGGCACAATTGGTCAGCTGGTACCGGGCCTGGCGGTGCGTATCACAGATCCGGATGATGACTCCGTGCAGCTGCCGCTTTCGGAGCAGGGCATGATCTGGTTCAAAGGCCCGAATGTGTTCAGCGGTTATATCGGGCGTGAAGACCTCAACGCTGAAATCCTCCGCGATGGCTGGTTCAAGACTGGTGACCTGGGCTTTGTGGACCTCAATGGCTTCCTGACCCTCGGTGGGCGCCGCTCCCGATTCTCCAAGATTGGTGGCGAAATGGTTCCTCACGAGGTGGTTGAAAACGCGATTGAGGCTTATGTGGAGCTGCCGGAAGGTTTTACAGGGCGAGCCGTAGCGGTGATGGGCGTGCCGGATGCAGCCAAGGGCGAGGCCCTGGTGCTGCTTTCTGCGGTTCACCACGGGCATTTGAATCAGGCTCTGGAAGAGATTAAGAACCATCTGGTGGCAGAAGGTCTGCCGCGCCTCTGGTGCCCGCGTGAAATCATCCCCGTAGAGGCCATCCCGGCACTTCCGACTGGTAAGATGGATTTGAAGGGCTGCCAGATTCTTGCCTACGAGGCTCTGAACATTCCCCATTAATTCATGGATAACGCAAAGGTGAACAGACCGGTGAATGTGCGCCGGCCTGAGGTGATGGAACAGGTGGCGCAGGATTTAGCGCATTTCCAGAGCTCTCTGGTGGATTGCATCCGGGAGCAGGGAAACGAGCTGGAATTGCCCGGAGTTCGTTTGTTCCTGGCAGAATCCTTCGGGTTCTGCGATGGCGTGAAACGGGCTATCGAGATTGCCTATGCGGCCTGCCGCCTCTTTAAGGGGCGCCGCATCTGGCTTATCGGAGAAATCATCCATAACCCGGATGTGAATGCCCGGCTGGATGCTCTGGGCCTGTTGCACCTGCCGTGGAAGATGGATGCCCCAGCTTATGATGCCCTGACGGCAGAGGACGTGGTCATTATGCCCGCCTTCGGTGTGCCGGTGGAGCTTCGCCGCCGGCTGGAAGACAAAGGCGTTACCCTTGTGGACAGCACCTGCGGCAATGTCATCAAAGTATGGCAGCGCGTTCGCACTTACGCAGCCGCCGGTGTGACAAGCATTATTCACGGCAAGTCCAAACACGAGGAAAGCATGGCAACCGCCTCGCAATCGCTGGGTAAGGATGGCAAGGGGAACTTCCTGATTATCTTTAATGAGAAGGACGCTCGCATGGTGGCTGATTACATGAATGGATTGGGAGACCGCCTGGCGTTCATGGAACACTTTGCCGGCAGCCATTCCACCGGGTTTGACCCAGACGTACACCTGGCTGAAATCGGACTGGCGAATCAGACAACTATGCTGAAGTCTGAGACAGCAGCAATTCAGGAAATTCTGCGGGCGGCGGTGGTAGAGCGCGATGGAAACGATGAACGCTTCCACATGTTTGATACCATCTGCGGAGCAACGCAGGACAGGCAGAATGCGCTGTTTGCCCTGCTTGAGAAGCCTCTTGACGCCATGTTCATCATTGGTGGATACAATAGTTCCAACACCACGCATCTGGCTCATATTGCGGCGCGTAAGGTGCCAACGTTCTTTGTCTCGACTGCCGATTGCCTGCTGCGCCCCCAGCGTATCCGCTGCTATGACCTGGAGCGCAAGTGTGAGGTGGTCCGCCCCCTGCCTCCATGGTTCAAGCACCCGGAACGGGAGCTGCAGATTGGTGTGACCGCCGGAGCCTCGTGCCCGGCCAACGTGATTGAGGCTGTCATCTGCCGCATTGCTGAGCTGTGTGGCTGCGCGGAGATTTAAATCCTCTTCTTATAGAACAGAACGAGCAAGCCCCCGCATCTGTCAGGATGCGGGGGCTCTGTTAATTTTATGCAAGATGCAGTTTCTTACATCTCGGGGCTGAGCACATAGTAGTTCTCAGCGGTGGAACGGCCCTTCTTGGTCTCGGGGAAGAGGGATTTGCCAGCGGGCAGAATGCTCTTGTCTTCGCCGTTCTCGTCTTCTTCAAGGTCCTTTTCCAGATCCTTCACAGAACCATCATTGGAAAGCACGAAAGCGTGACCACGGAAGGAAGATGCATCGAAAGCCACCTGGGTTCCGGCGTAGGGCGTGGCAGAGGGGTAGATACCGCAGATGGCAATGGGAGCATTGCCCTTGGTAACACCATCCTTCATTGCAGGGTCAGCAGAGTTCTTACGCATGACATAGGCCATGGCGTTCTCGCCGCGGGTAAGAGCCTGCCCGTTTGCCAGCTTCTCATCGCCTTCCTGAGTAACGTTCAGCCCGTTGCAGCTTACCTTGGCAAAGAAAGGCTTTTCAGAAACATTGGAGGGGGTGTAGTAAACCTGGCGGAAGTAGGCATTGGAACTGTCGCCGGTCAGAGTGCCGAAGTTCAGGTCAGGCTTGTCTTCCTGCAGGCGTTCAGCAGTGCTGTCGCAGGGGTAGCTGCCGTTATCTGTCTTGAATCCCTGCAGAACAGTGTAGAGGGACTTGAGGTTGGACATGGCCTTCTGGCGGTCACCGTCGTTCATGTGGTCGATGATGGGGCCATAACCAATGGATGCAAGTGCTGCCAGAATGGCAATCACCACCATAAGTTCGATAAGGGTAAAGCCCTTTTTCTTCTTGAGTGCAGATACTTTCATGGTAATAGATAGAATTTACGGACTCTTTATATATACCATGCCGCACCCCTCGTGGCAAGCTGCAATTTTGCTGAGCGGATAAAAAAACACCTGCATTTCAGAAAATGGTGCGGCTGGTGCGTTGTATCTGCGCTTCCGGCATGCCAAACGCTCTGAGAGGCATCCCAGAGCGTTTGGTTGTTGCAGATGGAGGAAACGGAGTTATTGCAGGTAGTCCTTGAGATCCTGTTCGTAGAGCTCAGGCTCCAGCAGGAAGGAATCATGCCCCTTGGAGGATTTAATGCACTTATAGCGGGCATCCACTCCGTTCTTGAGCAGCCTGCGGTGGAAGCAGGAGATATCGCGGGCTGAGAAACAGCAGTCTGTATCAATGGAGAAAAGCATGAAGCGGATGCCATGCCGGGCATAGAGCTGGAATACCTTGTCAATGCTGCCCATCCCGGAAAAAGTCTCCAGATCATAGCCTGCCCACAGGTTGATGATGCGAATGTAGGCATTGGCATCGTAGCGCTTGGCGAATTTGGTTCCCTGGTGCAGCATGTAGCTTTCGGTGTTGCGGCAGGGTGTGTACCAGGTCAGCATTCCTTTGCGGTCGCAGATTCCTTTGCGGGCGCGTTTCTCCAGTCCGCGCTGGTAGACAAAGAGCTTGTGAGAAATCATGCGGGCCAGCGCCAGACCACGGCGGGGCGGGGCATCCAGTGGGTAACGGCCTTCCTTGTAGTCCGGGTCAAGTTCAATGGCAAGAATCTGCTCAAACCCCTCAAGCTTGTGTTCGATGCTGGGTTTGTAGCCCGCGCCGATAATGATGATGTTCTTGATGCGTTCCGGGTAAAGCGAGGCCAGGGAAAGGGAAAGCATGCCCCCCAGGCTGGGCGCCACCATGGTGAAACGGTCAATGCCGAAGTGGTTTAACAGCTGAATCTGGGCGCGTGCCTGGTCGTTGGCATTGACCAGGGGGAAGCGGCTTCCCCAGGGCTCGCCATCCGGTGCCGGAGAAACGGGGCCGCTGCTGCCGTAGCAGCTGCCCAGGTAGTTGATGCAGACTACAAAGTACTTATCCGTGTTCAGCGGTTTACCAGGGCCCAGCATGCGGTCCCACCAGCCTTCATAATTCTCCGGCTGCCAGAATGTACCGGCCTCGGGCAGGTTGTCGTTGAAGCCATGGGCATGGTGGCTGCCGGTGAGGGCGTGGAAGAGCAGAATGGCATTGCTCTTGTCTGCATTCAGCTCACCGTATGTCTCATAGGCAAGTTCGATATCGGGCAGGGTTTCACCATTGTCAAAGGTGAAATCCCCGATGCGGAAAATGTGCGTGCGGACGTTCTGGCTCATAGTGGTAAGAAACGAAAAAAGACCGGAGTTGCAGACACCGGTCTTCTCTCTGTCAAATTCCCCCGACGAGTAAGCAGGGGATGGGGTAAAATTACTTCACGCCCTTCTTGCTGAGGCGTGTGCCGGCCGTCGTGCCCTGACGAGCCTTGAACTTGGGGTTGCTCTTGCAGATCACGTAGAGCGTGCCCTTGCGCTTCACGATCTGGCAGTCAGCGTGACGGCGCTTCATGGAGGCGAGTGAGGAAAGAACTTTCATGATGTTTTTTCGGTGATGTGTTTATATTTCTTGAGAAGCTTATGCGTCGGGACGCAGATTATAGCGGTATTTGGCCGTTTGTAAAGACAAATTTACACCAGAATTGAAAATTTGCCGTTCAATAGGGGCGCAGTTTGCCGTAAAAACCATTGTGGAGAGCTCTGAAAAGGTTGTATACACGCCTGGCTGTCAATTCTTTGCAGCAGACCATGGCCCACAGCGCCAGGGTGATGTAAAAGCCGCAGTGAATCAGGCGGGCCAGGTAGTTCCGGGGGGCACGCAGGCGCTGCAGCCAGGCCCAGTTACGCATCTTGTAGTATTGGCGTTCAACAGTTATGCCGGGTTCGTAGAAGAAGGAACGGTTGGCCAGGCGGTAGTGAATGAGGGCTTTGGTTGCTGCTGGTAGTTCCAGCTCGGCGTTCATGATGGTTGCGAAGCTGAAACCTGCCTGCTGGAGCTTCCACGAATATTCATCTGTTCCCTGGGTGAAGAGTTCTTCTGCGGGAGCGCCGGTGCATTCCCAGACGCTGCGGGGATACAGCGCACCAAAGAACCCACCACGGCAGAGGACGGCATTGCCTTCAGGAAACTCGGATTTGCGGGCGGTGGGAATCCACACGCCGGGTGTGCTGCCTGGCAGGCTCAGGGGACGGCTCAGTTCGTCTCCCTGTGCCGGGTCAATGCCGACGCACATGCGGATGGTCCGGCTGTCTGTCTCTGCCGCAAGCAGGTGTTCCAGGGCAGCAGGGCGCGCCCATGTATTGTCGTCCAGCGGCCAGACATAATCAGCCTTCAAAGTGCGGAACGCATGCTCCATGCCGCGCGCGCATGCACCAATGTTCCCCAGATTTCTTTCAGGTTGCAGAATGTGCAGAGCTCCGCCGGGCAGGGCCTGCGTGGCAATTTTCTCCGCAGCTTCCAATACCGGTGCATCCTTGGAACCGTTGTTGACCAGGATGACGGAATCAACCCGGCGGGTTTGCTGGATGACGCGGTTCAGGCAGGTGAGGGTTCTCTCCTGACTGTCAAAATGGGGAATAATGGCGCAGATGGTAGGCACGCCGCCGATTATGCTGTTTCTTGGTGCCGTTGACAAGGCAAAATCTGTTTTATTGTTGCAGCAGTCTCTTTTTCTTTGATTTTTCAGCATTTTGGGCTTGCAGGGGAGGGGAGGCTGTGCTATGGTCGGCCTTACCATGGAACCTGATTCTCCTCACCTAAGAGGCTCATTAATTGTATTTGAAGGCATTGACGGCACGGGCAAGTCAACGCAGGTGGAACTTATGGCCCGTTACCTGCGCTCCCGCGGCATTGAAGTGGTGACTGGTTTTGAACCTACCCGCGGCCCTTGGGGAATGCGTGTGCGCGAGGCCGCCCTGGCCGGAGACCGTCTCTCCATCGATGAGGAAATTGCCTGTCTTCTGCAGGATCGGCGTGAGCATGTGCGCGAAGTGATAGAACCCGCTCTGCAGGCTGGTAAGTGGGTATTGCTCGACCGCTATTACCTTTCCATGATGGCTTATCAGGGGGCCAGCGGTGCGAATGTGGAGGAAATTCGTGAGTGGAACGAGGCTTTTGCCACTATTCCGGATGTGGCATTGTGGCTGGATATTCCGATTGAGCTTTCACAGGAACGCATGCACGCCCGCGGCAACGGGAAGGATGCGTTTGAGAACGAGAAATTCCTGAGCGATTGCGCGGCTATCTACTCTGCCATGGAAATGCCCTGGCTGCACCGGGTTGAGGCCGATGGCACGGTGGAGGAAGTTCACGCCCAGATTCGCGAAATCATTTTCGAGGAACTGGGCATCTGAGAAGCAGGCTCAGGGGTATTCTGAATCTCCCTTGCAGCAGAATGCAAAAAAAGCTCTGAGCGTAAACTCAGGGCTTTTTGCATTATTGAAGGAGGGGGGAGCTGTTTTCTGTTCAGCATCAGGCCTCGTATTCGGCCCAGCTGCTGCTGGTTTCCCACACGCGCACTCGCTCCAGCCGCACACAGTCTCGCACCGGGTAGATGCCGGAGCCTGCCTGGGCTCTCTTTAACGCCGCTGCGGCATGCTCGAATACCACGCGGGCCATTGCTTCGCTGGTGGGGTCACCCTGCTCAAAGGGGATAATGCGGTCGCCGTAGATTTCCCGGAACTTTCCGAAGTTCGGATCAGCGGCATTCATGCAGAGAGCGTGGTCAAACTGTTCCAGAAATTCTCCCAGCATCTCCTTGATGGCTTTGAAATCCATCACCATCTCGTTTGCATCCAGCGTGTCGGCAGCAAAGACCAGCTCCACACTCCGGGTGTGGCCATGCGGGAACTGGCAGTTGCCGGGGTGCTTGGAGAGCAGGTGGCCGCTTTCCAACTCGATGCTTTTGCAGATGCGGTACATTAGTCGCAAATGGGGGTCACGCCCTTCTTGATGATGATGTTGCCGTATTTGGCGGTTTCACCGGAAATGACACAGGCGTATGCTTGCTTTGCACGCTCATAGAAAGCGTAGCGTTCCATGCGCTCGATGGTGCCCTCGTAGCCCATGGCGGCGCGATATTTGGCCTCGACGGCGGGGTCGAGCGTATCGCCGGGAACGGCTTCCATCATGATGACTGGCGTGGCATAGCTATCAAGCTCAAACAGGGGGATGATGCCTTTCAGCAGGGTGTCTACCCCAAGGCCATCGGCCCGCACCACCATGCTGTTGAAGGTGTGGGCAGGGAAATGGGCATCAGAGAGTACAATCTCATCACCATGGCCCATTTCTGCAAGAATCTTGAGCAGGGAGGGGGAAATAACGGGAGAAATTCCTTTCAGCATAACGCCGTTCATCATGCCACACGCGCGGGTGGGAGTCAATGCGAAATGCTCTGAATTCGCTGTCTTTTCGTTTTTGTATATTGACCTGGTGGGCGAATATGGTAAAATGCCGGGTATATGAGCGCAAATTCTCAGAAAGATCTGACCCCGGTGGTGCCGCGTAAGTTCCGCACCGTGTTCTTCATGCTTGTGGCATGCTTTGCACTCTGGGGGCTGTTGAACAACATGACGGACAACCTGGTACCGGCCTTTGAGACCATTTTCGGTATCAAACCCTCTGAATCTGCCGGTGTGCAGATTTCATTCTATGGGGCCTATGCCGTGCTGGCCATCTTTGCGGCCATGATGGTGGAGGAGTTTTCGTACAGAACCGGGGTGCTGACGGGGCTGGGTTTCTATATCCTGGGTGCGTTGATTTATATTCCGGCCTGTATTGCCCAGAATTTTGACCTCTACCTGCTGGGTATCTTCATTCTGGCCGGTGGTCTGTCTGTTCTGGAAACCAGCTGCAATCCCTATGTGCTTTCCCTCGGGCCGGAGAAAACGGCTGTGCGTCGCCTCAATTTTGCCCAGGCGTTCAACCCTGTAGGCTCCCTGGCAGGTATCTTCCTGGCCAAATACGCCATTCTTGCCAATCTGGAAGGGAATGACAAGGCTGTGCAGCTTTTCTGGGTGTGCGTTCCCTATGTGGGGCTCATTTCTGTGGCTGCCGTCATCTGGTTCTTCTTTGTCCGCCTTAAGGACTCCGAATCCGAGTCTGCTCAGTATGATATGCCCGGGCAGGATGAGTCGATGAAAACCGGTATGCCCAAGTCCGTGCTGATTGGCCTGTACATGCTCTGCATTGCCATTCCTGTGGCTATTCTTGTGGCCATCAACTCGCTGTGCGAGAATCCCGGCATCTGGGGCAACATGGTATGCCAGCTGCTGTTCGTTATGGTCGGTCCCTTTGTGTTCACCTTGCTGATTAAGAATTACCGCAACATGCTCTGCTCGCTGCTGAAGCTCCCCCGCTACTGGATGGGTGTGGTGGCTCAGTTCTTCTATGTGGGTGTGCAGATTGCCGCCTGGACCTGGCTGAACAAGTACTGCTGCAAGCAGCTCGGGCTCAGCTCCGACGTGGCTGCCACATATTATCTGATTTCGCTGATTCTCTTCATCGTGTGCCGCTGGGTAGCCACCTACTACATGAAGAAGTTCAACCCGGCAGACATGATGGCTCTGTTTGCCATTGTGGCCATTGCCTGCTGCGCCGGTACCATGTACCTGCCTAGTGATGTTCTGTTCAGCGTAGGCGGTCTTCCGTTCTCCGCAAACATCATCTGCCTCATCCTTATTTCCGGCGGCATGAGTCTCATGTTCCCGACTATCTATGGTATTGCCCTTGGCGGCCTTTCCAGCCACATTGTGAAACTGGGCGCTGCCGGCCTCATCATGGCGATTCTGGGTGGTGCCATCATCACGCCCTGGATGGGCTCTATCATTGAAAGCACCGAGAGCTGCTGGTTCTGCCTGGTGCCCGGCTATGATGCCACCTGGGATGCAGCGCTCAAGACTTCTGACATGGCCGTGCGTGCCTCGTTCATCGTTCCCGCCATCTGCTTTGCGGTGGTGCTGCTTTACAGCCTCATCTTCCGCAAGCCCACCACTTCCTCTGATAAATAACCATTTAACCCCAAACTGAACGTATATGAAGTACGATACATTACCCACTATCGGTATCCGCCCCACGATTGACGGCCGCCGCCTCGGCGTTCGTGAATCCCTGGAGGATCAGACCATGAACATGGCCAAGGCCGCCGCCGCCCTCATCGAGGCTAACGTGACCCACGCCAA
>CAJGDB010000023.1 GCA_904502165.1 uncultured Akkermansia sp.
AGCGGATACAGGCCAAGGCATGCGGCTTGTTTGATGAGAGGTATTTGTTCCTGAAGCTACGACAAGTTTACTTCCTGAGGCTTCAAAGAATGCACAAAACCTCTCGTACCTTCTACCAGCAAATCTGAAACAGACCCAATTCATAGGAATTGAGCTTTTTTGTGTTTGAATTCCGGGGAATGCGTGTTAGACTGCAGTAGGTATGCGTTCTTTTCTTGCAAGTGTGAGTTTGGCCATGGTGACGATGGGGCTGGTTTCCTGTGGTACGCGGGTGTATCTGAATAAATGGGAGCCATCGCAGGTGGGCTTGCCCCGGGGCACTGTGCTGCATGTGAAGCCAGAGGCTCGTGGGCCGCTGCGTTATGAATTGCGGCGTGCCTTCGAGCAGCAGATTGCGGCAGATTCATATTACCGTCTGTATGGAGATGCCGGTGGTGCCGATATCCGCTTGCATCGGGTGGAGGTGGAGATGCGTCACCCTGCCAAGGATGATAAGTATCATAAGCGGCCGTATCCAGTGCGGGTGAATCTGACGGCGGATGTCATTTCAAATTACCAGCGTGTATACCGCCGCGAATGTTCTCAATATGTGGAACTCCGGCGTGGTGACCATGCGGATTGGGAAGCAGCGGCTGAGAGTATTGCGAGTGCTGTCATGCAGGATTTGACTCCGCACCTTGAGATGTATGCGGAGACTGTGGATGATGTGGACGAAAATCCGTCCGTCGAGTTGGCTGCCCGGGCATGCGCCACAGGGAACTGGAAAGGTGGACGCGAGTACGCAGAGGCAGCCCTGGAGGTGAATCCTCAGGAGGCTGAAGCGTATTACGTGCTGGGGCTTATTGAGCGCAATGCCCGCCAATATGCAGAATCGGATGCTTATTTCCGCAAGGCGTATTCACTGAATCCGGCGCGTAAGTATGCGGCCGGTGTGACGGATAACGCGAAGTTGAAAGCTGATGAGCAGCTGGCGCAGCAGCAGTTGAATGGAAGGTCATAAAAAAGCCGCCCGCTGTGCGTGCGGGCGGCGTATATCTGGCTGTCTGCAGTTGTTATCAGGCGCGGATGCGGCCGATGAGACGGATGATTTCGCCGATGA
This sequence comes from uncultured Akkermansia sp., assembly GCA_904502165.1. GTDB lineage: Bacteria > Verrucomicrobiota > Verrucomicrobiia > Verrucomicrobiales > Akkermansiaceae > Akkermansia. The sequence goes on from CAJGDB010000023.1 coordinate 1,100, forward strand.
TGAGAACCGGGCTGGTCACAGCGGCGATGGTGAGCCATTCGCAGAGGCTGAGGGGCACGGTGCGGAAGATATCACCGCCGAACTGGGTGGCCAGCACCTGGCCGAATAGGATGATGGCCAGGATGAAGAGGAAGCTACGGTTGGCAAAGATGCCGTTGATGAAGCTGTTGTTGGTGCCGTAGACACGGGCGTTGAACAGGTTCCAGAACTGCAGCATCACGAAGCCGGTGAAGAGCAGGGTGACGGAGTGGCGGAAGGCCTCGGGCTCGGTTTCCTGCGAGGGCATGCACTTCACGTAGCTGACCAGGGCGACGATGAAGCCTATGCCGAGGCAGAGAATCCAGCGCCACATGGTGGGGGTGATGATGAAGGCAAACTTGTTGCGTGGCTTCTGCTCCATCACATCATCGCTGGGAGGTTCAGAGGCCAGGGCCAGGGCCGCAAAGGTGTCCATGATGAGGTTCACCCAGAGCATCTGCGTGACGGTGAGGGGCAGCTCGCAGCCAATGAATGGCCCCAGCGCGGCAATGCCGCAGGCAGCTACGTTCACAGTGAGCTGGAATACGATGAATTTCTGGATGTTGCGGTAGAGGGAACGGCCCCACTTGATGGCGCGGATGATGGAGGCGAAGGAATCATCCAGCAGGATGATATCGGAGGCTTCCTTGGCCACGGAGGTGCCGGTGATGCCCATGGAGAGGCCTACGTCGGCGTGGTTGAGGGCGGGGGCATCGTTGGTTCCGTCGCCGGTCACGGCTACGACATGGCCCTTTTCCTGCAGGGCGTTGACGAGGCGTAGTTTGTCCATGGGTTTGGCGCGGGAGAGCACGCGGAGGTCGTTGACACCATCGAGGAGCTGCTGTTCGGTGAGCTGGCCAAACTGGTCGCCGGTGAGTACGGCGCCCTGGGGCAGTTCGCCTTCGGGCAGCAGACCGATTTCCCGGCCAATCTGGCAGGCTGTTTCGAAGTTATCGCCGGTGACAATCTTGATGCCAACGCCAGCTTTGTGGCAGGAGGCCACGGCGGCGGGTACATCCGGGCGCACGGGGTCCTGAATCACGAAGCAACCCAGCCATGTGAGACCGGTGCAGGCTTCCTTCACGCCCTCTGCAGTATCGGCGGTGCCTTCCTTGTAAGCCAGACCAAGCACGCGCATGGCCTTGCGCTGGGCGGTGCGGATGATGGTGAGCACTTCCTCTCGGGCGGTTTCAGTGAGTTCGCCGGCATAGGCGGTGGTGCACTTGGAGAGCACGACTTCGGGGGCTCCCTTCAGGAAGATGACATCTGTGCCGAGCACGGCAGATTTGCCGCAGGTGGCCATGAACTTGTTCTGGGTATGGAAGGGCAGCTGAGAGATGACCGTAAACTTGCTGCGGGCATCGGCATAGGAAACACCCTTATCGTTGAGGTACATGAGCATAGCGCCTTCGGTCACGTTGCCGAGCACCTTGCCTTGTTCATCGAGGTCAGCGGTGGAGTTGGCTGCTACTGCTTCGGTGAGCAGGGAGAAGATGGGGGCAGCGGTTCCCTGTTCGTTCACGCCGGGGAAGTTGGCTTCGCGCACGGTCATGAGGTTCATGGTGAGAGTGCCGGTCTTGTCGGAACAGACCACGGTGGCAGCGCCGATGGTTTCACAGGCATCCATCTCGCGTACCAGGTTGTTCTGTTTCGCCATTTTACGCATGCTGTAGGCCAGGCTGAGGGTCACGCTCATGGGCAGACCTTCAGGCACAGATACCACGATGAGCGTGATGGCAATCATGAAGTAGGTCAGAATCTTATCCGCGGCCTCCTGGGGCATCCAGCTGGCGGGGGCGGGGCTCAGGATGCCGCAGTAAATGAGGCCAGCCAGGGCAAGGCCGAAGATGATGGTGCCGGTGATGAGACATTTGAGCCAGATAGCGAAGCCGCTCTGCTTCACCCAGGCGGGGGAGGGGATGCTTACCCGGGCATATCCCAGCAGATCCCGCAGCACAGGATACCAGATTTTGAGGGTGGCAGCGGCAATGCCGGTAATGAGTGCGGCAAAGAAGTACCACTGGCTGCTGGAAAGCACGAACCTGCCCAGCAGGGCATCGTGTGCAACCAGGGAGACAAAGAGAATCATGGCAATGGAAGTACCCACCACGTTGATGGCCTGGGAGAGACCCTCGAGCTGCAGGTTCAGGGGAGACTTTGCGCCGGTTTCCTTGGTGGCAGCTTCTGCTACCTTGCCGATTTCAGTGGCATCACCCACCTTGGTGATGCAGATGATACCATGGCCATCGGTCACCAGAGTGCTGCGGAGTACCACATTGCGGGGGTAGGCGCCGGGCAGGGTTTCCTCTTCCTCTGTGGGAACTTTGAGCACCGGCTCGGATTCACCCGTGAGGGATGACTGGTTGATACGCAGGGAGGAGGATTCGAGCACGATACCATCGGCCGGGACTTCCACCCCTGTTTCGAGGGTGACGATATCGCCCACTACCAGTTCATTCTTGGGCACCATGGTGTGTTTGCCATCGCGGAGAACACGCACGGGGGTGACATCGTTCACCTTGTTGAGAATGTCGAACTCCTTGTTGGCGCGGTATTCGTTTACAAAGCCAACAGTGGTGGCCAGCAGCACGGCACACATGATGCCGATGCTTTCAATGGGGCTGTGCTCGCCGGGGGAAAGAAGGACGGGGATAAAGGAAATGATGGCGGCTGCAATGAGAATGACGATGAGCGGGTCGGCAAACTTGCGGGCAAGTTCAACCCACCATGGATCACGGCTGGGGGGAGTCATTTCATTGCTGCCGTATTTCTTGCGGCTTTCTTCCACCTGGGTAGTGGTGAGACCGGTGTGGATATCGGTATGCGTCTTCATAAGAACGGGGAGGGGCATTATATGTGCCAGGGATTGAAAATGCAAGCCTGAACGATAAAAAAACGACCGCCGCATGTGAGGATGCGGCGGTCGGATGAGAATCAGGTGCAGATATCAGCTTTGAGGCGCGTCGTCGGCATCACCGAAGGAAATGCCGATTTCGCGGGCGGCTTCGATGAGCTGGCTCTTGCTGTCCACCAGGTGCAGGGTGCGAACGGCCTCTTCGATGGGCATGGAAACCATGTCGGTGCGGTGCAGGGCCACGGTTTCACCGAACTTGCCATCTTCGATGAGGTCGATGGCCTTGGCGCCACAGCGGACACCGAGCACGCGGTCGAAGGGAATGGGCGAGCCGCCGCGCTGGGTGTGGCCCAGTACGCAGTAGCGGGTCTCAATGCCGGTAATGGTTTCCAGCTTGGTGGAAAGGAATGCGGCAATGCCACCCAGGCGTACCTCGCCCTTGGTTTCTTCATCCAGCGTAAGAAGTTTGCCGCCAATGGTGGCGCCCTCACTTACAACAATGATGATTTCGCGCTGGCCGAGAGCCTTGGTGAGTTCCACCTTGCGGACAACATCTTCAAGGGTGAAGGGAATCTCAGGGATGAGAATCACATCTGCACCGCCGGAAATACCGCCGTAGAGGGCAATCCAGCCGGCGTGGCGGCCCATTACCTCCACCACCATCATGCGCTGGTGGGAGTAGGCTGTGGTACGCAGGCGGTCGAGCTGCTTGCTGACCACGGAAACAGCTGTCCAGAAACCGAAGGTGTAGTCTGTGGCACCCAGGTCGTTATCAATAGTCTTGGGTACACCGACGATGGGCAGGCCAATCTGGCGGAGCTCCTGACCAATGGTCTGGGATCCGTCACCACCCACTACGATGAGGGCAGAGAGCCCAAGGCGTTCAACCGTGGCTTTACTGCGGGCCAGAACATCATCTGCAATCTGCATGCGTCCGCCAACCCCGCTTTTCACGGTGAAGTTGCCTTTGTTCACAGTGCCGAGGATGGTGCCGCCTGTGGAGCGGATGTTGAGACAGTTCTCAGGGGTGAGAATGCGCCAGCGCTCGTTATCAGGCGTGGAGAGCAGACCCTCAAAGCCATCATAGAAACCATAGACTGTCCACCCGCGGGCAGAAGCGGCACCAACGGCACCTTCAATCACGGCGTTGAGACCGGGGCAGTCGCCACCGGCGTTAAGAATACCAATGTTCATGAGATCTTAATTGGGGAGTATGATGAATTTTGTTCTATCCAGGTAATCGTTTGTGGGCAACCAGGCATCCCAGGCGTTCCAGCCATCGCGCAGGAAGCGGGAAGCTTCCTTGTACCGGGTGTTGGAGGAAGGCATGCCGAGCATGACCACCAGCAGGCGCTGGGCAAAGGTTGCCTCCTTGCCAGTGGCTGGGTTGATACGCTTGACCGAGGCGCGGCGGGCGGTCACCATCAGGCAGCAACCGGCACTCCGGGACTGTCCTACCTTCAGGCCATCCACATGGCCTGAACCACTCAGCAGCTTGTTGTTGTTGCGAATGGTCTGGCGGCGGGTGCCGGAGGGGGTGTGAATAGTGACAATGCAGCCGGTCTGGGCAGTAATGGCCATCAAATCCATATCATTGACGGCGTACATGCCCAGGAGGGCCATGTCTCGGGCAGAGGACTGGGTGATAACGGCCCCGTTGGTGCCTTTGAACACCGTGGAGGTCATACCCAGTTTACGCGCGAGGTTGTTCATCTGCGTGATGAAGGCCCCTTCGGGGTTTCCCGTGCTCAGGTTGCTGCCGCAGGCGTAGGCCAGGGTTGTGGCGCAGGCGCTGTCGTCCCACATGAGGGCAGAGTACAGAGCATCGCGCACAGAGAGACTGTCGCCTGCACGCAGGCGGAGCAGGTTTGTGCGCTGCCATGTGACGGCACCAGCCGGTACCGTGATAAGGCGGTTCATGTCCACCTTGTATGCTTTCACCCAGTCCATGACCACCACAGCAGTGGCCAGGTTGGCCAGCATGCCGATGGGACGCTTGAGGTTGGAGTTGGAGGAGTAGAGGACACGCCCGGAATTAACCTCCAGCGCAACATAGCTGGGAGTGGTCTTTTCTGGCGTGATAATCTCCTGGTGAGAGCAAGAGGTGAGCATGCTGCTGACCGCTGCCCCTAACGCACACAGATATGTGAGGGCTTTCTTCATTTAGACTTGGCCGACTTGGATTTACAGCATTTACGGGCAGGCTTGGCGGCAGTAGAGCTGGCTTGCTTGCGGTCGCTGTGCAGTTCTTCCGGAGAACGGTCACCAAAGATGATGCCGAGATCACGGGCCGTACTGATAATCTGGCTGTCGGGGTTCACGAAACGGTGGTGGGCTACCGCTTCCTCAATGGGTACATTGTCGATGTTGAGCCCGTTGAGTACCACAGTCTTGCCGAAATCACGATTTTCAATGAGCTTCACGGCTTCTACACCGAAGCGAACACCGAGAATGCGGTCGAAAGCGCAGGGCGAGCCGCCTCGCTGGGTGTGGCCCAGCACGCAATAGCGGGTCTCGATGCCTGTGCGCTCCTGCAGGATGTGGGAAAGCTTGTTGCCGATACCGCCAAGACGCTCATCGCCGTTTTCCTTGTTGTGAACTGTGACCAGCTGGCCGTTCAGGCGAGAGCCTTCTGCTACGACAACAATGATTTCACGCTGCCCGGTCGCCTTGCGGGCCTTGATGCATTCAATTACCTTATCGAGGTCATACTCGATTTCGGGAATGAGCACCACATCTGCCGCAGCGGCAACGCCACCATAGAGACCAATCCAGCCGGACATGTCGCCCATCACCTCAATCACCATCATGCGCTGGTGGGCATTGGCGGTGGTGCGGATGCGGTCGATGGATTCTGTCACCACCGTGACGGCACTATGGAAGCCGAAGGTGTAGTCAGAATCACTGCAGAGGTCGTTGTTGATGGTCTTGGGAATCGAAATCACGGGCAGGCCCTCTTCGGAAAGCAGCTTAGCTGTACGGGCAGAGCCGCTGCCACCGATGACGGCAAGAGCCTGCAGACCAAGAGCGCTGATGGTCTTCTTGGCCTTGGCCATCACCTCGCGGTCCACCTGGCGGCGGCCCACCTTGTTGGTGACTACCTTGAAGTTGCCGGTGCTGGTGGTGCCGAGCATGGTGCCACCATAGGCGCGGATTTTGTGAACCTTGTTGGGGGTCAGGGTTTCATAACGGCGGCCTCCTGCCACGGGCAGGAGGCCTTCAAAACCGTCATGGAAACCGATAACTCGCCACCCGCGGCGGTAGGCTGCAGAAACGTAGCCTTCGATAACCGCGTTGATGCCGGGGCAGTCGCCACCGGAGTTGAGAATACCGATAATCATGTCTGTCTGGAGATTGGATTATACCTGGGTTTGCGGAGCCGCGATGGCACCGAAGTAGTGGGCGCAGCACCAGAGTGCGCGGGGGTGGTGGAAGAAAGATTTCCACATGGACCCCTTGAGCCCATTGGTGGTGGTGCCATCCTGGTTGCAGTAGCCGAACCACTCACCATGTTCCTTGTCCTGCAGGTGTTCAAAGGACCAGTCATGGATGCGCTGGTGCCATTCGGCATATTTTTCATCACCTGTCATGACATAGGCCAGGCAGGTGCCGATAAGGGCTTCATCGTGCGGCCACCAGAACTTCATGTTGTGCCAGTATTCCTGCACGGGCTTGTTGTAGACATCCGTGTAGTAGAGCAGGCCGCCGTACTTCTTGTCCCAGCCGCGTTCCAGCGCCCAGTCAATCATCTTGCAGCCGATTTCGATGAGCTTCTTGTCGCCACCGCGGTAGCGGGCTTCCTCCAGCACGAACCAGCCGCCTTCGATGTCGTGGCCGGGGTTGAGGACGCGCTCGTCGAAGTGGTCGATAACAGAGCCATCGGGAGCCACATTCTCCATGACTGCCTTGATATCCTCGTGCAGGAAGAGACGCTGCAAATCATCGATGCAGCGGTCAATCCAGGCTGTGTAGAAACCATCCGTATCACCCAGGTAGCGGCGAAGTTCCTGAGCGGTGACAATCATAATCATGCGGCAACCCAGGTTTTCGCCGGGGCGGTTGCCCGTGCTCTTGGGGGCCATCTTGCCGGGGGTGAAATTGATGTCTGCGTAGATGTCGAACCAGTGGCGGGCGCGTTCTGCGCTGTGGGCTTCCCCCGTGGCACCATAGTGGGCAGCCCAGGCAATGGCTGCGAAGCATTCGCTGTAAGCGTAGCGACGTTTTCGGATAGGGGTGCCGTCAGCCGTCATGTGGAAGTACATGCGGCCGTCTGCGGGGTCCACGCATTTTTCCTCGAGGAACTTCAGTGCGCTTTCGGCGTACTGCATCCATTCGGGGCGCTTCTCAATGCTGTTGTAGCAGGTAAGGAGCATCCAGGCCATGCGGCCCTGGGCCCATACGTTCTTGTCTGTATCTACCAGTGTGCCGTCAGCCGCGCAGCAATGGTAGAGACCCCCGTTCACTGTGTCCAGTGAACGGGGAAACCAGAACGGCTCTACCTCATTGAGCAGCTTGTCTTTGTAAAATTCGCCAAGTGCTTTTGTATCCATGAGGAGATAGAGGAGTTAGAGCTTTACTTGTAGATGGCCCAATCGTAGAAGCCGATAGCCTTGAGTTCGCTCTTGAGAGCTTCGAGGGTGGCCTTGTCCTGCTTGCCCATGGGCAGGCGGGCCGGTCCGAAGTCAACGCCGGTCCATTCGCTCATGAGGTACTTGCAGCAGCCCATGTAGCCCTTGCCGGCAATGATGTTGATCATGGTGACGGAAAGCTGCTGCAGGCGGCGGGCCTCAGCGAGGTCGCCGGCATCTACGGCCTTCATGATGTCATCATACAGCTTGGGAGCATAGTTGAAGGAGGAACCTACACCGCCCTTGGCACCAGTGGCGTATGCGCCCAGGAACCATTCGTCCACACCCCAGGGAATGTCGTACTTGCCGCCATCGTAGTTGAGGGCATCCATGTAGAGGGCGAGGTCGGGGTTGGTGAACTTCACACCCACGAAGTTAGGAATCTTCTTGGCGCAGGCCTCAATCATCTTGCAGGGGTTGAAGCCCACGTGGGTGAGAACGGGGATGTCGTAGAAGTAGAAGGGCAGCTCAGGAGCGCCGGAAGCGGCAACTGCAAGGCTGTCCACCAGCAGGTCTACACTGCCGGGCTTGAAGTAACAGGGGGAGTTGCTGGCGGTACCAGTAGCACCACATTCAGCAGCATAGGCAGCCAGCTCGCGGCCGTCGTACACGCAGTTGCCACCGGTGTGAACGATAACGTCGATACCATACTTCTTACCGGCTTCGCCCCAGGCGGCCATGTTTTCCTTGCGTTCCGTGAGCTGCATGTGAGCAGATTCACCAGTAGAGCCGGTGATGAAAACGGACTTGATACCCTGGCTGGCCAGGAACTTGGCCTGAGCGTCAACTGCATTGGGGTTGCAGGAGCCATCGGCGTTCATCGGGGTGTGCGTAGCAGCGCAGAGACCGTGGATTTTGAATGTGGTTTCCATAGTTTATTGGTTGTGTTTTTGAGTGAGAATATCCAGAGCAAAAAAAATTGCCCTGTGCTACTTTTAACGCATAGGGCATGTTTTTTCAAGAATAAACTGCGTGGTGCAGCGATTTATGGGTGATTTTTTGCCTTAATTCTGCGGAAACGCAGTTTCAGTTCATCTTCCGGTCGGTTTCTGGCCTTATTCCTGGCGCGGATGAAATCGCGGGCTTCAGGAGGCAGTTTGTCCACAATGTAGAAATCCACCACAGCGAGGTCATCATCCTCAAAGCTGATACCAATCAGCCATTTGTCCTTACCCTTCGAAACCTCTGCGGTGTAGGGTTCAGAATCTGTCTGCACCCAGGTATACAGGAATGTACCCTTGTAATGGGCGCTACGCCAGCGGGCAGTGGAATCCGTAACCTGCACACTGCCCATTTTACCATATTCCTGCCATTCGCCCTGAACCAGCAGGCGCGGATCCTTGAACCAGCCAGGCAGCCACAGGGCCAGGCAGCAGAGAAGACTCAGTAGAACAAGAAGGAAGAGGAGACGAGACCGGGGCATACCATGTTCATGGTAACATAATCTGCCCGTTTTGCAATCATGGAATAAAGGTCGGCATCATTTCAGTATGAAAGAACTGGTGTTGCTCAGGCATGGGGAATCGCAATGGAATGCAGAAAACCGCTTTACCGGCTGGGCAGATATTCCCCTGTCTGTGCGGGGGAGGAGGGAATCCGAACTCGCCGGGCGGCGATTGCGCGAGAGCGGTTTTACATGTGGCGCGGCCTGTGTATCGCTTCTAATGCGGGCTATCCATACACTCAATATCGTATTGGCCGGGCTGGATCGCGCCTGGGTGCCGGTTCATAAGGATTGGCGGCTCAATGAAAAGCATTACGGAATTCTGGAAGGGCGAAACAAGAAGGAAGTGGAGCTTGAGGTAGGGGAGAGCCTTGTATGGCGCTGGCGGCGGGCGTATGATTGCCCGCCTCCTCCGTTGCCCGCGGGAGATGAGCGGCTGCCGGTGAATGATGTGCGCTAGGCCTCCCTGCCGCCGGAGAAACTACCTGCTACCGAATCTCTGGCCGATACCCGGCGGCGCGTGCTTGCCTGCTGGGAGGAACAGATGCGCCCGGCGCTGTATACGACCGGTTCTCTGCTGGTGGTGGCCCATGGAAACAGTCTCCGGGCCTTGCTGATGCAACTGCGGGGAATGAGCCCGGCAGAGGTGGAGCAACTGGAGATTCCCACCGCCCAGCCCTTGCGGCTGCTATTTGATGATGAAATGAATCTGCTGCCGTAAGGAACTGCTGTTCCTGTTGAAACGCGCTGCCGGCTCCCCGGAATCGGTTGACCCGCCCGGGGGTGTCGTGTCATGCTTCGCAGCATGGCGATACGAATGAAAGAATGGGGCTTGCTGGCGTACCCGCGTCAGAGAGTGCATTTGCCGCTCAATGCTCTGAATGACTGGGGGCGCACCGGTCGGATGCTCGGGCAGGAGATAGAATCTGCAGCTCGCGGGGCTGGAGATCTGGCTTTAGAATGGCACCGCGTGGCAAGCACTGGCAGCGATGCCGATGTTGCCGGCATGCTGGAGGAAATTGGCCGCGAGACAACGGAAGAACTGATGGAACTGCCTGTCCGGGACTGGGATTACAGCTGGAATCAGGCATATACTCCGCGAGTGCAGCAAATGCTGGCCCAGTTCAGCGGCGATGCCCGCGAGCGGGCTCGCAAAATGAGCGAACAGTACGGATACCGCCATTCGCTGGAAGGCCGGCGGCGTATGGAAATTGAAAGACTCCGGGAATCGCGCCGCCAATGGGAGAACCAGGTGGAACAAGCCGTGCAGCGCGGCGATGCAGAAAGCGCGCAGCATTGGCTGGAGCAGGGCCGCAGCGTTTTTGTGCCGGAGGAGATGATGCCCCAGCGGCTGGAACAGACCCGGAGCCGCAGCTTGCAGGCCCGCTGGCAGCAACGCCTGCAGCAGAATCCCCATGCTGCCCTCATTGCATGGCAGGATGCCCACGAGCAGAAACCGGAGGGAGAGGAGGAATTGAAACTCCTGAATCAGGTGGTGGAGAAAACCCGTACCGGCCTGCGCTCCTCTCTGGCCATAAAGATGGCAGCGGGCGTGGAGCAGGGGGTAGAACCGGATGCCGGAGCCCTGGAACAGGCAGTTCAGGCCGGGGTCATCAACCCGGAGATTCTGCAGACGGCCCGGCAGCCCCGTCATAATCTTTCGGCAGATGAGGCCTGCTGCTGGCTCCGGCGTATCGACGAACGCAGCGGAAAGGATGATGACCTGCTTCTGGTGGAAATTGCGGCTGCTCCTATCCCTGCCGGGGAGCGCCAGCAGTTGTTGCAACGCGTGCAGCAGACGGCTGCCATCCCTTTCAACTTGCGGCAGGCGGTGAGCAACAGACTCTGGAACATGTATCACGATGGCCGTTTCGGGTGTCCGGGAGATGAAGCCGCTCTGCGATGCCTGGGCCGCCTGCAGGAAAAAGCTCTGGCTCAGCTGGAGAACAGCAGCGGTGCGAAGTGGGAGCAATGGCTGGATGGTGTGCAGAAGAATTGCGATGAGTGGGTGTGCTATCAACCTGAATAAAAGATGATGAACCAATTAGAAATAAAGGAAATGGAACAGCGGGACCCCCTCCCCCTGGAATCAGTTCTGCCACCGGGTGGAAACTGGGTGCAACAGGAAAATGCAGACGGACAGCAGGAGCCGAATCTACTCATGCAGGAAGCTCCCGCGCCAGCGCCTCAATCCCGTCAGGAGCAGCGCTGGCCCGCTGCGGAAGAGCAGAGGGAGCCTATCCCTCTGGAATCCCTCACTCCCCTGCCTGTGGTCAATACCGGCAGAGAACTGGAAAAAGGCCTGTATTGGAATTCTCTGCTTTCGGGAAATCTGGATGAGGTGCCGGATGCCGTGCGCCAGAAGGCCGGTGCAGGTGACCAATCCCTTCCGGCAGATGAGCGGGAGTATCGACTCATGAGCAACATCAATCGTTCCTGGATGGTGGATCATCGCGACATGAGCCGCGAACAGGTGCGTTCATCCTGGCCGGAGCTGCGTCAGCAACTTACCCGCGAATTAGGTGTGGGTGATACGGAAGCGGAGCTTTACACTGCACTTTCTCTGCAGAATCAGGAAACGCCTGTCCGCGAGAAGGTCCGCCGCCTGTACAGTGAAGCATATCAGGCGGCTCTGAGCGGGCAGGAAATGGAATTGCCGGAGGATGATATGGAGCGCCAGGTGTGCAGGGAAGCCATGTCTCGCGGCTTGCAGGACAGGGCGGAATATCTGCCTCTGGCAGAGGAGGTGTCGGATGCCTGGGGTGTCATCAAGGCGCAGGAATCCAACCCCGTCACCCATTACCCGGACTTCGTCATGGGTATGCCAGGCTTGTTGAAGGCGGTTGACGGCCTGGCGGATATGAGCGCCGATGAACGCGCCCGCGTCTATGCGGTAGCCCGCTCGCTTGATTCAACCAAGCAGCTGGAAGAGAAACCCGCGCACCTGGGGGAAGCCATGCTGCACAGTATGCGCCGCGGTTCCTCAGAGATGGGGCATGCGGCCTTGCAGGGTATCGGGCATCTTGCCACAGCGGTGGTGAATACCACAGGCAAGGCTTTCGAGAGTGAGGGACTGCAGAAGCTGGGCGCCGCCGCAGATAAGCGCCTGCAGGCTCTTGCTGAATTGCGGCGGGTGGCCCAGGGAGAATTGTTCCCGATTGATCTGGGAGAAGAATCCGGGCTGATGGAGCAGATGGCCGTAGATGCTGCCGGTGCGTTGCCAGGTGCGGTGGCTGCCTTTGCCGGGTTCCCCGGCTTTGCGCTCCTTACCCTTTCCGGAACAGGAGCTGCTGTGGCAGAAGCCCGCGAGCGGGCTTCCGATGGCCGGCAGGAACTTCAGACTGCAGCCGGTATTCTAGGGGCAGCCTTGCAGGGGGCTATCTACATGGGAATGAGCCGAGTGGGCGCACAGCTGCTGAGCCGTACCATCAATAACTTCATCCAGGCTTCCGGTTCCGGGGTGAAGGGGTATTCCCTCGCAGCGTTGAAAGGGGTGGGGAATCTGACCGCCGAAACAGCTAAACTGCTTATGGCGGGTAAGGCCGCCCATGCCACGGAACTGGGTATGCAGGAACTGGCTGCCCATGTGGACAACGTGGCTTCCAATATTGATTGGAAAAGTTTCGGCGATAATTTCGTTGATATTGAGGCGAACATGCGCGAGGCTGCCATGAATCTGCCGTTTGTGCTGATAGCGGCAGGGCGGGCTTCGCTTCACCATTTCCGGAATCCATCGGCGCTGCTGGAGAATGGTGAGCTGGGGAGAGTGTGGAAGGTGGACGAGGAACAGGTGCGGCGAATTCTTGCAGAAAAGGATGTCAATGTGCAGACCCGGCTGCTTCAGGACGCCCTGTGCAACAGCGTGCGCTGGGGTGGAACCGGAGCACTGGAGCTCTTCATCCGTTCCCTCAAGTTGCTGAATACATCGCATCATACAGGTTTCAAGGAAGAGGCCCAGGCCCGCGACTTCCTCCACAAGAGAGCGGATTACGAGGGCCTTTCTCATCCCCGATTGCAGGAACGCAATATGCAGGAAACGGAAACAGTGCTTGACCTGACCGAACAGGCCTCAGGCCGGCGCGTTGTCCCGATGAACACAGAAAAAGCTCTGCCGTATCTTCGATTGTACGATGAGTGGTTTCAGAAGGGCAATGGTGAGTTGATGCGGAATCAGCAGGAGGCAGCGACACGTGCAAACTATTACAAGTACCTCATCGACCACCGGTTCAACTTCATACCGACACCCCTTAAACTGGATGGCGTATACAATCCCTTCCGTGAGGCCGGAATACGGACCCTGTTCAATGATATTGTTGTGGAGAGCCGGAATCTGAGCTACCAGTCCCTGCTGAACATGGAAACACTCGACAGTATGCGGCGTTCCTATAAATCTGCCGATTCTGCCCGCAAGGTGACAGATGCCCGCCGGAACCGCCTTATCTCCGAAATGTGCTGCTCGGTTGTACGTTGTCTGGAAGGTATGCCGTTGAATGCCTCTATGGGCGAGTTGTGTGAGAAAATAGGCAAGATGTATATGGACCGGCGGCGGAGTTCGGCCTGTGCTCCGAACTGGTTGCGGAAAGTGACAAAGGCTGATTATACCAACTGTTATGAGGTGGCACGGGCCAATGTCCACCAGCGCCACAAGGACGGATTTGATGAGAAAACAGAATCTTATCGCAATATACTGGGGTATCGGGCCTGTGCAGAAGCTCTGCTTCAGATTATCCCGCACCTGGGAGATTATCAGGAGGTGGTCAGTATGGGGTATTCGCCCAAGGATGGATATGTGCATCTGTTGAATCGGGAATTCGGCGATATGCTTGATCCGGCAATCTGGAAATACGCCCCCATCACTTCCAAGAAACCGAATAAGGGTGATAATCAGTACCGACTCAACAAGTACCAGAAGGATCTTCTTCTTTACTCGGATTTGAGTGGGTATAATCTGGAATCCTGTGCCGATGTGAACGGCAAGACTCTCTGGCGTATGAAACGTCCGGATGGCCGTTACACCAACTGGTACAAAGCCCCCGGCTATGCCGTCAATGCCATGGTGGGCAATGTGGAAACCTCGTTCCTGCCCATGGGTAAGAATGAGCTGCTGACAGAATTGCAGAAGGGTTATGTCAGGAACGAAGTGAACAAGGTTTCGTATGACCGCCGCCGGGTGTTTTCCTCCATGCAGCCTGTTCCTCTTGAATTTGACCACCTGGGGCGCACGGCCATGCGTGACCTCTGCGCGCGCTGGCTGGGGGATTCTACCCTGTATGCCAGTGGCGTGGAGTTTGCCCGCAGTAATAAGAACTGGAAGCGTTACAGGGGGAGTATGCTGGACCGCTATTTCAAGAGGATAGAGGATGATTCGGACAGGTACCTCGTGCGATTCATGAAGCCTCTGACTCCGCTTTCTCTGGCCCGCATCCGCTTTACCGCTTACTGGCACCGTTTGCTGAACTCAGGGTGGGTTTCACCTCTTGAGGTGTGCAATCTTCTTGTGGAAAACAAAATCATCCATTCAGCCCAGCGCGACAGAATTCTGCACGATGGCCTGGATAGGAAGGTGAATTACCGGTTTTTCAGCGGCCCTGTGCGCCGTGAGTTCCTCCGTGATCATCCCGAAGGAATTGTAGCGGGTGATACTTCGGTCATGAATATGCGGCTCTCACGGCACATGGCAGAGCTTAACCTGCGCTACATGCTGGCTCATCTGCCGGAATCCCGCTTGCCTGATTCAGCAAAGCAATGGTTCCTGACCACCCCTTTCTGCAATTATGATGAACGCAGGCATTTTATTCCGAACCGGGAAAAAGTGACAAAGGCCAGCCGCGAGGATGCCATGGTGGTGAAACGCACTATTCCCGTTGCGGTGGCTTTACGCCGCAAGTACAGCCCGGAGAATCCCATGCCGTTGGATTACTACCTCAAGGCAGCCTATGAACCATCGGATTCCATGCGGCAGGAGCAGGGGTGGTGCTATGCACTGGGCGGAAGCCGCACTTTTATCTCGGCTGGTCAGTCCTTCTGGAATCTGCTGGAAAACCCTGCCCGCGGGTGGAAGTTGCTGCCGTCGCACGACCAGTCGGATATTGGTTCCCGACTGCAGGAGTTTCTGGATGGGCGCAGTCCGGAGGCTGCTATGAAGGAGCTTTCGACGATGCTTGAGACGTATCCGGAATTGCACCAGTACTGCATGCCGGAACGCCATTCCTCCTCCCTGAGTCGTTTGATTCCGGACCCAGTGCAGACAGTCGATATAGCAGAGGCAACCTATACCCGCAAGGCTATGAAGAAGCCGTATCACCACGAGGGCCTGAAGAAAGGCTATACCTTGGAACAGAATGTGGAACTGCCGGCGCACATGCAGAACGATGAACGCGTGAAACCAGCCATCCGCATTCTTTCTGAGCTGCGGCGCAGCGTGGCGCGTGTGCCGTATATGGATGAGGAGGGTATATGGTGGAGCAATGAGCGCTATGGCGGCAAGGATGGTTCGCGCCCGAAGAATATCGATGAGAACTGGACAGCGGAGACCGGCCTTCAGACATTTCTGGATTTCTTCCAGCGTGTGAGTGAACAGGTGGAATCGCAACCACTGGAAGCATGCGGTGTGCCACTTGCCGGAATACGCCCGGGTGAGCTTGACGGTTCGCGCCTGCGCCATGTGACGGTGTACCGCTCGTCGCGTACGCCGGAGCAGATGGTGCGACTGATGCCGGGGCAGCCGGGCTCTGATAATTCGTATCAGCGCGTGCCATACGTAGTGCATACATCGGATGGTATTCCTCTGCTGCCGGAGTCAAAGGCCCGGAATCATCAGGAAAGGCTGCAGGCCATGATTCCCTTGAATCATTTCGACAGCAAGATGGAACGCATGTATGATTACAAATCCAACCGCTTCTGGCGCCGGAAACAGGTGGAGAATCTTCTCTCAAACCTGCTGAAGGAACGCACTGTTTCGCCGGATACATGGGCAGTAGGTGATGAAATGCGAGTCAGTAACGAAGAGTTGATTATGCAGTTGTTCCAGGATTCGCGGCTCCCCTACTACCTGTCCACCCGGGAAGCAAGAGAGCTGACACGGGGCGAGGCCGTCACGGTTGAGCTGGCTCGCCGTCTGCTGCTGGCTGAGTTTGGCGTGGAACGCGAGACTCATGTGCAGAATCTGGTGGATTTCTGCGAGCAGCTGCGCGGGAATCCATGGGATACAGGGCTGATCAAGAAAACGCTGGACCGGATTGTTTCCCCGCAACCGGAGCGGTATTCGCCGGAGGAATTGATGATTATCAAACCTGATGCAGAGATAAATTTGCCCCCCCATGTTTCTGAATAATATAGATGTTGAATTCCGGGAGCGCCTGGCAGACCCGCTCTGGCGCCTGAACAATTTGTATTGGATAGAAAACAAGGCAGGCCGTATGCAGCGATTCGCCCCCAATGCGGCCCAGTTGCGCCTGCACCGCCAGTTGTGGCACAGAAATGTGGTACTCAAGGCGCGCCAGCTGGGCATTTCCACGTATGTGGCCATGCTCATGCTCGACCATTGCCTGTTCACTCCCAATTTTCACGCCGGCATCATTGATAAGACGCTGCCGGATGCGGAGCAGAAGCTGGAGAAAATCCGCTTTGCCTGGGAGCACCTGGACTACCTGCCGCCCCAGGCCAGCGCAGAGGATCAGGCTCTGGCTTGTGTGGGGTACCTGCTGAAACAACAAACTGGCCTCTCCAGGAAAGGAGGCTGGCACCCTGCGGCTGATGCCCGGGGACGGCTGGCCTTTGCCAATGGAAGCGATATCCGCCTGGGTACCACCTTGCGCGGCGGTACGCTGCAACTCCTGCATGTGAGTGAGCTGGCTCATGTCTCGGTGCATGCTCCCTGGCGGGCAAGGGAAATCCGCAGTGGTGCCATCAACACTGTGCCGGCAGAGGGAACCATTATTCTTGAAAGCACGCACGAAGGCGGCCGCTACGGCGTGAATTACGAAATGACCTCGCAGGCTATGGAAAATGCCGCCAAAGAGGAACTTTCGCCGCTTGATTTCCGCTTCTTCTTCATGAGCTGGTTCGATAACCCAGACTATGTGCTGCCCGGCCGCGCCGGATGGTCCGATGCCCAGGCTGCCTATTTCGAGAAGCTGGAGCGCGAGTGCGGGGTGCAGCTTACCCACGCGCAGAAGCTCTGGTATGCCCGCATGGAACGCACCATGGGCGCCGCCATGCGGCAGGAATACCCCTCCACGCCGGATGAAGCGTTTGCCACCGGCAACGATGGTGCTATTTACGGCGCTCAGATTGCCCGCCTGCGCGAGAATGGTCGCATTGGCTGCCCGTTTGACTACAACCCGCAGGAGCCGCTCTACACCGCGTGGGATTTAGGCCTCAGCGACCACACTTCCATCTGGCTGGTGCAGAATTACGGTGGCAATGTGTACTGGCTGAACCATTATTCAGCCAACCAGCTGCCGCTGGAACATTTTGCCGGCAAAATCCGCGAGTGGGAGATAAGCTATGGCCATATTGCCGCGCATTTTCTGCCGCACGATGCCGCCCACCGCGACCCCCACGGCCAGTCCTACGTGGAAAGCCTGGCGCGCGAGGGAATCTGCGCGGTGCGCGTGGTGCCCCGCACGCCGGATATCTGGCGCGGCATCAATTCGCTGCGCGGTATCCTGGCGCACAGCTGGTTCCACCGCGATACCCTGCAGCAGAGAGTCAACCCGCGCGGGGAAAAAGAGCCCTCCGGTCTCAGCTGTCTGGAAATGTATCGTACCGCCCCCGCCGGAGCTTCCGGCACGTATCGCGAAACTCCGGTGCACGATGCTTCCTCGCACTCGGCAGATGCCGCCCGCATGTTTGCCGAGGCTCTCAGTCACGGCATGGTCTACCCGGTGCAGCTGCGGCTCACTCCCCGCCGCGCGCGCATGTGAAATTTCCCTATGAATACGAATAAGGAACAACACAACTGGCTGACCAGTCTGCTGACTGGTTGGGGAATCAAGGAATCCTGGGCCAAGCTCATTGCCGGCGCCATCATCGGCGCTGCCGCTGCTGCAGGATTGCTCTGAATAACCAACGGGCCTGGTGTACAATCACCAGGCCCGTTTTAGCTTGCAGGTTCGGGTACACTAGCTATAATGAGGCCATGTCAGAGGTATTCTTTATCTTACTCATGGTGTTTTTGGCTGGTCTGTTTTTTCACAAGCATATTCTGCCGGGAGAGGATGGTATGGTCTACGTGGATAAGTATCATAAAATCCAGATACGGCAGCACCCGGTGATTTATGCACTGCTTGTGCTGAAATTCCTCGTGCTCCTGGTGTTTTTCGGTGTGCTGACCTATGATATTGTCACGCCGGGAAAAATATCGGGCTTGGTGTACGTGGGCCTGATACTGGCTGTTTTGTTCACCCTGATGCTGTTATATTTCCCGTCCCTGTTGCACGTGCTCAAGGAATTGAAGAAAGGGAAGGGGCGCTGGTCGCGTAAGAAGGTGTTGCAGATCTTTCTGGTACTGGTGGCAATCGGCGTGCCCGCTTATTACCTGATACGGGCTCTTATTACGATATTGACTATTTGATTTCAGGTAAGAGTCCCGCCTGTTCAACGGGAGGATGATACCCGCTCGCGGCGGACTTACTGGTTCATGGCATCCGGGTTATCCATCAGCCCGGATTTCTCCAGATAGTAATCATATCCGCCGGCATAGGGGGTGACAGTGCCGTGGGCGATATGCAGCGTCTTTTCTGCCAGGGAGCGGATGAAGTGTACATCGTGCGAAATGAATACCAGCGTACCCTCGTAACGCTTGAGTGCCTGGGAAAGTGCCTCCACACTCATCAAATCGAGGTGGGTGGTGGGCTCGTCCATGAGCAGGAGGTTCGGCGGGTTCACCAGGAATTTCACCAGACTGAGGCGTGATTTCTCACCACCGGAAAGTACCTCGACTCGCTTTTCGCAGTCCAGCTTGCGGAACATGAAGGAACCGAGCACGGCGCGGGCTTCTTCCTCGCGCAGTTCGGGGTCGGCTTTCATGATTTCCTCGAGCACGGTGAAGTTGGGTGTGAGGTTTTCCGAGCGCATCTGCGAGAAATAGCCGATGCGGGTAGTGGTGCCGAGCACGCGCTGCCCTTCGTCGATGGGGATGACGCCGGCCAGAATCTTGAGCAGGGTGGATTTGCCTGCACCATTCGGCCCTACGAGCACAATGCGGTCGCCGCGCTCGATGAGCAGGTCGAGATTCTTGTAAATGCGCTTCTCTCCGTAGCTCTGGCCCACTTTTTCCAGCTCCAGCACTTTCTGCATGCTGCGCGGGGGCTGCGGGAAGATGAATTTGAACACGCGGCGGCTCTGGCGGGGTTTCTCGATGCGGCGCATCTTTTCCAGCTGCTTGATGCGGCTCTGCACCTGCGATGCCTTGGATGCCACCGAGCGGAAACGCTCAATGAAGGATTCGATGTGGGCGATTTCGCGCTGCTGGTTGCGCCAGGCGGCCAGCACAAGCTCATAGCGCTGTTCCTTGAGCTCCAGGAAGCGGGTGTAGTTGCCGGTGTAGCGCACCAGCTCGCCGTTTTCGATATCGTACACGGTTTCCACGAGCGAATCCATGAAATCGCGGTCGTGCGAAATCATGAAAATAGCTCCTGGGTAGTTCATGAGGTAGCGCTGGAACCACAGCAGACTCATCAAATCCAGGTGGTTGGTGGGCTCGTCAAGCATGAGCAGATCCGGCTCGGCTGTGAGCAGCTGCGCCATGTGTGCTCGCATCACCCAACCGCCGCTCATCTCGCGGGCAGGGCGGTGGAAATCCTCATCCTTGAAGGCAAGCCCCTTCAGAATCTTCTTCGCCTTGGGCTCAATCTGGTAGCCGTCGTGGGAAATGAAGGTGTCCATGGCGGCGGCATACTCATCGCTGGAGTTATCGCCCCTGGCTTCGCATTCGCGCAGCGTGCGGATGGCATCGCCCATTTCCGGGGTGGTACTCATGGCGATTTCCAGCACGGTGCGGTCGGTGGGATCGCCGGCTTCCTGCTGCAGGTAGCCCACCACAGCATAATCGTCCATGACAATCTGACCTTCATCCGGCGTGTCATCTCCGCGAATCATGCGGAAGAGTGTGGACTTGCCAGCCCCGTTAGGGCCTACCAGGGCAATGCGTTCACCCCAGTTGACGACAAGCTCGGTTTCAAAGAAGAGCGTGCGTCCGGCATGGGCTTTAGTCAGTTTCTTGATGGTCAGCATGGCGCGGCAAGTATACACCATTTCTGCCAAAAGGCAACAGATTTCATTTGCTGAGTTGGCCGGGGCGTTCGTTCCGGGGGAAACAGGCGGATTCACGAGTGCTTTTTTCTTGACCCTTTTCAGAATTGTGCTATAAGGAAAATACTGCTGTATCTCCATGCCATGAAAAATAGAAAACTCATTATTTTCTGTGCAG
>CAJGDB010000024.1 GCA_904502165.1 uncultured Akkermansia sp.
CACGGCACGCGTCACGACCTTTTCCTTCCCTCTCTTTATCCTCTCCGGCGCCCCGCCTGGCAGGTTGTTAAAGCCAGTGAGCTGCATTTCTGCCGCCCCCGGCGCCTCGGAAAGTCATACTTGGAAAATTGCCTCGCCCGGCGTGGTGAGCACCCTCGTGCTTCCCCTTTCGGGCTGCCCTGTAGCAGGGCGTGGGCGGAGTTTATCAGAAACCTCATTTCACGTCAAGCGTATTTTTGAGATTTTTTGTGCATGATTTTTCATCCCGCCACCTAAGTGCTGCATTTTCGTGTGAGTTAGAGCAGAAAATTATTTCTGCTACCAGATAAAACGAGAAACTTGACTTCATTCCTCCCTTTCATTATTCTTACTGAAAAAACTCCACCTATGAATATACAGGAAACCGCAGACAGCATTATCCGCCTTGAATTCAGCATAGGCGGCTACTGGGGAAATTCCTACCATCTGAACCTTACCCCGGATGGCATTGAACTCCAGACTGACAGCGCAATAGATATTCCTCCACATAAACGAAGGCCGATACACCATACCCCGACCCGCTTCAAACGGCTCATTCGCCGTTTATTCAGGCATTACGGCATATTCGAATGGGAACAGAAGTACACAGAACCGCATATCATGGATGGCACACATTGGCAGCTTACCCTGCACCGCAGCGAGCCTCTGCCGCCCCTGAGTTTCAGCGGCAGCAACGCCTACCCGCCATCCTTTCGCCGGCTGCTACGCCTACTTACACCTTACCTCCACCCTGGTAATTGAGGAGAAAGAATTTAAAAAATTATCGGGACACGTCCTTACAACGAACGTGTCCCGATAAAAATAATATGAGAATCTGACGAGTCTTTACTTCTGAGCGGATTCTACAGCAGAGTAGGTCTCAGCATAGGCCTTTTCGGCAGCAGCCTTGGCAGCAGCAGCGGCCTTTTCAGCGATTGCGACCTCAGCATCAAGCTGAGCAGCAGCAGCCTCGTATGCCTTCACGGCAGCAGCATCACCCTCCTTGGCCGCATCATACAGAGCCCAGAGGTTGAGCTTCTCCACGGCCGTCTTCTGAGCAGCGGTGTATGCCTCAGCAGCAGCCTCGGTAGCAGCTTCCTGCTCAGGAGTAGCCCAGGCATGCTTGTAGCCCTTCACATCGTTCCAATGGCCACGGGTAAAGTCCGGGAAAGCGACGGAGCAGTTGTTGTTATCCATGGAAAGGGACCCCAGCTCAGCCAGGCAGCACCATTCAGCCATATCGTACACGTCCATATCAAGAGGCAGGCCGTTCTGCAGGCAGTATACCATACGGACATCCATGAAGAAGTCCATACCGCCGTGACCACCGACCTTCTCAGCCATCTCACCATACTTCTTGATGATGGGGTGGCGATAAGTCTCGCGCAGCTTCTTCATATTCTCCTCGCTCATGAAGCCGTGGGAGTCCAGGTCCTCCAGATCAGGGGCACCATCCGTACCAGCCATGTGGGAGCTCTCAAGAGTAAAGCCCTCAACGGGGTACTTATTGGCGAAACCGCGGGTGCCATTAAGCTGGAACAGGCGGTTGTAGGGCTGGGGATTCATGACATTGTGCTGAATCTCCACAACCTTGCCATTGGCCGTACGCATCAGCGTGGTGGTGTGATCGCCATTGCGGAATTCCGGGCAGGGCTTGCCGGTCTTCTTCTCCACCAGCTCACGGCCGTGTACGGACTTGGTATCCATGGCCACAAGAGTCGTGAATCGGTCACCGCGGTGAATATCCATCACCTGAGCCACGGGGCCAAGACCATGGGTGGCATACACATCACCACGATTCTCCATATTGTACTTCATGCGCCAACCAAGCTTGTCGGGGTCATTGGCAGGATTGCTCCAGTAGGAATCCCAGAACGGGTCAAGGTTGTGAATATAGGCACCCTTGGCATAGAGAACCTCACCCAGAATACCCTTCTGAGCCATGTTGAGAGCATCGAGCTCAAACCAGTCATAGCAGCAATTCTCCAGGATCATGCAATGCTTGCGGGTCTTCTCAGAAAGATTGATGAGCTCCCAGCACTGCTGAAGGTTCATGGCGCTGGGCACCTCGATAGCGGTGTGCTTTCCATTCTCCAGAGCGCACTTAGCCACGGGGAAATGGTGATCCCAGTCCGTGGCGACATATACGAGGTCGATATCATCGCGCTTGCAGAGCTCCTCATAGCCCTTGGCACCGGAATAAATCGCAGCAGGGGCAAGGCCGGCCTTGCGGAGAGCCTTCTGGCACTTCTCAGCGCGCTCGGCTTCATAATCGCAAAGAGCAACAATCTCTACACCGGGAATATAGGTAAAACGGGAAACAGCACCCGGGCCACGCATACCAAGGCCCACGAATGCCACGCGAACAGTCTTCATCTTGGGAGCCGTCAGGCCCACTACGTGCTTCTGCCCCTCCGGACGCACGGGAGACTCTACCACAAGGGTACCCTTGTCCCAACGCGTCTTGGTGTCCGGAGACAGAGACTGTGCCTGCAGCCCACTCACAGCGAAGAGGGCGAGGAACGCCAGCGTCAATACTCGATTCAGTTTCATATGTATACTTAAATACGCGATTTTTCTTCCGTTCCTGTCAAAAATCCAGGTTTTTCTTCATTTTTTCAAAGGAAGGAATCGGCTATAGTCTACCTATTATTCCGCGCGAGGTCAAGCTCATTTTTCCTTCCATGCCACCATACCAGCAAGCATGAACAGACAAGAATTCCGGAAATTTCAGCACCTCAACGAGCTGCATATTCCCGGGCCAGGCGCACATAATCAAGCGCATGGTCCATATTGGCCTGCTCCGTTTCCGGCGGCAGTTGTCTGACCACCTTAGCCGGAGACCCCAGCACCAGACTATGCGGTGGAATGATGGTTCCCTTAGTCACTAAAGCGTGCGCGCCCACAATTGAGCCATGCCCCACTACGGCACCATCCAGAACCACGGCCCCCATACCAATGAGGCAGGCATCCTCCACCATGCAGGCATGCAGAGTGACGCTATGCCCTACCGTTACGTATTTACCCAGCTTGCAGCCCAGGTCATAATCAACATGAATGCAGCAGTTATCCTGCACATTACTGTACTCACCAATTTCAATAGGCGACACATCGCCGCGGATGGTAGTGTTATACCACACATTACTGCCAGGATGCAGCGTGACACGGCCAATGAGATCTGCGCTGACAGCCACAAAGGAAGGTTCATTCAACTGCGGGGTATGCCCGCCAAAGGATTCAATTGCCATATTCAGTTTTCAGATAAAAGACCACCGGCAAAGAATCGAGCCTTGCCGGTGGTCTGGGTTAGTAAGATAATGAAAAATCAGGCGCGGGGTTTCACCACGGCAATCTTGCCGGAGCGGGTCACCATATCCACATCGTAATCACTCAGCAGATCCAGGAAGCGGTTCAGGCGGAATTCACCACCGGAAATCTCGATGGTAAGCATCTCGCGGGTAGCATCGATAACCTGAGCACGGAACATATCGCACAGCTGCAGAATTTCCGTCTTATGTTCTCCGAAACGCACACGCACCAGCACAATCTCGCGATAGAATGTGGGTTCGTTACGGAAATCAAGCACCTCCACCACATTCACCAGCTTGCTGAGCTGCTTGATAACCTGGTCGAGCTTCTCATTATCCTCCTTCACGTCGATGGTCATACGGGAGAACTTGGGGTTCTCGCAAGGAGCAACGTTAAGGGAGTGGATGTTATAGCCGCGACCAGAGAACAGACCTGCCACGCGGGAAAGCACACCAAACTTGTTTTCCACGAGAACGGAGATAGTATGAATCGGTTTGTCTGTCGGCATAATGTGTAAGGGGTGTAATCGCGTTAGAGAATACATGATTCACAGCCCCGCGTCAAGCAGTAACTTCAGGCGCAGACGCAGTATTTTCGACAGGGGCAGCCTCCGGGGTATCCGTGGCAGGTTCAGGCTTGCAGCGGGGCTTCTTTTCCTTCTTCACATTGAACTTGTTGGCGGCAGCCTGGAAGCCTTCCCGAATCATCATCACCGTGGCCTCCTCGGCCTTGGCGAGACACTCTTCCAGCAGCGGGCGTTCATCCGGCGCAAACTTTCCCAGTACATGCCCCACCATTTCCTTCTGCCCCGGCGCACCGATACCTACGCGGACGCGCGGAAACTTCTCGCCACCCAAGTGGGCTATGAGCGACTTCATGCCATTATGCCCGCCGGCAGAACCGCTGGCACGCAGACGCATGGAGCCCACCGGGAAAGAAATATCATCGTAAATAACCAGTACTTGCTCCGGCTCAAACTTATAGTAGCGCATGATGGGTCCCACGCACTCACCGCTGCAGTTCATGAAGGTCTGCGGTTTGATAAGCACCACGCCGGGGCCTGCTGCCAGCTCGCCCTTGCGGGCTTTGTCGAGCTTCCACTCCGCACCGAAACGGCGCGCCAGGCGATCCAGTACCATGAAGCCCACATTATGGCGGGTCTCAGCATAATCGCGGCCTGGGTTGCCCAGGCCGACGATAATACGAATGGATAAATCTGCACTCATAGGCTTATGCCTGGGTAGCAGCAGCCAGCGCCTCTAGTGAAATGTTGCGGTTCACGGCATTCAGGTAAGCACGGGCAGAAGCCTCAATCACGTCGGTTGCAGCACCCTTGCCGGAAACCGGCTTGCAGTCGCAGGCTCCAAACTGCACCTTCACCGTTACTTCACCCAGGGCATCCTGACCAATGGAAGTAGAGCGCACGTTGTAATCCACCAGCGAACCCTTGCTCTTCGTAATGCGGTCAATAGCCTTGAAGCAGGCATTCACCGGGCCGTTACCGATGGCGCAGTCCATGTAGAGCTTGCCATCCTTCTCCAGCTGAACAGTGGCCGTCGGGCGGGCTGCAGAACCTGCCACAAACTGGATATCCACCATCTTCCAGGTTCCGTCACAGGTATCAAGAGAATCGTTCACAAGGGAAGCCAGGTCGTCGTCGTACACGAACTTCTTGCTGTCGCCCACTTTCTTGAAGCGCTCAAAGACATGAGAGATTTCGCTGTCGGAAAGATTGTACCCCAGTTTCTCAAGACGGGCTTTCACCGCAGCGCGGCCAGAGTGCTTGGTAAGGGGAAGCTCCGTCTCTCCCCAGCCCACTTCGGCGGGGTCGATGACTTCATAAGTCTCACGCTTGGCAAGAATACCGTGCTGGTGAATGCCGGAGCTGTGGGCAAAGGCGTTTTCACCCACAATCGCCTTGGAGCGCTGTACGGAAAGCCCGCTCATACTGGCCACCACGCGACTGGTCTTCACAATCTCACGAGTTTCCAGGTTGTGTGGTTTCTCACCAGCAGTAAAGCCGAAGGCCTCCGGACGGGTGGAAAGAGCCATGGCCACTTCCTCAATGGCGGCATTACCAGCACGCTCACCAATACCATTGATGGTGCCTTCCACCTGGCGGGCGCCGGCGGTCACAGCTGCCAGGGAATTAGCCACGGCAAGGCCAATGTCGTTGTGGCAATGCACGGAAATAACCGCTTTGTCGATATTCTTCACATGCTTGACCACGTAGTCAATCATGGCAATGTATTCCTGCGGGGTGGTGAAGCCCACTGTATCCGGCAGGTTTACGGTGGTGGCACCTGCATCGATAACAGCTTCAACCACCTGCGCCAGGTAGTCATGTTCGGTACGGCTGGCATCCTCGGCGGAGAATTCCACATCATTCACCAGACTCTTTGCCAGCTTCACACCAGCAACGGCCATTTCGATGATTTCCTCTTTGCTCTTCTTGAGCTTGAACTCGCGATGCAATGGACTAGTGGCCAGGAAGGTATGAATACGCCCACGTTCTCCTGCGGGAGCCACGGCGGCGGCTGCGCGGCGGATGTCATTCTCCACGCAGCGGGCCAGGCCAGCAATGCGACACTTCTTCACCGTATTAGCAATGGTGAATACGGCCTCAAAATCGCCATCGGAAATACAGGGAAACCCTGCTTCGATGATGTCTACGCCTAGTTTCTCGAGCTGACGCGCTACCTCCAGCTTCTGCCGGAGATTCATCGAAGCTCCCGGGCACTGCTCACCATCGCGAAGCGTGGTGTCGAAGAATAATACTTTGTCGCTCATACTAGACGTATCTATTGTTGTTAAGGAGTCTTCACTATACAGATTCGGCAGGGAAAAGCAAGCCCATTATACGACATAATTTAGAATTATTCCAATTTCTTGGTCTGGCTGACCATTTTTCGGCCTCAGTACCAGCCCGATGCACCACAGGCAAGAGCATGGAATCAGGGCTGAGCAGGCAGCACCTCGATGCAGAACTCTTCCTCTCGAGCCGGAGTTCTGTCTTTCTCCCAAGGCCGCACATAAACAAGGCGCAACCTTACCTTGCCGGGTTTCACGCCCGTTATCGTGACCGTAGTCGGAGTCGGCAGACCGCAACAGCCTTCTTCACAACCACTGACCATAGAGAGCTCAGCTTGCACCGGGCTTCCGGCCGGCAGAGCAGATTCCAACTGCCAGATATAACCGGTGGTAGCGTTAGCCTCGAGCACAGTCATACGACTATGCCCGACCTGCAGCCTGAGAGACACCGCAGAGCAGGAATCCTCTGCAACACATTCCGCTGTTGCCACGGGTGGTATAGCAGGTTTCTCCACCTTTCCGGCTGCAGAAGAATCATCAAAGTAAGCAAAAGCAAGCAGCACCAGACCAGCCACAGCCGACACCAGCATCCACCCTCGCGTATGCACTCTCTTCAGCATCGTTCGCCGGGAATCACTTTTCATACAACACATGAGAGAACCCGGAAAAAGATTCCTGCGGCGTACGAGTAGAGAAATACTGCGTAAATTCCGGGAACCAGGTATCCACCTCATGCGTACCCTCCACCTCAGAAACATGCAGGCGCTGCATCTGCGGCAACATCTTCGCATAGAGCTGAGCCCCCCCAATCACCATGATTTCCGGGTCTTGCAGCTCGATTTGCTCCAGCTGGGCAATATCCGTAATCACTACCGCACCCTCAGCCACATAGTCCGCATTACGGGTGAGCACTATATTCTGCCGGCCGGGCAACGGGCGACCCAGGCTCTCCCATGTTTTGCGACCCATGAGAATAGGATGTCCCATAGTAATGCGCTTGAAGAGCTGCATATCCTCTTTCAGCCGCCAGGGAATGCCGTTATTCAGTCCAATGCCGCGGGCGGCATCCATAGCCACCACTCCTGTATAGATAAGGCTCATACAGAAACAGCAGCTTTAATGTGCGGATGCGGGTCATATTCCTCCAGCGTGAAGTCGGAGAAATCAAAGCCATCAATCTCCGTCACCTCCGGATTGATACGCATGGTGGGCAGTTTACGAGGCTCGCGGGTCAGCTGCAGGCGGGCCTGGTCAAGGTGGTTCTTATACAGGTGCAAATCCCCGTAAGTATGCACAAACTCGCGCGCCTCATAACCACAGACCTGAGCCACCATCATGAGCAGCAGCGCATAGCTGGCAATATTGAAAGGCACGCCAAGGAACAAATCACAGCTACGCTGGTAGAGCTGAAGACTCAGGCCATGTTTCCCGCCCTCCTTCTGCGCCGGAATCACGCAGAACTGGAACAGACAGTGACAAGGCGGCAGAGCCATACCATCCACCTCAGCCACATTCCAGGCGCTCACCAGGTGGCGGCGGCTCCAAGGGTTGTTCTTCAGCCCGTCAATCAGCTTCGCAATCTGGTCAATACTGCCGCCCTTGCCATCCGGCCAGGCGCGCCACTGGCTGCCGTACACCGGGCCCAGGTCGCCATTCTCATCAGCCCATTCATCCCAGATGCTCACCCCGCGTTCCTGCAGCCAGCGCACATTTGTGCTACCCTTCAGGAACCAGAGCAATTCATAGATAATCGAGCGCAGATGCAGCTTCTTGGTAGTAAGGCACGGGAAGCCCTCGCGCAAATCGCAGCGAATCTGCCGTCCGAACACACCGATTGTCCCCGTACCGGTACGGTCTTCCCTGCCCACCCCGTTGGTGAGCACATCCTCAAGTAACGACAAATATTGATGCATGCAGTTGGGTTATTGACTATTGACTATTGACAATTGACGATTGACGATTGACGATTGTAAAATTCCCTGCGGCGCAGCCGCAGCTGACTTTCAATTGTACTTCGTACCTTGTCCTTTGTACATTCATCAGAGAGCGAGAGCCTCTCTGATGAGCTTGGCCCACTTCTCTGCCTTCTCAGCAAAACTCAGCTCGGGGTCCTTATACAGAATACCGCGGGAGACATTGATTGTGGGAGGTGCCACACGCGTACCACCGGTCAGGGCAGACAAATCGCCCCCCTGGGCACCCAGACCCGGCACCAGCAGAGGAGCATCCGGCAGGTCGGTCAGAATCTGGCTGTTGGCATTAGTCAGCCCCACCACCATACCCACTTCCGTGGCACTGTTTTCAGCAATAGAACGGGTCACCATGTCCCCCACCAGCTGGTACACCTTGCGGCCATTAGCCAGCACCTGCTGCTCCACATCCACGGAACCGGGGTTTGTCGTCACTGCCAGCAGATACACAGCCTTGCCGGGGCGGTCAAGAAAAGGCTCCAGAATATCGTAGCCCATGAAGGGGTTGAGCGTTACGGCATCCACATCCATGCGGTCGAAGTATGCCTGGGCGTAGTACTTCTGCGTTTCGCCGATATCTCCACGCTTGGCATCCAGAATCACGGGGATATCCTTGGGCATATCCGGCAGCAGTTCCTCCAGCATCTTAAGCCCCGGCAACCCCATCGCCTCAAAATAGGCGATATTGGGCTTATAGGCAGCGGCATAGGGGGCGGTTTCCTCCACCACCTTACGCAGCCAGTCGGCCAGCTCAGTCATATTCTCACTCTGAGGACGAGGATCCAGCCCCACGCAAAGAGCAGAACGCGTGGCGGCAATACGGGCAGCAAGTTTCTCCGTGTACTTCATGCGCGACATTATAACACAGCAACTGCCGATGACAAGCGCAAAGACTTGCATTCACTTGACACACGCTGGAAAAAGTGGCAAGATAGCCCGCGTGAACCGCGTCTTCCACCTGGCTGTATTACTGCTGATTCCCCTGCTCTGCGTGAGCTGTGGGGAATCAGACCAGGAGAAGCGCGACCGCGCCGCCACCTTCACCACCCCCACCAAACCCGCTCCCAACCCGCAGCGGGATTCGCTGCAGGCCCTCATCCGCACCGACCGCCAGATTCCCACGAACCTGCATGGTCAACCCCGTTTCAAGCTGTACAGCGAATACGAAGGCCAGGACATGCGGCAGGTGACCGAAGTCTCCGGGCGCACCCTGCTGCTCTGCTTCACCGCCCCGTGGTGCCGCCACAGTAGCGCCATGAGAAAAGCTCTCCAGGAACTTGCCGAAAAAGAAAAAGGCGGTATTCAGGTAGTGGAAATTAATGCTGATGCCTATCCGGCTCTGGCAGAGGATTATAATCTGACCAAGATACCCACCACCATCTTCTATACCGAGGGCATCAAACTGAGAAGCATCGAAGGAGCTTACACTGCCGACAGTCTGCAGCGTTACCTGCGCGCCCTGCTCACCCAGGATGACCCCCGACCATAATTTCAAAAACGACACATCAATATGAGATTCCTCACAGGATTACAGCCCAGCGGCCAGCTTCACATCGGCAATTACTTCGGTGCCATTGAACCTGCCGTACGACTTCAGGAAAAAGGCGAGGCCTTCTACTTCATTGCCAACTACCACGCCATGACCACCATGGAAAGCGCCGAAAAACTGCGCGATAACACCCGTGGGCTGGCCGTGGACTTCCTGGCATGCGGGCTCGACCCGGAGAAAGCCGTATTCTTTGCCCAGTCTGCCGTACCTGAGGTAAACGAACTAGCCTGGATTCTCTCCACCCTGTGCCCCATGGGTCTGCTGGAGCGCTGCCATTCCTACAAGGACAAGGTGGCCAAGGGCTTTGCCGCCAGCCATGCACTCTTTGCCTACCCTGCCCTCATGGCCGCAGACATTCTGCTGTATGATTCCGATGCCGTACCCGTGGGCAAGGACCAGAAGCAGCATCTGGAAGTAACCCGCGACCTCGCAGGTAAAATTAATGATACTTTCGGCGAAGGCCTACTCAAGATGCCCGAAGCCATCATCAGCGAGGCCACCGCTGTGGTTCCCGGCCTGGATGGTCAGAAAATGAGCAAGAGCTACGGCAACACCCTGCCCATCTTCGGTGAGGAAAAACCCCTCCGCAAACTCATCAACAAGAAGGTAGTGACGGATGCCACCCCGCTGGAAGCCCTGAAGCCCACAGAAAACTCTATCATCCTGGCGCTCTACAAGCTTTTTGCCACACCGGAGCAATACCAGGCCATGGTCGATGCCCACCACGCAGGAGGCATCGGTTATGGCCAGTTCAAGAAAGACCTTTTCGAAGCCTACTGGGAATACTTCCGCGCCGCCCGTGAGAAACGCGAATGGATTCTCACCCATCCCGAATATGTGGATGACGTACTCAACACCGGTGCAACCCGCGCCCGCGAGGAAGCCGCAAAGGTGCTCACCCGCGTGCGCCAGGCCGTCGGCCTCGGCTGGGTATAATGCCTCAACCTGTTCTCAATCCAGTAAACAACCGGGCATTGGAGAATTGTTCCAATGCCCGGTTTTCTATCGTAAATCAACGTTCAGGACTGAGCCTTATTTGCGCTTCTTCTTGTCCTTTTTCTTGTCGCCCTTCTTATCCTTCTTCTTCTTGGCAATCTTGCCGTCGGAAGCAGGATAAGGAGCCGTAGGCAGGCCAGCCTCGTTCACCAGATTTGGTTCCATGAACACAGCCCAGCCGTAACGCATCAGCCTGGGAGCCTTGACCCCCGCAGCCGTCAGAACAATGCTGTTCCCCTTGATTTCTGCCGTAGCAGGAGCAAAGACCTTATCTGCACCAGCCAGTTCAAACCCGACAGGAGCCGCGCCATCGCTCGTCTTGAGGCCCTCGGCATTCTCCAGGCTCAGCTGCACCTTGCCACCCTTTACCTTGAAACCCTTGATAACCGGGCCGCTGGCAGCAACTTCCTTGCCATAGACCATGCTCAGTGCCGTAGCAGCCAGGCGCTCGCCCACTTCCACCTTGCGGGGAGGATGCACATCGCTGTTGGTAGAGCCAAGATCCATCGTCACAACGCAGCCGACATTCTCCATCTCTTCTGCCACCTCGGCCTGCACCTGACGAAACTCCGGCCAGTAGGCACGCAGCTTGCTCTTATCATTGATACGGGGCAGCTGCACCTGCAGGAAAGCCATGTCTTCATTACCAAGCTTATCGCGCCAGGAAGAGATAAGATCCTTGAGCAGCTTCTTATTCTGCTCGTTATCCAGAATCTCGGCATCGGATTCACCCTGATACCAGATGACACCCGCCATGGGGAACCCTTCCCATGCCTCAATACCTGTCTCGTACAGATAGGAAGGCGCATAGGGATGCAGGCTGAAATCACCACCAGCGCCCACATTCTGCTGAGCACGGCCGCGCACCCACGCACTGGCATACTTGCTGTTCACCCAATCACCGCCCTGGCAGCCGGGGTACTCCTTCTTCACCACATCGCGGGGAATCCAGGCAAGCATGTTCGAGCCACCCAGAGACGCATGAATCACACCAACGGGCACACCCAGCTCTTTCTGCAGCGCCTGGCCAAAGTAGTAGCCCACGGCACTCATGCGGGAAGAGGTAGCAGGGCCACTCACCGCCCACTTACCTTCATACATGCGCTTCGCCTGCACACGCTCAAGAAGAGCTTTATCATACTGAACCCCATTCGTATGCACCTTGGGTTCGCTGTGATAGAAACGGAAATTCTCATTGGCAGACCCGGCAATCGTCTGCGGATTACCGGGAGTCTGATTCAGGCGCCAGAGCATGTTTGACTGGCCGCTGGCCAGCCACACTTCACCCACCACCACATTCTGCACCGCCGCGCTGCCGCTTGCCTGTTTTGCCTCCAGGGTCTGGCCTGTTGTATTAGCCTCCATAGGCTGCAGCACAGCTTCCCAGGTCTTCCCCTTACACTTCGCCTTGACACTCTGGCCATTAAAGCTTACTGTAACAGCCTCCTTGGGGGAATCAGTTGTGCCGCGCACCACAATCTCTCGATTCCGCTGCAGCACCATACCATCGCCGAAAATAGAATCAAACTGTACAGCTGCCATACCCGGCAGCGCACCTAACACTACATACAGAGCAAAACGCCTCATGCCTCTCCATATAGCATATATATACATATAAATAAAGAAAAAACGGACAATTATGCTTGAAAAATCATTTTTTTCGAAATTCGAACCAAATTCCGCTTGACTTATCCTCCGATATACTGTATATATCCCGCCCACAAAGTTATGGCAAAGAAAAGCTGGATTGAAAGAAACAAGAAGAAGGCAGCTGTCGCGGCTCGTTATGCAGACCTCCGTGCCAAGCTGAAGGCTGAAGGCGACTACATCGGTCTTACGATGCTGCCGCGCAACGCTTCTCCCGTGCGTCTCGTGAACCGCTGCGAGCTCACTGGTCGTCGCCACGCTTTCCTGCGCCGCTTCCACCTTTCCCGTATCGCTTTCCGCGAGCTTGCCAACGCCGGCATGATTCCCGGTGTGACCAAGTCCAGCTGGTAAGTCCTGATATTGACTTGACAATTTTTCTGCGCGGGCTATCCTATACGGACTAGCCCGCGTTGCTTCATTCTCTGATGCCGATATACGAATACATTTCCGAAAACCCGGATGACCCGGCCCAATCATGCCGCATGTGCCGCAATGGATTTGAACTCATGCGCCCGGCAGACCGCGCCCCCCTTACCCACTGCATGTACTGCAAGAACCCGGTGCGTAAGAAAATCGGCAACGTGAATGTACCTAAGATAACAGCCCCGCTTTCCATCAGTGATGCCAAGAAGGCAGGCTTCACCGTCATGCAGAAACGCGACGAAGGTGTCTACGAAAAGCTTTAATACCTGAATTTCATGCAATTCTTTCTTACCCCTGAAGAGATTTCCCGGCTGGAATGGAGTTACCCCGGAGTGGGGGAAATTGTGCTCTTTGTCGTAGGCATCAGCTTCTTCCTGTTCCTGAATGCCTTTTTCGTAGCTAATGAATTTGCCTGTGCGCGCGTACGCGAAAGCCAGCTGGTGGAAGATGCCGGTGACACCCGTTCCCAGGCACAACGCCGCCGCACAGCCCGGCACATCGTACGCCATCTGGACACCTACCTTTCAGCTAACCAGGTGGGCATCACCTTTGCCTCTCTGGCGCTGGGTGCCATGGGTGAACCCTTCATTGCCAGCCTCATCAGCAGCCCGCTGAGCTACTACCTGCACCTGAGCCCCACAGTGGTGCATGTCATCGCCTACACCGTGGCCTATGCCCTGTTCACCTTTGCCCACGTAGTGCTGGGTGAGCTTGTCCCCAAGAGTCTGGCCATCCGCAAACCCCTGCAGATTGCCCTGCTCACGGCAGTCTCCATGCACCGATTTGCCAAGTCTACGAAGTGGATTATCCACCTCTTCAACAACACGGCCAACACCATCGCCCACCGCGTATTCGGCGTAGACCCGCACTACGAGCCGAATGAATCGCACAGCGCAGAGGAAATCGCCCTCATTGTGGAAGCCAGTGGCCGCAGCAATGAAGTAACCGAGACGGAAGCCGAAATCTCCATGAACGCGCTGGAGCTCAACGACCGCTCCGTGCGCGACATCCTGGTGCCCCGCAGCCGGGTTGAAGTACTGGATATCAACAAGAGTTTCGATGAACTGCTGGAACAGGTGCTCACCAGCCGCCATAGCAGGTTTGCACTCGTTTCCGGGCATCTGGACCACGCCAAAGGCTGGGTACATGTGAAAGATGTGCTGCAAATGCTGCACAGCGGCTCACGCGATATCATGGCCGAGCGCCGCGAACTCAAGGTTGTGCCGGAAACCATGAAGCTTGACACCCTGCTGGATTTCTTCTCCCGCGAGCACACCCACTTTGCCCTGGTGGTAGATGAATACGGCGAAGCGCAGGGCCTGGTCTACCTGGATGACGTGCTGGAGGAAATCGTCGGAAACGACATTCAGGATGAATTCGAAACGGAAGCCGTCCGCACCTTCTTCAAGGTAGGTCAGGGACAGTATATAGCCAGCGGTTCCATTGCCCTGTTCGACCTCGAGGAAGAACTGCCGGAGCTGGGCGAAATTGAAAAGGACAATGGCATTTCCACCCTCAGCGGCTATATTACCGACCGCCTGGGCCATCTGCCCGAATGCAATGAACAAATCCGACTGCGAGACTATCTCATCACCGTCATCGGCACCGATGGCCGGCGCGTAACCCAGGCCCGGCTGGAGCATTCTCCCCTGCCAGGTGACAATGAAGACGAACTGGATGTATAAGCCCCTCTTTCCCCACACACTCCCATGCATATCTACGAATCACTACCCCTTGCACCCACAGGCTTCGTCATGGGCATGACCCTCATGCTGCTGAGCCTCTACGTACTGCTCTGTCCGCAGAAGTTCCGGCAGCAGCTGGCCAGCGCCCATGCCAAAAGCAGCGCCGCCACAGTACTGCTCGGCATAGACTTCATCTGGGTTGGTCTGCTCCTGCTCAAGGCAGAATGGAATCCCCTCTGCATGCCCCTCTTTGAGTTCGAAAACTTCCGGGGCATACTGCTCATCCTCTGCCCCGTAGTATGGTTCATCATGAGCAGCATGTCCAAAGAGCAGCTCTTTGCCCGGGCCCTGGGCATGTTTCTGCTCTTGCTGGCCATTGTGCCGATGAGTGCCGCCTTCATGAAAGACCCCGCCTCGCGTGTCCTCATTCCGCTCTGGTGGTATCCGGTTCTGACCATCTCCATGTTCTGGGTCGCCAGGCCCTACCTGTTCCGCGACTGGAGCGGCTGGCTGGTTCAGCGGCCGGCTCTCATATCTGCCCTGGCGGCCGGCAATTTCATCTACGGGCTTGCCATCTGCACCTGCGCCGGGCTTTTCTGGTAACACATCCTCCCGCTTTCCCCATGATTTCCCTCTACACCGCCGATTACATCGTCACGCAGAACGACGCCCGCGACATCATCGAGCAAGGCGCCGTGGCCGTTGAAGATGGCCGGATTCTCAGCGTAGGCCATGCCGACCTGCTCGAAATCCTTTTCCCCGACCACCGCCGTATCGATATGGGCAAGGCCGTCATCATGCCCGGTCTCATCAATGCTCACACGCATGTTTCCATGAGCCTGCTGCGCGGCTATTCCGATGATAAGGCGCTCATGGACTGGCTCACGCAAGACATTTTCCCGGCAGAAGCACGCCTTACCCCGGAACTCGTGGAACTGGGGGCCACTTTCTCGCTGGCAGAAATGATACGCACCGGCACCACAGCGTTCTACGACATGTACATGCACCAGCGTAGCGTGTTCCGCGCGGCAGACAAACTGGGCATGCGTGCCGTCATGGGCGAAAGCGTCACCCAGTTCTTTCCCTCACTCACCTGCCGCGATGCAGAGGCATACTTCGAGCTGGTGCGCGCCCAGGCAGAGGAATGGAAAGGGCATCCGCGTATCCGCCAGGCGGTTCTGCCCCATGCACCCTATACCACCAATGCCGACCTGCTTACCAGATGCCGGGCCCTGGCAGATGAAACAGGCTCGCTCTTCGGCATGCACCTGGCTGAAACCGAAACAGAAACACAGACCTGCCTGCAGAATTTCGGCATGCGTCCCATTCCCTACTGTGAGAGCCTTGGGCTGCTCCAGCCGGATTCCACCTTCTTCCACGTTGTGCATGCCGACGAAAAGGACATGGAGCTGCTCTCCGAAAGCCGCTGCGCCGTGGTACACAACCCGTCCAGCAACATGAAACTGGCCAGCGGAGCCGCACCCATCGGTGCCATGCAGCGCTACCGCATCCCCGTGGCTCTGGGAACAGACGGCCCAGCCAGCAACAACGCCCAGAACATGGTGCGCGAGATGTACATGGCAAGCCTACTGCAGAAAGTCACCCGGCTTGATTCCACCGCCTGCCCCGCGCAAATGGCGCTCGACATGGCAACCCGCGGGGGTTCCGATGCCTTGCATGACCCCCTCATCGGCACGCTGGAACCCGGCATGAAGGCAGATTTCATCGCGTTGGATCTCACTACTCCCAACATGCAGCCCGTACACAACATTGTATCCAACATCGTGTACGCCGCCACAGGGCTCGAAAACAAGCTCACCGTAGTCGACGGCCGTGAGCTCTACCGCGAGGGCCGGTTCCTTACCTGCGATTATGATGCGCTCTGCGCCGAATTGAACGCCGCCCGCGGCTGGGAAAAGAAGAAGGGCTAATGGTGTTGAGTACTGCGCTGGAGGATTTGTGCTGGGCGGCCATTGACTTTGAATCCGCCGGCACCGCACCGGGTGAAACCGATTGCCCGGTACAGATAGGTATTGTACGGGTGGAAAAACTCTTTTCTCCCACCCCGCAGCTCTTCACCAGCTACATTGCCTGCAACCGGCCCGTACGCTGGAGTGCCGCCAGGGTGCATGGCATAACCACCGAAACGCTGCAAGGAGCACCGGTATATACCAGTCTCTGGCCACAGATCCGCAACCTACTGCGGGACGCGGTGGTGCTGGGCCACAATCCCGCTACGGAGAAACGCTTTCTGCGAAGCTTTCCCGGCCACGGATTCGGGCCCTGGGTTGACACTCTGGCACTTGCCCGCCAGGCCGCACCGGAGCTGCCGGACCACGCCCTGTCCACCATCTGCGACCTGCTGGGCATCAGCTCCGCAGTCGATACTCTTGTGCAGGATACGGGCCACTGCCGCTGGCACGATGCGCTCTACGATGCCGCAGCCTCACTCCTTCTCCTCCGCACGCTGGTCAGCGAACTTGCGATGCACCGCAGCACCTTGCAGGATATTTCCTTTGCCGTAAGCGAATAATCCACCTATTCCCACACCTTTGTAGAGCGCCCGGAAAGCTTCTGGTCGAGACTCAGCAGCTCATCTATGCGGATGCCGCAGAGGGTCATGACATCCACAATCTCCTCCACCTGCAACTCTTCCTCCACCTGCTCCTTGACGTAATCGAAGAGGAGGCACTGCGTAGCGTATTCCCTCTCTTCGCGGCAGAGAGTGAGCAAGTCATGAATAGATGCCGTTATACGACGTTCATGTTCCAGGGCAAGGCGAAACAAGTCCAGCGGAGTTTCCCACTTGTACACCGGTGCACTTACCATCGGAATCACCACACGAGCCCGGCGGTTTTCAAGGTAGGTGATGAAGCGGAGCGCATGGCCGCATTCCTCGCGGTACTGCTCGCGCATCCAATGCCCCATACCCGGCAACCCATACTGGCGCAGGTTTCCGGAAAAAGCAAGGTAGAGGAACGCGGATTCAAACTCCAGCCTGATTTGCGTATTGACGGCATCAACAATGAGCGGATTCATGGAAACCATCATACCCCCGTTCCGGGCTGAATAGTATCACTGTTAGCTAACAATCACAGGTAAGACAATCCGCAGACTTGTTCCGGGATGCGTTTGGTGGCAAACTGGGAGAGTCGTGATGAATCTGCTGCACAGGCGCGTTTCCCGGGTACTATTCTGCATAGTGCTATCTGTGCTGCTGCATCTGACGCTGGGGCTTCTCCTCCTGCTGCTGCCCCGGCAGGAAGGAATAAAACGCAGCAAGACTCCGCACAAAGCCCGCCCAGTAAAAATAGCACGCGCCACAGCCCATAAAAAAGCAACACCCACGCAGCAGAAAAAAGCATCTGAGAAACAGGACGGGCAGAAGCAGCCACCCGACCAGCAACGCCCGGTGGTCAAAACCAGCGCAGACACTCCACAGGCCCTCCCCGACCAGCCGGAATACGAAGGCAGGCGCAGCACCCGCGCCGCCAGCGCCCCCGATGCCCGCCACCGCGCATCATCCGCCAACAGCCCCGCCATGAATGGTGAGGAGAAGAAAGAAACAGTAACCTTTGACCAGGAACGCCAGAAGGGAGACCTCGCACACGACGGCAAGGCATCCACCCCGCAGCCCGCCCCCACCACGCCTCCCGTACCGACTTCCGCCCCCACAGCTCCGGAACCACCGGCAAACGGGACACCGCACGGCACAGATTCTCCGCAAGCGGATGGACAGGACTTGCGTGATGCCCGTCTGGATGCCACCAGAGCCCTTACCTTGAGCGACGAGCAGAACGGGCAGCTCCGGCTTCAACAGGAGGAAGAGACACCGCACCGCGCCCGGGCTGAACAGAAAGCCGCCCGCCGGGGCCTGCCCGGAGGCACAGGCAAAGCCCCCGCACCACGGAAACCACGACAAGTGCAGCCTGTATACGACCCCAGCCTTGCCGAATGGGCACAACCCCGCCAGCCCGGATTCCGCACACACGAACGCCGCAGCCGCAGCAACGGCCGCTTTGTTCTGGGGCGCGGTGCCGCACTCAACGTGGTTGCCTCACCCCGGGGCGAATATGAGGCACAGGTCTACCGCCGCATCGCCTATTACTGGTATCGCGCCTGCGATGACCACCGGGGCGATATCATTCCCGGCAAAATCATCATCAGCCTGCGTATCACCCGCAAAGGGCAGATTGACAGCATGGCCCTCATCAGCCGCAGCGGTGCAAGCATCAGCCAGCAATCATTCACCTTCAAATCCATACGCCAGGCATCCCTGCCACCCATGCCGGAAGAAGTACAGGCCGGCATCATCGGAAGGCTCATGGAACTCATTTTCGAATTCAACTTTGACTAATCAACCTCAATAACAAACCTCATGAACGAAACCATCCGCCAATTCTTTGCCGCCTGCCACCCCTTCGGACTGCCCCTGCTGGCCTGTTCCATCATCATGCTGGCAGCAATTCTCTACCATCTGCTCTATGCCCGGCGGCATAAATGTCTGCCCAGGCTGGAATCAGTGAGTACAGGCAACACCCCAGCCTCTGCCGTGCAAGAAGTCTTCAAGTATGATGAGCTAGTGGGCGTACTGGCATTCATCCAGGAAAACCCGGCTTCCCCCGCCCTGGAGCAGCAGGTGGAAGCCCGCCTGCGCTGCATCATCGACCACCAGCGCGCCGGTCTGTCCACCATCAGCATCATCACCACCATTGCCCCCATGCTCGGCATTCTGGGCACAGCATGGGGTCTGGTGGATATTTTCGGTGTCTTCGGTGCGCCCGATGCACAGGACGGCATTGCCCTGGGTATTTCCAAAGCGCTCTACACCACCATCTTCGGCCTGGCCATTGCCGTGCCGGGTACCATTGCGCTCAGTTGCTTCGAGCGGGCGCTGGAGCGCCGCGCCGCCCGCATCAACAAGTGCTTTACCGATATCCTTGCCAACCACCGCAACGCCTGACGCGCATGAAACTCTACGAACGCCAATTCAGGCAACAGGGGATTCCCATCGTCCCCATGCTCGACATCCTCACCATTCTGCTCATCTTCTTCATTGTGCACACCGAATTCAAGCGGCAGGTGAGCGTTCTGAAACTCGATGTACCACAAACCCACCATCTGGCCGGCTCTCAGGGTGACCGCAACAGCATCCTGCTCGAGCTGGCAGAGGACGGCAGTATCGGCTTCAATGGAAGACTGATTCCGGCAGAACAACTTGTGCAGGCGGTACGGGAGCTTCTGCAGAAGAACCCGCAAGCGCGTATTCAACTTAGTGCCGCCGGGGGCTCATCCATGGCTCGCTTCATCGAGGTTCTCGACACGCTCACAGCCGCCGGGCTGAATGTCGAGGAAATCCCCGTGCGCATCGACTATGCCCCCTGAGCCGTAATCCCGGAGAAAACCGGATTTTTTCTCGTTAGTTTTTCTTTTTAGGCTGGAAATTCAGCAAAAAGCGCGTATAATGCCCGCGCTATGTCAGAAAATGAACCTGCAATTACCGCTCCGGGTTCCTCTGAGGAGGAACTGATTGCCGTGCGCCGCGAGAAGGTGGGCAAGATTCGCGACCTGGGGGTCAATCCCTATGGTGGCCGATTCGATATCACCACCAACGCGGGTGAAATCAAGGCAAATTTCGAAGAGGGTAAACAGGTGAAATTCCTGGGCCGCATCACTGCTCTGCGCGATATGGGTAACACCCAGTTCTTCAGCGTGAGCGATGTGCGCGGCTCTATCCAGTGCATGCTGACCAAGAAGTCCATGGAGCCCGAGGCCTGGGCTCTCTGGAAGCTGCTGGAGCGTGGTGACTGGGTGGGCATCGAGGGTGAGACCTTCATCACCCGCACCGGCGAACCCTCCGTGCGCGTGGCTTCGTTCAAGGTTCTTTCCAAGGCCCTGCGTCCCATGCCCGATAAATTCCACGGCCTGGCCGACATGGACATGCGCTACCGCCGCCGCCACCTCGACCTGATGAGCAACCAGGAAAGCGCCGACCGCTTCGTGAAGCGCTCCCTCATCGTACAGGAAATCCGCCAATACCTCATCAACCGCGGCTTCCTGGAAGTAGAGACCCCCATGCTGCAGGACATTGCCGGTGGTGCCTCTGCCAAGCCTTTCGAATCCTACTACAACGCGCTGAAGAAGGCCGTGACGCTGCGTATCGCTCCGGAGCTTTTCCTGAAGCGTCTGCTGGTGGGTGGTTTCCCCAAGGTGTTCGAGCTGAACCGCAACTTCCGTAACGAAGGTGTGGATCGCCGCCACAACCCGGAATTCACCGTGCTGGAGGTGTACGAAGCCGGTGGCGACTACGAGACCATGGCCGAAATGATGGAGGACATGATCTGCACGGTGGCCGAGAAGGTGTTCGGCACGCTCAAGTTTGACCAGTATGATGACAACGGCAACCTGCGCTGGACTGTGGACCTGACCCGCCCCTGGCGCCGCGCTGATTATAACGACCTGGTGAAGGAAGTGGCCGGTGCCGACTGGTTCGACCTCACCCCCGAGCAGCGTCGTTCCCGCGCCGAAAATGAGCTGCATGTACAGATTGGTGATGATTTGAACGACACCGATGTGACTCAGCAGGTTTACGAGAAGCTCATCGAAGAGAAGCAGGCCAACCCGCTCTTTGTGTGCCACGTGGCCCGCGACCTGGTGCCCCTGGCCAAGGCCAACCCCGAGAATCCCGAGGTGGTGGACGTCTTTGAGCTGGTGATGAATGGCCAGGAGCTCTGCCCCGGTTACTCCGAACAGAACGACCCCATCGAGCAGCTGGAGCGCCTGAAGCACCAGGCCGGCGAGGAAACGCAGAAG
>CAJGDB010000025.1 GCA_904502165.1 uncultured Akkermansia sp.
AGGTATTCAACGAAATGCCTACAATTTCCGCAATTTTGAAAACTATAGATTAAGAGTATTGGTTGCTTGTTCCCATTTCAAAGAAAAATCACCATCCCACAAAAGTTGGGCTTGACCCAAAAGTTGGGCATGACCCAAGAACTCGGGGCGACAGGATTCGAACCTGCGACATCCAGCTCCCAAAGCTGGCGCTCTACCAGGCTGAGCTACGCCCCGATGGGAAGAGCAATGAGGGGTGCCCCCAGGGCACAAAAAAAATGGCTCGGGACGGGATCGAACCGCCGACACGCGGATTTTCAATCCGCTGCTCTACCAACTGAGCTACCGAGCCATTCTGCAAGCCCGTCTTGGACGGGGTGCGGACGAAGTTTACACCAATTCACGCTTCAATGCAAGCCAAAATTGATAAATTTATACTAATTTTTTTCAATGGTGTCAAAACCCGCTGAAAAAACGTTCTTTAGCAAGCGTTTTTCAATTGAGCCAACAGGGCAGATAAGGAACTGCACTGGTACGACGCGCGAGAAAAATCGCTTTGTGCGGTCATGCGGTTCGGTATGGCCACGCAGGGGATGCCGGCATTCCGGGCGGCAATGGTACCATTTTCCGAATCTTCTACTATGAGGCAGGCCTCGCGGGGCAGTCCCATGCAAAGCCGTGCCGCTTCGAAGAGGGCCGGATCTGGTTTCACTGGGTAGCCATCTGTTCTGGTGAACACGCCCGTAAAACGGTCGTAGACTCCGAGACGTTCGAGCCAGCCCTGCACCCAGCGACGCGAGGAGGAGGAAGCGACAGTCAGCCCGATACCCTGCTCTGCACTCCAGTCCAGCAGCTCAAGAGCCCCCTCCATCAAACCGGAACTCGCAAGGGCCGCTTCGAGTACCGCCTGCCGGGCCGGGGTTTCTTTATCCCAGTCGTACTGACGGCCAGTCAGTTCTTCAAGGTGAGAGGCGGGATTCCAATGCGAATAGCCTGCTCCCAGGCACGGCGCATAGGTGGCTATGGAGATTTCCTGGCCTTCGCGGGCATACAGTTGAACCCAGGATTGGTAGATGGCCCATTCGGTATCGACCAGAACCCCATCAAAGTCAAAGATAATCCCCTTTGGTAAGTGCATGAAACGAATCAGGGTTCACCTTTGAGCCGGGCACGCATCCATTCGGTCACCGAGCGATGCGCCAGGTTCTTCACGAAAAGGTAAATGGCAATGAAGATGTAGAGGATGTTCGGAATCCAGGCACTCAGCCAGGGCTTGAGCACGCCAGCCTCACCCAGCGAGGGAAATACACGATAAAAGAAGAGCATGAGGGCGGCCAGCAGCACGGCGATACCGATTCCCTTCATGGTACCCCGGCGCTGGAATGTCACAGCACTCGGAATTGCCAGCAGTACCAGCACCATGCAGGAGGCGATGCGGGCGATACGGACATGCCACTCGGTACGCAGACGGCGGCGGTCCTCCTTGGCACCTGCACCGCTTTCCAGGTAT
This sequence comes from uncultured Akkermansia sp., assembly GCA_904502165.1. Classification (GTDB taxonomy): domain Bacteria; phylum Verrucomicrobiota; class Verrucomicrobiia; order Verrucomicrobiales; family Akkermansiaceae; genus Akkermansia. The sequence goes on from CAJGDB010000025.1 coordinate 1,490, forward strand.
TGATACATGCCGGCGGTGCTCATGGCATCCACTCGGTCATTGTGCCCGGGACTGATAATCTGATATGGTTTTTCTTCAAACGGCAGGGTTATAACCGCTTCATGGACATCATCCTTGGGACGGATGCCGGGTGCTGACATTTCGCGGATGTAGACATTTTCCAAGGTCCAGGTAGATTCCTCCTTGTTCCAGGTGGCGCGGTCTGCGCGATACTGCTTGAGCTGACGACCACGCACCTTGGAATCAAACTGATCAATCGTAACGCCCAGCATGGGATCACCGGGGCTGGTGGCCAGCGCGGGAGTTGCAATGCGCCAGATACGGGAAGTGGCATCGCTGCGGTAGACGATGGAACGAGCTGTGCCATCCGGATTGGTATTGCGCTTCATCACCATTTCACGGTAAAGGGAACCGCTGGGAGCCCAGTGGTAACCGCAGATACCATAGGCGAACGAAACAAGAAGGGCCATGATGAATACGGGCAGGCAGAGACGCAGCAGCGAACGCCCGCTTTGCAGCATTCCCACAATTTCGCTTCCACCGCAAAGCTTGCTGAGGCTCCAGAGTGTGCCCATCAGCAGCGTATACGGGAGAATCTGGTACAGGAACATGGGCAGCTGGGTGCCATAAAAGTGAAGCGCCTGGGTCACCGGATCTTCAAAACGCGTGCGGAATCGCTCCATGTTGTCGGTGAAATCTGCCAGAATATAGATGAGCAGCAGAATCATCGTACACATGAGGAAATACGAGATGAAGTTGCGGGTCATGTAGCGGTCCATGGTGCCCATAAACCCATACAGCACCGCACCGATAAAGGGCAGAAAGCACAGAATTGCCAGGAATCCCGGGCGGCAGAGCTGCACTACTGGATAGGTCTCCAGACTCCCGGGGATTTCCCATTTCATCTGCTCCAGTTCAATGGGCACCAGATACATGGTAAGCAATACCCCCAGGGCCAGAAGAAGAAGAGCGGGAAGTGTGCGATAGATAAAGGACATCGGCAATAAAGGAGAGAGGCTTGCGTATTTTGAAGAAGAAAATGACTTATTGCCCGGCACCCAGACGCTCGGCGAGGTATTCCGGCAAACCAACGGCCAGCACAGCCTGCTGGGCAGCTGCAACATCGTACTCAACACGACGAAGCGTGACAGTAGCGGCATCGGAATCATAGATGCCATAGCAGGCACGGGGGTCACCATCGCGCGGTTGGCCCACGGAACCTACATTGATAAAATATTTCAGACCGGGCTGCAGCGGCACCACCACTTCCCCGTCATGCAGAAGCTGCTGCCAGTATTCTGCCATTTCAATGGAGTGGCGCCCATCCCACGCAAAGACGCGGGGCTGGTGGGTGTGGCCATGAAAACACACGGGCAGGAACTGGCGGTTGAAATGGCCGGCGGCGTCATTCGCATTGAGGATGTAGTTCCAGGCCATCGGCTGATCCAGGCTGGAATGCACCATGACAAATTTGGAGCGCTCAATACGCTGCAGAGGCAGGCGGCGTAGCCATGTGAGGCTATCCTCATCGAGGCGGGAGCGGGTCCACTCCATTGCCTGCCTGGCAATGGGATTCATGCGGGTCTGGTCCTCACGGCAGACCTCCTCATCATGATTCCCCTTCACGACCGGGCACCCAATAGCACGAATTTCATTCACACACTCCTGAGGGTAAGCATTATAGCCCACCACATCCCCCAGGCAGACAACATCGGTACACTGCTCGCACTGAAAGTCTGCCATAACGGCATAGAGTGCGTGCAGATTGGCGTGAATATCGCTGATGACCGCAGTTTTCGGCATAGGTAACTGATACTTTATACCACAACCGGAACATCTCTGCAAGCCCTGAATTACGGGTTTTTCTTACATTTTAGTGTAATATTGAAAAAAGGAAGAAAAGAAGCCGAGGCAGCAGGGGCATTTGGCTGCGCCATGCGCTTGACTTCTGCACCGCATGTAGTATACAATGCGCGCACATGTTACCCATCGAGCAGATCCGCGGAGAGATAAAGAAAGCCGTGCAGCAACCGGGATTCTGTGTCCTGCTCAGCGCCCCGACAGGCAGCGGCAAATCCACCCGGGTTCCGGGTATGCTGTTAGAGGCAGGATGGGGGGAGAAAGGAACCATCATCGTAGTACAGCCGCGCCGGCTGGCCGCAAGGCTGCTGGCAGGCTATGTGGCACGGCAGTTCCCCTGCCGTCTGGGGCAGGAAGTTGGCTACACCGTACGCTTTGATTCGCAGTATTCTGCCGCCACGCGCATTCTCTTTGTGACAGACGGCATTCTGGAACGCAGACTTACTGAAGACCCGGAACTGAAGGGTGTATCAGCCGTCATCTTTGATGAAGTTCACGAACGCCGCCTGAGCGGAGACCTGTGCCTGGCCCGCGTACTGGAACTGCAGCGGAGCAGCCGCCCGGAAATAGGCGTTTTTGTCATGTCTGCCACGCTGGAGCTGGACAAACTTGAAAGCTACATACCCCAGGCTACAGTGCTGCGGGCAGAAGGCCGACTTTACCCGGTAGCAACCAGCTACATGCCCCCAATGCCGGTTCGCAACAAATTCGGCTACGTGGCACCGCCCCCGGTCTGGGAACAATGCGCCTCCGCCGTGAGGCAGCTGGTGAAGCAGCCAGACTGCGGAGACATCCTCGTCTTCCTTCCCGGGGCATACGAAATCCGCCGCACTGTGGAAATACTGGAACAGGTAAGCTGGATGCACGGCCGGGACGTCTATGCCCTGCATGGGCAGCAGACACCCGATGCCCAGGCCAGGGCCGTGGAATGCGGCAGCCGTCCCCGGGTCATTGTCTCCACCAACATTGCAGAAACCTCGCTCACCATTGAGGGGGTCAGAGCCGTTGTAGACAGCGGCACGGCAAGAGAATCCCGGTGGGATCCCCTGCGCGGCATATCAACCCTGCATGTAGTACCCATATCGCAAGCTCAGGCCGAGCAGCGCGCCGGCCGAGCCGGACGCCTCGGTCCCGGGCGCTGTATCCGCCTCTGGAGTGAGGCCGAACACCGGCGGCGTGCCGCATTCCCAGCCCCGGAGGTACACCGGGCCGATATATCGCAGGCCTTCCTAAACCTTCTGGCATGGGGATGCCGCAACCTGACCGACATTCGCCGCTTTCCCTGGCCGGATGCCCCCACCGAAGCAGAAACAACCAGAGCCTGGCAGCTGCTGCAGGATTTAGGAGCCACGGATGCAGGCGGCATTACACCCACCGGGCAACAAATGCTGAAACACCCGCTCCCCCCGGTTCTGGCAAGGCTTCTTGTAGCGGGTGACGAACAGGATTGCGCCCCCGAAATGGCAGCCATTGCTGCCCTGCTCCAAAATGAGCAGATTACCACCAGCGGAGGTCTGGCAACCAGCATGCGGCAAGAGGACGACTATACTGATTTCCAGGCGGAATGGAGAGCCGTTCAACGCGCAGAACAACTCAAGTATGATTCCACCGCCTGCGGCAAGCTCGGCATCATGGCCCGCGCCGCCAGAGAAATCGCCAGAACCTACCAGCAAATCCTGCGGGACAACGCCACAGCGCCCGATTTTGCCCGCGCCCGCGCCGGAGTCACAGCCGGGCTCCTGCTCAGTTTCCCGGCCCACGTAGCCGCCCGCAACAACACCGCCACCGGCACCGCACGGCTCTGCCAGCGAAGAGGTGGCAGCATACCCGCCGATTCCGTCGCGCGGAATGCAGAAATCTTCCTGGCCGCAGACATCACAGAAGTAGGCGGCAAGAACGTTGAGACGAGACTGAACAGATGCACCATCCTCACCCCGGCAGAACTCAGCACCCGCGAGGATGACATCGCTACCTACGACCCCGCCCGCAAGCGGGTGTTCAACTACCACCGCCTGCTCTACCGGGATCTGGTCATTGCCGAAAAAGAAAGCGGAGATGCCGCCCCGGATGCCGCCGCCCCACTGCTGGCCGAACAGGTAGTGCGGGGCAATCTGCGGCTCGAAGGATGGGATGGACATGTTCTTCAATGGATTAACCGGCTTACCTGCCTGCGCCAGGCCATGCCGGAACTTGAGCTGCCGGAATTCGGAGAAGAAGACAGGCTGGTTGCCATCACCATGCTCTGTGAAGGCGCAGTCAGCTACAAAGAAATCCAGAATCGGCCGGTGCTGCCCATACTGGGAGAATGGCTCTCTCCCTGGCAGAGGGAATGCCTGAACCGCTATGCACCCAAGGCAATAAGACTCAGCAACGGCCGAGAGGTAAAACTCCTATACCGGGAAGACGGAACGCCCGTTTTCGGGCTCAAATGCCAGCTTCTCTTCGGCGTACCGCAAACACCGGTCATTGCAGACGGACGGGTGAAATGCCAGATCGAAATCCTTGCCCCCAACCAACGGCCCTATCAGATAACAAGCGACCTAGCATCCTTCTGGCGCAACGGGTACCCGCAGATGAAGAAGGATCTTGCAGGCCGGTATCCCCGCCACGACTGGCCCGACACCGCCCCCGATGCCACCTGACGCAATGGTGCGGAGGGGGCTGATTTTTCTGCCATACAGACAATTCAGCTTGAAAAGCGTCGCGCGCACGGATAGAATGAGCCAGAACCTATGCCTGAGCCTCACGAAACAACAAAAGAGCGGTCCGTCTATTTTGGAGAAGGCGCACGATTCCTGCTGACTGCAGCAGCGTTTGTCATCGTTGTACTGGGCTTGCAGCAGTGCCGCAGCGTACTGTTGCCAATCCTCATGGCCGGATTCCTGGCCATCATCAGTTACACCATCACCAAGCTGCTCAGAAAATATCTCCGTTTCCCCCACTGGCTGGCCGTAGCCTTCACCGTACTGGTAGATGGAGGCATTCTCTTCGGGGTAGCCAGCATCATCAACTTTCTGGCGGCCGACATGAAAGCCACACTGCAGGGTGATTTTACCCGCCGCATGGTTGAGAAATACAATGAACTCATGGACTGGCTGGGCAATTTCGGGCTCGAGGAACAAGCCCGCGCCATTGTGCATTCTCCGCAGGATATATTCGACACCCAGCAGATGGTCAGCATCATCCAGTCCATTTCCGGGCAGGCCATCTCCTTTGTCACCACCTGCACACTGGTGCTGGTGCTCATGACCTTCATGCTGGGAGAAGCCAGGCTCTTCAAGAAAAACCTGCACAAACTCCCCAGCAGCTCCAAAGGCAAGGAAGATTTCACCAATGCCCTGCAAGGCATCCAGCGTTACCTGCTCATCAAGACCATTGCCAGCGGCTGCACCGGTGCACTAGCCTGGGGTGCATGTGCTTTCATGGAAGTACCCTTTGCTTTCCTCTGGGGCGTAGTAGCTTATGTGCTGAACTACATTCCCACCATCGGTTCGATTGTAGCCGCCATCCCCCCCATCGTCATGGCCCTGCTCATGGGCGGCTGGGGAGATGCCGCCATTGTCCTTCTCTGTTACGTGCTCATCAATTTTGCCATTGGTAACGGCATCGAGCCCATCTTCCTGGGCAAACAATTCGGTATCGCCACCTCCGTGGTGCTGCCTGCCGTACTTTTCTGGGGGTGGGTGTGGGGCCCCTGCGGCATGCTTCTGGCCGTTCCGATTATGGTTCTTATCAAGCTGGCCCTGGAAAACAGCCGGGACCTTTCCTGGGTAGCCACCATCATTTCTGATGAACCGCCGCCCCATGTCACCAAACTTAAGAACAAGACTCAAGACTAAGCCATGCATTCCTTTGCCTACAAGAACGGCACCCTGTACTGTGAGGGCGTAAAATTGTCAGACATTGCTGCCGCCGTCGGCACACCGGTCTTTGTGTACAGCAAGAAGACCATCACCGATGACCTGGCGGAATTCCGCAGAGCTCTTGCTCCCCTTGATGCCCATGTGGCTTATGCCGTGAAAGCCTGCTCCAACAAGGCCATTCTCAACCTCATGGCCCAGCAGGGTTCAGGGTTTGACATTGTCTCTGCCGGTGAGCTCTGGCGCGTCATCAATGCCGGGGGAGACCCCACGCTCTGCACCTACGCCGGTGTTGCCAAGACAGAACCGGAAATCCGCTACGCCCTGGAGCAGAGCATCTACTGCTTCAACTGCGAAAGTGAGAACGAACTGCGTGAAATCAACCGAATCGCCGGCGAAATGGGAGTAAAGGCTCCGGTGGCCGTGCGCGTGAACCCCCATGTAGATGCCCACACGCACAAATACATCACTACTGGTAACGCGGAGAACAAATTCGGGGTGGACATCACCCGCATTGAAGCCCTTTATGCCACCATTGCAGCAGAAATGCCCAACCTGCACATCAAGGGTCTGCAAATGCACATCGGCTCCCAGCTGACAGACAAAGCCCCCTTCGTGGCAGCCGTGGAAAAAGTCCTCCCCATCGTCAAAAAGTTCATGAAGCTCTACAACATCGAGTTCTGGTCCATCGGCGGGGGTATCGGCATCGTATACGATGGTTGCCTGGCCTCCGGCCAACCGGAATGGTGGGCAGCGCATCCGGAACAGATTACCATCAGCAGCTACGCAGAATCTCTGATTCCCCTGCTTAAACCGCTCGGTATCAAAATTCTGGTAGAACCGGGCCGCCGGCTGGTCGGCAATGCGGCCGCCATGCTCACCACCTGCGTTTATGAAAAGAAAGGCGAAGCCAAGACCTTCAAGATGATTGATGCTGGCATGAACGACATCATCCGCCCGGCTCTTTACGAAGGATACCATGAAATCTGGCCCGTGCAGGAGCATAGAGGCGATGAGATTGTGGCCGATATTGTAGGCCCTATCTGCGAATCAGGGGACTTCCAGGCCCAGAACCGCCGTATTGCCGATGTAAAGCCCGGTGAGGTGCTGGCCGAAATGAGCGCCGGGGCCTATGGCTTCAGCATGGCCTCCACATACAACTCCCGTCCTCTTGCCGCCGAAGTTCTGGTGAATGGAGAAAAGTGGAGCATCATCCGCCGCCGTCAGACGCTGGAACAGATGGTGGAAGACGAGTGTCTGCCCGAATAAACAGGCACTCAGACACGCTTTTAAGCCGCCGGAAGCAATTCCGGCGGCTTTCTATATAAAATAATCAGCATACAGAATCCCTTTTACCTTGACGCAATCGCCCTGATTCCCTACAATGATGCAGTCATGAAAGTAATGGCTATTCTCTTCCGCGTGCTGTTCAGCATCATCATTCTGCTGGGGCTCGCGTGCTACCTGCAGGTTTCTCCCACCATCTCTCTCAGTGATTTCTACACCAGCTTCAATCCGGCGCCCCTTGTAGAAACCCTGAAAGGGATCAACGCAATCACCATTTCCCTGGTTCTCGTACTGCTTCTGGGAATCTTCTCGTTCACCCGTATTCTGGAAGCAACGTGGAATGTACTTTTCAGTGCCTCCATCATTGTACTGCTGGCCTGTGGTTCATACGGGCTCTGCGGCCCCGGTATTGCCCTGCCCCATGCTCTTTACAACAACGAAGCCATCCGCCAATTCTGTGAAGCCTCTCTCAGCTACCAGATTCCCCTGGTGCTGGCAGGCCTCATCTTCGTAGCAGGCTGGCTCTGTGCCTCGGCCTGCGGCCGTGTTGCCATTACAACCATCATCAGCTACGGCCTCTGGTACGGCATCAGCGAATTCTTCTCCTACATTGTCCACATCTGGAGCAGCAATCCGGAGCCTGCAGCCCCCGAGGCGCTGAACATGATTCTGGGCACTCCCTGGGTGATTGCAGCCGTACCCGGCGCATTCTTCCTGATTTACGCGCTGCTCATGTCTCTCTTTGAAACCTTCATCACGAACAAGCCGGCCAAGCAGAAGGCAGAAGCCAAGCCTGCAGCCCCGGCAACCGAAGCCTCGGAAAAGAAGGAGGCAGCCCCTGCGACCAAGGAAACTGTGGCCGCCACTACCAAACAGCCGACAAAGCCCATTACTGAACCCAAACAGAAAACGCTGCGTCTGGCAACAGGAGATGCTGCGCCTAAAAAGCTGAAGACCACCGCCCCGGCTGACACCACCAAGGAAGCTCCGGCAAAGGAAAAGGAAGAAGTTCTCAAAGCTGAGAAAAAAACTGCTGAATCCGAGACCACTGAGGGTAAAAAAACGGAAGAAACCGTAACACCCAAGGTTGAGGCAGAAGCACCAGTAAAGACCGAAGACCAGGCCGCCGACTCTGCCGAAGCTCCTGCTGAAAAGCCTACCGAAGCTCCTGCAGCCCCCCCGGCTGAACCCCAGCCCGAGAAACCGGCTGAGGCACCTGCTGAAAAACAGGCAGAAGCAAGTGACAAAGCCTGATGGCAGTCATACAGAATCATCTATTCTCTTCTCATCCAGCCATGAAGAAAGACTACGCAAATCCCCTGCTGTTACTGATTGTCATTGCTCTTCTTTCCTGCAAGGTAAGCATAGGGATTGAAGCCCCGGCCTCCCTTGAAGTGTGGATTCTCACACTTTGCGTGACAGGTTTCATTGTCAATGGTCTGCTTAGCATAGCCAAGGCCATGGCCCGCCGCAAGCCGCTCATGGCGGTGGTGTGGTGCATGGTTTACCTTGTATTCTGCAGCTGCGCCTGGGTCACCATGCGCCAGGAAAACGATTACCGCGCTGAGATTGCCAGCTATAACGAATTGAATAATAAATGGCAGCACGAGAGTGCAAACCCCTACACCCTGTATGATGCAGAAGGTCGTTCCCTTCTGGAACTGGCCGCCATACTCGGCAAGAAAATGGCAGTACGCGGTCTGCTTGCCCAGCCGGAAGCCACCCAGGCTGGCGACATCATCATGCGCGCCGCTGTCAGCGCCGCCGAGAATGGCCGCCACGAAATGCTGAACATCCTTGCCACGCAGAAGTCCGGTTTCAATTTCGATACAATTATCGATGGCCGTACGCCGCTTATTGGCGCCGTCATCAACGACAAAGCAAAGTGCGTGGAACTTCTGCTCAAGCTCAAGGCCAACCCCAATGCAGCAGATGAATCCGGCGTTTCACCGCTCATGCATGCCGTTATCAACAGCAACAGAAGAATTGCTGCCCTGCTTATCAAACACGGAGCCAACCCCTATCAGAAAGACAGCACCGGCCGCGATGCCATCAGCTGCTCCCGCTCTGAGGAAATGGACCAGATTCTGACCCCCGGGCGCTGATACAGGCAAAGCACAGTCTGCGTCCCAGCCAGCCTGGCATCCCTGTTCATGAAACAGCAGCTTTTCACAGTCTCCGGCATGAGCTGCGCCTCATGTTCATCTCGCGTGGAAAGCGTGGTGAAAGCACTTCCCCATGTATCAGAAGTTCAGGTCAACCTGCTCACCCGCAGCATGCGGGTTGTTTATGCTGCATCAGCCACAGGAGAAGAGGACATCATAACAGCTGTGCGGAAAGCCGGCTATGATGCTGTCCCTGCGATTCCTCAAACGCGCCCCGTCCGGCAGACAGACACGATGAAACGCCGCCTCGCTGGATCTGCAGCGGCCCTTATTCCCATGGTGCTGCTGCACCATCTGCACCCCGGCAGCCTCTCGCAACTCCTGCAATTCCTGCTGCTCGCTCCCATTCTATACCTCAATCGCAGCATTTTCAGCACAGGATGCAAGGCCATCCTGCATCGCGCGCCGAACATGAACAGCCTCATTGCGCTGGGTGCAGGAGCGGGCATCCTCTATACCCTTATGGATGCACTGTTGCTCCATAGTGGCGCGGCATATCTTGAATCAGCCGGCATGATTCTCACCCTCACCACACTAGGCAAATGGCTGGAAAGCCGTGCATCGGCCCACACCGGTGATGCCCTGAATGAATTAGAGAGTCTGCTGCCGCTCACCGCCACCATACAGCGTGGAGATAAACTTATAAGCCTGCCGGCAGAAGAAGTGCAACCATGCGACAGTCTCCTCATCGAACCAGGGGCGAGGGTCCCCGTCGATGCAATTGTAACAGACGGATTCTCTGGCATAGATGAATCCTCACTCACGGGGGAAAGCATACCGGTTCTCAAACAGAAAGGCAGCCGCATCTATGCCGGTACCATCAATGGTAACGGCGTGCTCCAGGCCTCGGCTCTCTGCACCCGCCAGAATTCTGCACTCAGCGGCATCATCCGGATGGCGGCAGAAACAGCAGCATCCAAAGCCCCCATTGCCCGACTGGCCGACCAGATTTCCGCTGTATTCGTTCCCCTGGTCACCGGCATTGCCCTCATCACCGCCCTGCTCTGGCTGCTCTACGGGGAGCCCGCTGCGTTTGCCATGGGCTGCGCCATTGCAGTGCTGGTCGTCTCGTGCCCCTGTGCCCTGGGTCTGGCCACACCTGTTGCCATTATGGCAGGAGCAGGCAGAGGAGCCACTCAGGGAATCCTGTTCAGCAATGCCACCGTGCTGGAAACCGCCCGCCGCACGACAGCCGTCATTCTCGATAAGACAGGCACCCTCACCGCAGGTGTACCGATTGTCACTGGCATCTATCCGGCAGAAGACTCGAGCCGGGACGAATTACTGCAATTGGCCGCCACCATGGAGCATGGCAGCACTCATCCCCTGGCACATGCCATCCGGAAAGCAGCCGCAGACTTCCGCCCCGCGGCCGCCGAATCACGAGTCTACCAGCCGGGCCGAGGCATAAGCGCCCTGGTTCAGGGAAAACTTTGTCTGGCGGGCAATGCAGCCATGATGAAGGAGCACCAGTTGGAAATCCCCGCCAACCTGCCGGATGCAGACACGCCGCTTTATTTTGCAGAACAGGGACACATACTGGGCAGTATCTGCGTGTCTGACCCGCTCAAATCCGGCAGTGCAGCCGCCGTAGCCGCCATGAAGCTGGCAGGGCTGCGCGTCATCATGATGAGCGGTGACCGGCTGGAAGCCGTACGCAGAATTGCCCATGAAGCAGGAGTTGAGGAATTTCATGCAGAAGTGATGCCGCAGGATAAGGCAGCTCTGGTATCGCGGCTGCAGGCAGAGGGGCATTTCGTTGCCATGGTGGGAGACGGCATCAATGATGCACCGGCCCTGTGCCGGGCAGATGTCGGAATCGCCATTGGAGCTGGAACAGATGTGGCCATCAGCAGCGCCGGCATTGTACTGGTTCGCAATGAACTGATGGATGCCGTTGCCGCCCTGCAGCTCAGCCGCGCCACAATCCGCATCATCCGGCAGAATCTCTTCTGGGCGTTCTTCTACAACATTCTGGCCATCCCCATGGCTGCAGGGCTGTACTATCCCCTGCTCGGCTGGAAACTCACCCCGGCAGTAGCAGCCGCCGCCATGAGTCTCAGCAGCCTCTTTGTCGTCTGTAATGCCCTGCGCCTGCAGAAACTCGTATTCAACACAGCAGTAAAGACAACCATGCATACCATCACTCTATCAGTCTATGGCATGATGTGCCCTCATTGCGAGCGGCATGTGGCCCAGGCTCTGGCCGCAATACCCGGCGTAAGCAGCGTCTCCGCAGACCACAGGAACAACAGCGTCACGCTCGAGTGCAGCGCAACGATTGACACAGACCTGCTGGCAGCCACCATTCAGAAAGCAGGCTACGAGTATAAGGGCCTACTCTGATACGCCGTTTCAGCTCTCCTCGTAATCCTGAATCAACTCCACAAAGGCCCGAAGCCCATGCGTACGCAGCCAGGGGCCTACCCCCTTCAAACGCATAGCGGCTTCCATAGTCGTAGGCTTTATGGTTGCCATAGACCGCAGCGTCTCGTTGTGCATCACTCGATAGACAGGCATGTTGTATTCCTCGGCCAGGTCACGCCGCAACTCAGCCAGATGCTCATATAATTCTTTATCCAGCCGCCCCAGCCCCATACTTACCAGCAGATTCTGCGTCTGATTCTGAGCCAGCCGTGCTGGTCTGCGCGAGGAAGAACCGCACCACCCCCGGCGCGACATCCGGGGAACCGCTCGGCTCTGCATGACCTCCTCTCCCTGTGGTGTAAGCGTAATGAGGGGCATATCTCCTCCGGAGCTCTGCAACAAACCGCCTTCATGCATAGCTCGGAACAAAGCCTTCATCTTCGCATCCGTTAAATTCCTGAGAATCCCGTAGGTAGAAAGAGAAGTGAGGAACTGGTGCATGGAGGCATTCCTGGCACCGCGCAGCATATCCATAATCTTGCCGCGCCCGTAAATACCCACCCATTCTCCGGCAGGGCCGCGTTTCGAAGCACGAGCCACACCTGCCAACGCCTTACGGACAACCAGGAGGTCGTCACCCTCAAGCTCCTCACGCTCTTCGTCACCGGCGGCAGAACATACATCGCAATGCCCGCAAGGTTCTGTATCAGGCTCACCGAAATAGTCCAGAATCCATTGCTGACGGCACCCCACAGAGTAGGCAAAGCGGGTCATAGCCTCAATCTTGAGGTGATCACGCCGCGCTTTTTCCTCCAGAGCATTTCGGTCAATATCCAGGCACTCGAAATTCACCTCGGGCTTGAGCAGCCGCGTTCCCTTTGCCAACTGTCCCGGCACATCAAAACGCTGAATCGCTCCGGCATGAATCAGGCAGGAAAGAGCCGTCCCGACAGCCATGGGATTCACCTCCTTACCCAGGCGCTCCGCCATGGCATCCACCGTGAGGTGAAGTTCACTGGTAGCGGGGTCACACTCAAATCGCAGCATGTTGTATAGAGAACGGATAACAGACAGAGGAGGATTGCTGCCCTCAAAGAAGAACTCCTGAGTCTTGAGATCAGCATGATTAAACAACAGCTCACAGACGGCAGGCTCACCATCGCGCCCGGCACGGCCGGCTTCCTGATAATAGGCCTCCACGCTACCGGGAATCTCAAAGTGCACCACAAAGCGCACATCAGAGCGGTCGATGCCCATGCCGAAAGCATTAGTGGCCACCACAACATCTGCCCGACCGGAGACAAAGGCATTCTGCGAGAACTCGCGCTCCTCATCACTCATACCGGCATGATACGCTACCGCATTCACCTGCTGAGAAGCCAGCGCATCAAACACCAGCATCACATTCTTACGGGTCGAGCAATAAATGATACCCTTCTTCCAACGGGAAACTATCTTGTTAATGCGCTCAAACTTGGCCTTACGGCTCTCACAATGAGTAATGGAAAAATCCAGATTCTCGCGTCCGAAGCCGCTGATGACCACTGCCGGTTCGTGCAGCTGGAGCGTACGGAGGATATCTTCGCGTACATGAGGTGTAGCCGTAGCCGTCAGCGCAATGGTCTGCGGCCAGCCCAATTGTTCCCTCACCCGGCCAAGGCGCAAGTAATCGGGGCGGAAGTCGTGTCCCCACTGGCTCAGGCAATGCGCTTCATCCACCGCCAGCAATGCCACCTGAAGCCCAGCCAGCAGAGACATGAAGTTCTCCTGGGCAAATCGTTCCGGTGCCACATAAAGGATTCTGATTTCACCCCGTCTCAACGCCTGCATCACCTGGCGGTATTCCTCTGCCCCCAGAGAAGAATTAACAGCAGCGGCAGCAATTCCTCGTCCCTGCAAGGCATCTACCTGATCCTTCATCAGAGCAATGAGAGGAGAAACAACGATGGTAAGCCCCTCACGGCAGAGTGCCGGCAACTGATAGCACAGAGACTTGCCACCGCCGGTGGGCATAATCCCCAACGCATCGCGCCCCTCCAGAACTGCCTGCACCACCTCCTCCTGGCCAGGGCGCAATGAATCAAAGCCGAAATATACTTTCAGCGCCTCCTGCACCGGGTTCATCTCAGTCTCTCTGGCCATGGCGGTGTTCATTCTAGACCATGAGTCGTCAGGTAGCAAGCCCTATTCCCATCATCTCCCTGAAGAGAAACAAAAATCACAGACAGAAAAGAGTCTCCGCCTTATCTGGCGAAGACTCCTGAAAATCACAGATTGTTCAGCACGGGTTAATACATGCCATCGGGTTCGAAGCGGCTGTTGTTCGTGCCGTGGTAGTAAATACCATGAGCCCCGACGGGAATGTAACCCACCTGCTCGGAAACGGGCTGAACCACGGAATAAAGCTGGTTCGTACCATCAATCTTGACCGTGATGGACTGGCCCTGCGTATTGCCGGCAGCATCGGTGATGTAACGGCCAGCCAGCGCACCCAGCACACCGAAGCCGGCAGCTGATACAATGCGACCGGAACCGCCACCCAGCATCTGACCTGCGCCGGCACCGAGAACAGCACCCACGCCGGTACCCACATTCTTAGCCGTGCTGGAGGTCTCGATGGTCACGCTGCGGGCTGCTACCACCGTGGCAGGGAAAGCCTGGGCACCATAGCCCACCTTGTCGGCAGATACCTTGTTATAGTTTGACATGGAAGAGCAGGACGTGGTCAGTAAAGCGCAACCTGCAACCATTGCCATAAGGATGTATTTCTTGTTCATAGTACGATATGGTTTTATTTATAACTATTCTTGTTTGACATTGATGTTACTCCTGGAAGTCTGCTGCGTCAAGTCATATTATGAGCACTGACATGCTGTCTTCATTCATACAGGCGCACAGGAGAGCGCTTTTTGTGTAGAAAAAGTAGAATTTCATTTTCCGAGCCGATATGAAAGATAAGCCCCCCTTAAAAAGCATCCGGCAGGAACAATTCCTGCCGGATGTAAGCTTTATTTCTTATTCAGAAATCTTATGTGAGCTCCTTTTCCGTGGCCAGCCAGCGCATGAAGAGGCGGCTGGTAGCGGGAATGACGAGGAGGTTCAGGATGGTCGCGGAGACGAGGCCGCCGAACTGAACAATGGCCAGCGGGGCGAGGAGGTCACCACCGGGCTGGTCCTTGGCCCAGACGAGAGGAAGCAGGCCGAGGATGGTGGTGAGCGAGGTCATCATGATGGGAATCACGCGCTCGCGGGAGCCATCGCGAATGGCATCGATGGTGCTCATACCCTGTTCCTCCAGTACGCGGTAGCGGTTGAGCAGGATGAGGCCGGAACGGATGGCAAAGCCCACCACGGTAACGAAGCCCACAATGGAGCTCACCGAGAGAATGGGGGGGATGTAGGTTTCACCACTCAGCACGGATTTCACTGTATCGGGCGAAGCCAGGAATACGGCCACAATGCCACCTACCAGGCAGAGCGGGATATTGATGAGCGTGATCAATGCACGCCGCACGCTGCCTAGGGAGCTGGAAAGCAGCAGAACAATGAGCACGCAGACAATGCCACCCAGGATATACAGGCGGCGTCCGGCTTCCTCACGGCTCTTGATAGTGCCAGCGTAATCCACCGAGCAGCCCATGGCATTCATCACCGGGTCAAGCTTCTCGCGGCAGGCATCTGCCAGGTCGCCCAAGTTGGAATCCACGCTAGGGTTGCAGGAAATCATAGCCTTGCGGCGGGTGTTATCGCGGAGAATCAGGTTGGTTACCTCGGAGCGGTACACATGGGCGGCATCCCCCAGGCGCAGCATGCGTCCACCGGGAGCCACCAGCTGCAGGTTGCTCACATCGTCCATGCTCATACGCAGCTCCGGAGCCAGTCGAAGCATAATGTTCCAATGATCCAGATTCCTGATGATTTCACCAGCCTTGTAACCATTCATGGCTGCAGATACCTGCTCTGCGGCATCGGCAATGGTCAGGCCGTAGGTGGACAGAATTTCACGATTGTAATCCACGCAGATGGTATCAACCATCACCTCGCGGTTGGCGCGGGCATCAGCCACCTCCGGCAGCGTCCCCAGAATCTCGGCTGCCTTCTTTGCTGCAGCGCGAATCTGGGGCAGTTCCGAACCGTAAATGTTGATGGCGATTTCAGAGTTTGAGCCGGAAAGTGCAGAGGAAATGCGGTGTGCCAGCGGGTAGCCAATCATGCCGCCCATACCGGGGATACCGGAAATCACCTTACGTATATCCTCCCGGATTTTGCGCTGGTCATAATCCAGGTCCACTCGTACCACCAGTTCGGAGGCACTTACCGGCTCTGCGTGTTCATCATTCTCCGCGCGGCCAGTACGCTGCGTCACTGTCTTCACTCCCTCAATCTTCTCCAGCTCAGCCATCACCTGACGCGACACACGCTCCGTCTCTGCGAGAGAAGTACCCGGCACCGCATTCACAAATACAGTATAGCAGTCCTCATTGAACGGAGGCAGGAAACTGGTGCCATAGGTGCTGCCCAGCCAGAGAGCACCACCGGTAATGGCCATCAGGAACCCGAAGACCACTGCCGAGTGCTGCAGGCAGAACTCCAGCACCGGGGAATACATGCGCTTGATAAGACGTGCTGTGGCAGAATCGCCATCGTTCCGGGTGCTCTTCGGGGCTTTGAACCACATGTAGCACAGCACCGGCACCAGCGTGAGAGCCACCAGCAGAGATGCAGCCAGGGCGAGCATATACGAAATTCCCAGAGGCCGATAGAACTGGCCTTCCATGCCACTCAGGAACAACACAGGGGCAAACACCAGCAGAATGATGACTGTAGAATAAGAGATAGAGCTGACAATCTCCCCCTTGGCCTCCATAAGCACCGCATAGCGGCTGCGGCGCTGCTCCGGCGGCAGGGCTGCATTACGGGTCAGATTGCGCCATGCCACTTCCACAAACACAATGGCATTATCCACCACATCACCTACAGCCACAGCGAGGCCACCCAGGGTCATGATGTTCACCGCCAACCCGAACATCGGGAAGAAAGCCATGCCAATCATCACAGAAAGAGGCATAGTGATGAGAGTGATGAGAGCGGTGCGAAGATTCAGCAGGGTGAGCACAATCACCAGCATCACCACGATACCGGCAATGAGGAGCGTCTCCTTGCCGTTTTCCAGTGAAAGGTTGATGAAATCTGCCTGGCGGTAGGCATCCGCACGCAGCTTGATATTGCCCGGCAGCCGGCTCTGGGCAAATTCCTTCACGGCGGCATCCACCTGCTCTGTCAGCGCCAGCGTATTAGCCCCCGGCACTTTCTGCACCGAAAGCACCACGCACTCTCGCCCGGCAAAACCGGCATTGCCACGGCGGGGTGCGCCGTCAATCTTCACCTCGGCAACATCCTCCACACGCAGTACGCCGCTCGGGTGCGCTGCCACAAGAGCACGCTTGATTTCCTCAGGCGTAAAGGCGCGGGAAGCCTGCTGAACCGGAAGCTCCAGACCGGCAACATCCTCAATATAGCCGGCAGGAATCGTGCTTTGCGCCCCCTCAACGCTTTCCTTGAGGTCATTGAGCGTAATGCCCGCCTGCCGCATCTTCTCCGGGTCGTACAGCACCTGGTATTCCGGCATACGGCCACCCAGCACCGTCACCTGACCCACACCAGGAATGGAAAGCAGGCGGTTACGCAGCTCAAACTGCCCCACCCGGCGGACTTCCAGCGGATCGGCCGTTTCGTCTCCCAGCAAGGCAATGAGCATAATTTCGCCCGTCACCGATACAATGGGAGCCATTTCCATCTCTACGTGGGAAGGCAGGTTCTCCCGCACCGTTGAAAGGCGCTCTGAAACAATCTGACGGGCCAGATAAATATCCGTATCCCAGTCAAAATCCACCCAGACAAAGGAAAGGCCGCTACCGCTGGAGCTCCGCACCTGCTGCACACCGGGAGTACCGGAAAGGGCTGATTCCAGGGGAATGGAGACATACTGCTCCACCTCCTCAGCAGTAAGGCCACCGGCTTCGGTCTGAATGGTTACACGCGGCACATACAGCTCCGGGAATACGTCCACCGGAGTCCGCATGATACCGACAATACTCAACGCAACAAGCACCAGGGTGATGATAATCACCGTAATGCGGTTACGCAGGCAGAACGACATGAGTTTCTCCAGCATCAGTGATCCTCCCCTTCGTGGAACTTACCATCGGCATGGAAATGCCCGGCCTTCTTCTGCTGGCTGCCATCTGCCGGCAGAAGATAACGCAGCTCATAACCACCCTTCACCACCAGACGCTGCCCGGGTACCAGGCCCTTCACCGGGGTCATTCCGCGACGACTGGTACCGGCCTGCACCTTCACCATAGCAAATGTGCCCTCCTTGACCTCCAGGAACACCACATCGTCAATACCCACCTTGACCAACGCTGAATCCGGTATGGTCACATAACCCTCTTCACCGCCATCGGCATAGAAATCCAGGCGGCAGAGCTGGCCGGGACGGGCATCAGCAGGCAGGGAATCCGGGGTAAAATAGAACGCCCGGGTCTGCTTCTCTTCATCCACCTGCTCCGCCATGCGCCAGCTGCCCTCCATCACCATATTGTCACGTCCGCTCAGGCGGGTAGCACGAATGGAAGAGAAATCAGGCACATCATTACCATACAGCGTGCCCTCTATTTCCATCGCATTCAGATTGCTCATGGTCACCACAGCAGTCCCCTGCTCTCCCCAGCTTCCCTGGGTAATGCCGACATTGCGGACAATGCCATCATTGCCAGCCCGCACAACCAGGGTCGGCACGCCGTTTTCAGGAGTAATTTGAGCCCCCATCACCAGAACATTAAGCCGGGTCTGCGTTACTTCCAATTCACGCTTCAACTGGCGATTTTCTGCATTCTTGAAATTAATCTGCTCTTCCAGGTCACTGCTGGTAGTACCGGCCGATTTCAGACGAGCCAGACGCATGGACAGGGCGTCTATTTCCTCCTTGCAGCGGATAATAGCCGCCTCCTGTTTGCGTATATCCGCCACCAGGCTGCTCACCTCCGGTGCTACCACAGTATAGAGCACATCACCTTTCTTCACATTCTGAGCTGATTTCACATGCAGAGAAATCCGGCCACCACAAGGAAGAGAATATGTTTCCAGCGCATGGCTGGGCACGAACAAATGACCATACAGGCTATGGGTAAGAGCCTTCCCGGCAGCTGGTACAGCCTCAATCTTCATGGCCGAAATATGGCGGGCATGGGCATCTGCCGTCACCAGCACCGGTCCTGAGGCATGGCTGTGAGAACATCCGGCACCATGATTGTGACTGCAGCCTTCGCCGTGCTCATGGGCGTGTTCTTCACCAGCGGCGTGGTCGTGGCTGCAGCCCTCGCCGTGCTCATGGGCGTGTTCTTCACCAGCGGCGTGGTCGTGGCTGCAGCCCTCGCCGTGTTCATGGGCGTGTTCTTCACCAGCGGCGTGGTCGTGGCTGCAGCCCTCGCCGTGCTCATGGGCGTGTTCTTCACCTGCGGCGTGGTCGTGGC
>CAJGDB010000026.1 GCA_904502165.1 uncultured Akkermansia sp.
GCCCTGCAGCACGGCAAGAGCCTGCGGGTAGGCGAGACGCCGGCGTGAGCAGATAACCGCATCCCGGAACTCTGCTTTGAAAACCTTTCCCTGGCGGTTAATCTGCATCAGGCATAGGCGGGTCAGTCTATCCTCTCCCTGCCGGAGGGAGCATATCCCGTCGCACAGGCGGGGCGGCAGCATGGGCAGCACGCGGTCGGGCAGGTAGCAGGAATTGCCCCGGTTACGGGCTTCTTCGTCCAGCGCGGAACCCGGCCGCACATAGTGGCTTACATCGGCAATGTGAACTGCAAGTTCCCAGTTGTTGCCATGGCGGGTCACAGAAATGGCATCGTCGTAGTCGCGAGCTGTTTCCGGATCAATGGTGATGACGCAGCGGTGTCTCCAGTCATCGCGATGGGCCAGTTCCTGTTCTGAAATGGTGGCAGGAATTTGTTCTGATTCCTCCAGTACGTCCGGCGGGAATGTGTCTGCCAGCCCGTATTTGTGCATGATGCTGGTAATTTGTACACCCTCATCCTCCGGCCAGCCCAGCACCTGGATAATGCGGCCGGTTGCCTCGCTGCTGGCAATGGGGTAGCTCACAGGTTCTGCCAGAACGACCATACCCGGCAGCAGCTCTGCCGGCGGCGGGGTCAGCAGTCGCACAAATTCCGGGCTGGTGCGGCCGTCTCCCACCAGGTGCCCATGCAACCCGGTGGATTTATAGATGCCGACCCAGCGCTCGCGACCGCGTGAGAGAATTTCCAGTACTCTGACTTCCAATCTGGTATCGGACGCCTGTGGTCGATGCCGGTGACGCCGGTCGCGTGGCGGAGCCTGCACCCGCACAGAAACGGATACCTTGTCGCCATCCATGGCCCCGTGGCTGCGATAGGGATTGATGAGCAGAGAAGAAATCTCTTCTCCCGGGCGCAAGGCTGACAACCTGGCTGCTGATGCAGAATCCGGTACGTAGAACAAATGACGGCCTCTCTGGGAAACACGGCCCGTCAGCGATTCTCCCTGAATCTTACGCAACACATACAGACTGTTGCGGAGCTTGAGCAACGTGCCTTTCCGGACTCCCTCTGCCAGCATGGCTTTCAATTCGCTGCGCCGGGATGGAAGCAGACCCATCCCCCGGGCGATATCCACCATTTCCTGGGGTTCGTAACCGGGGGTGGAGAGGTATTCGTATAGAGCCTCGCTCAGAGATGGAAGTGTCATGGTACATCTGGATTTTACCATAGAGTAGATAGTGTATCAATGCCTTTTTGGCAATTTTACTTGCAAATGAGCCCTTTCTGTGCTAATAGTGGCAAGAGTACATGATTGCAAAGGCTGTACAGTGGATTGGGATGCGCCCCAGACAGGAAGATGCCTATACTGTAAGGTTTTACCCTGATGGTGTGCTGGCCCTGGTGTGCGATGGCATGGGGGGGCATCATGATGGTGCGCTCGCCTCTACCCTTGTTGTCGAGGCGTTCCAGCGTTCTTTTGAAAAGCACATGGATATGCCTGTCACTCGCCGCATGTACCACGCACTCGAAGTGGCCAATGAGACCATACGCCGCACTTTTGAACGCCGTAGCGTATACGGGGGAACCACCCTTCTTGCCGCATGGGTGGGCGGTGGTGTGCTCCGCTGGGTGAGTGTGGGTGATACGGCATTGTATGTATGGCGCAACGGGCGGCTCCTCCGCATGAACCAGGACCACTCGTACCGCGATATGTACCGCAGTTATATCGGTTCAGGCCTGACACCCCAGGAAGCTCTGCGTCGCGGGCATGTGCTGCGTGCAGCTGTGACCGGGGAACCGCTCGACCTTGTGGATGCCCCGTCCATTCCGTATCCGCTGTTGCCCGGAGACCGCATTATCCTTACCTCGGATGGTGCTGAAAATATTCTCGCGCCGGAAACGCTGAATCATGTCGGCCGGGCCATACTGAACAACCGGGAGGGGAGCCTTCCTGTGGAGATTGTCGAGGCATGCAAAGCGCTCAATGACCCCTATGCGGATAACACAACGATTGTCTGCATCGATGTGTAAGGGTACAGGGTAACATATATTGAAGAGAATCTGCCGACAAGGGTGTCTATGACTGCATGGACACACTTTGCTTATGCGATGGATATGCCGATGGCTGCTACGTACTGCCACCGCTGCCTTATGGAGATGGTGCATTGGAGCCTTTTCTGGATGCGACCACACTTCGCCTGCACCATGACTGCCATCATGCTGCTTATGTGGCAGGTGCTAATGCTGCGGCTGATATGATGCGGCAAGTGGCTCTGGGGGAATTACCGGAAACTGCGGCTGCCACAGCCTGCCGCAATCTGGCCTTTAATCTGGCAGGCCACATGCTGCATACTCTTTACTGGGGTAACCTGGCGGGCATAACCGGTCTGCGCCCGGAGGAAGAACTGGCAGATGCCATAAACGCAAGCTTCGGCTCGTATGATGGTTTCGTGCGTCTGTTCCGGGGGGCTGCACTCGGTGTGCAAGGCAGCGGCTGGGCTATTCTGGCCAGAGATGGCATGAGCCACAGACTTGTCATTCTGACCGCCCACAACCACCAGGATGCTCTGCTTCCACGCATGCGCCCGCTGCTGGTGTGCGATGTATGGGAACATGCTTATTACCTGCGGTATCACAATAACCGCGCCGGGTATGTGGAGGCTTTCCTGAACCAGATCTGCTGGCATACGGTTGCCAGACGCTTTAACCACGAACTTCACCATCATGCCTGCTCCTGCCCATCATGACTCATGCTCACGCTCCTGCCGATGCAGTTTCCTCGGTAAACCCTGGGTCGCCGGAATCCTGGCCGCTCTGGAGCTTGTGCTCGGCTTTATTCTGCTTAGTTTTCCCTTTCTGCTGGGTGTTTCTGCCGTCTGGGTGGCTGGCTTCGTTCTCTCAGTGGCTGGGTTGGTGCGATTGATTCAGAGTATCACCCGGCGCGAAAACCGCGGCTGGAATTTCCTGGCTGCCGTGCTGTACCTGATTGTAGGTGTATTTACTGTGCTGATGCCGGTATTGTCCATGGAATGGTGGACGCTGCTTATCGGAGTCTGCCTGCTGACGGCCGGTATCCTGCGTATGGGGGTGGCCATCACACTATGGAATGACTCAGGGCGTTTCTGGCGTTTCCTGAATGCCCTGGTATCCCTGGTGCTTGGAGCCATGATTATCTGGGGATGGCCGGAATCTTCTGTCTGGCTCATCGGCACGCTGATAGCAGTGGAGATGATTTTCTCCGGCTGGACGCTCATGTTCCTTGCCTTGTCTCGTCGGGATGAGGCATAGCATTACTGAGCTGCTTCAATGGCCTGCCTCATGCAGGCCATTTTGTTTTCAGTCTCCTGCCATTCCTGGGCTTCGTCAGAGTCGGGCATGAGCCCGCCGCCTGCGTAAAGACGGCAGAATCCGGGGAATACCTGCATGCAACGCAGGGATACATAGAACTGAATGGCCCCGTTTCCCCAGGGCCCGAGGTAACCTGCGTAGCAGGAGCGTTCAATATCCGGGTATTGCTGCAGGATGCGGCGGGCTTCGACTATGGGAGCCCCGCAGACTGCCGGGGTGGGCGGCAACTCTTCCAGCAGTTGCAACACCCGGCCAGGGGGCATGTGCCATTGAAAACGGGTGCAGAGATGTTCGATGCGTCCGGCGCGGAGGTTTTCCAAAGGACTCTCTGTCAGGTTATCTGCAAGGGGGGTGAGGGTATCCCGGATAAATTCTGTTACAAGGGCTTGCTCGCGGCGATTCTTGGCATCCCAGGGCAGGGTGCAGGGAATGCGGGTTCCGGCCAGAGCCATGGTCTGCCAGCAGTCACCCCGGCCTGTGAGCAGTTGTTCCGGGGTGCAGAATAGCCATGTGCCATGCCGGGGCGTGTGAACCAGAGCCTTAAAGGCATCGGGGTTCTCGGCACAGGCATGAGTAAAGGCCCGGTAAACGGAAAATGTTTCGCTGACCGGCATGTCTGCCGTGCGCGCCAGCACAATCTTACGCACTCTGCCTTTGCGGATGAATCCGGTATAGAGTTGGAAGAGCGCGGCGTACTTTTCGCGCGATGTCGCGGCATCGTCCGCTTGGTGAGTAACGGGCTCCCAGGCATCAGGGGCAGGGGGGGATTCCAGCTCTGAGGGTATGAAAAGGCTCTCCCCTTCAAAGGTGGCTACAACAAATCCATTGCGGAACAGAGGCGATTCTTCTGTCCGGCCATCTTCTGCCATGCAGAACACAGGTGCAGACCCTCCAGGCAAGCAGTACAGCGCAAAAGCGCATTGCCGCTGGCAGAGAGCATCAATCCTTTCACCCATGATGGCGTGCATGCCAGCTACCATACACGGAAAATCGGCTTTTGGCAATCTCTTTTAGCTCCACAGAATGTCAACCTCCGCCCGGATGCCCTCGGCAGAGTTAATGACATGGTGGGTGAAGTTTTCTGTACGGTAGTGCTGAATCTGCACTTCTGTTCCCAGCATGCACTCCTTTCGGAATGCAAGGTGGATGCAGGCCGGCTGTCCTTCCGGCACCTGTCCAACGGGCATGCTGTCAAGAGCCCAGACCAGATAAGCGCTGTTATTGATATGACCATTGAAGTCAATATCGCGCCGTGCAGCGGTGTGAGAACAAGTGCAAAGGGGTTCCTCACTCCATGCCGGGCAGGCAAGTTCCTGCGTGATAGGCGGGCATTCCAGCCCTTCAAGTGGTACGTTGGCCCGCTTCAGAGGGAAGGGGCGGCGGGTGGTGATATCAATGAGGACCCAGAGAAGATCTGCCCGCGCCAGCACATTGCCATCCTTATCGGTCATCTCCACAAAACGTCGCGCCTGCAGCGCGCTGGCCTGTCCTGTGTTGGTGCGAAGGGTGATGGTCTCCTTCCATGCCGGACGACGGAAGAATTCATAATTGCCGCGGGTTTCCACCCATATTTTGTGATTCTCTACGGCCCAGTCAAATCCCAGGTTGTTCAGCTCAGCGTGTTCTTCTGCCATTTCCTGACACAGATGCAGAAAGAATTCCGGCTTCATGAGATGATCTGCCGAGCATTCGTAACTGGTGATGGTGTGGGTGAGAGAAAGGTCGTCCATAGAGTTGACTCTAGCATGTGGGTGCAGCTTTGTCAATCCCTTTACTTTCCCTTTTTCTAACGAATCAAGAATTGTGCGGCTATAAGAAAAGCACCTGTCCAGAACTGGACAGGTGCTGTCTGGGGGTAAGAAAATCTATCCTTATGCCATTGATGCACGACCGGCCTTGTGGATGAGCTCGGCCTCCTGCTTGACGCGCACTTGCAGGTCTGCCAGGGCGTTCATGTAGTAGATGTAGGCATCGTACGGCGAGGGGTAGGGAGTAAAGCCGTTACTCTTTTCCATGTAGTGGAAATGGTCTGCACTCTGCAGTTTGCGCCATACGTGAATCATATCACGGTCTTCACTGGCCTTTACTGCCGTCTCCAGGTCATATATCTTCTTAATGGCCTCCTGCTGCATCACATTACCATTCCAATGAGTTGTTGTGCCGAAGGTGGAGCAGCTTACCGGGTTGGGGCAATTCAGCGTGCCGCAAGAGGGGAAGGTCCGCACGGCTTCGCCGGGGGTGTAGAACTCATTGCCGGCAAAGAGCGCAGCAGTAATCATGGTGCGCCAGAATTCAAACACGCCCGTGCTGTCTGCCTGTCGCTCACCCAGCGTCTCGTAGTCCATGGAAATGTTCACCACCTGACCTTGTTCTGCGCTCAGCCACTCTGCAAAGGTGTAGGGAGAGAGCGGGTATTCGCTCCATGTGGGGTCTGTGCGGCGGTTGGCCAGGTCGTTGGAGAGGTGACGATGGCGCAGCAGAGTCTTCGTCTTGTCGATGAGCGGGGCGCATTGCAGGTCATTGGTGTTGCGGTTGCTCATCATGCGGCCACTGCCGTCTGCCATGATGCCGTCAAACCCCATATCGTATGCCTGTGCAGCAATGGCGTTGGAATACAGCATGCCGGTATTCCAGAGCACCGTCGGACGCTGCCCGAAGAGCTCTTCTATCAGGTCGCAATGCTCTTCCACCTGCTCGGCAAACTCACCCGTGGAATACAGGGAAGCAAGGGAAGCGTAGTAGGGCATGGCCAGGAATTCCACACAACCGGTCTCAGCCAGCTCCTGGAAGGAAGTGATAAGATCCGGGCGGTGGTAGCGGGCCTGTTCGAGAATTACGCCCGATATGGCCAGAGCAAACTTGAATTTGCCGTCGGACAGCTCAATGAGCTGCTTCATCATGCGGTTGGCAGGCAGGTAGCAGCGCTCTGCCACAGCGCTGAGCACGCGGCCGTTGAGCTGATCGTCCTCGTAGAATGCATGCTCGCCAATCTTGAAGAAATCATACGGAATCAGCCGGTTAGGCTGGTGTGCATGAAATGTAAGGGTGATATTCATATCAGGAAAAAAGTTGAATGCTCTCATTACCAGCCCAGTACGTGGTGGTACACCTTAATCATCTTGTCTGCTGCTGTTTCCCAGTTCGAATTCTTGATATCCTGGGCGCTCTGCTCGGCCACCTGCTTGAAAAGCTTTTCATCAGTCACAAGATCCACAATGTGCTTTGCCATCATGTTTACATCCCAGAAATCTGCCTTCAACGCACCCTTCATCACCTCAGCCACGCCACTCTGCTTCGAGATGACGGCTGGAATGTTGAACTGGGCGGCCTCCAGGGCAGAAAGGCCGAAGGGCTCGGAAACGGAGGGCATGCAGTACACATCCGTCATAGAAAGCAGCTCGTTCACCTTCTGCTTGTTCAGGAACCCGGTGAAGTGGAACTTGTCGCCCACACCATGGAAGGCACCTGTCTCAATCAACTGGCGCAGCTTTTCGCCCGTGCCAGCCATCACAAAACGTACATTGTCCGTCTGTTCCAGCACTTTGGCTGCAATCTGCAGGAAGAACTCCGGCCCCTTCTGGGCCGTAAGACGCCCCAGGAAGAGCACAAGCTTTTCCGGGAACTTCTTCTTGCTGTGGAACACATGCACCGGGTCTGCGCCATTGTGTACCGGAAAAATCTTGGCCGGATCAATGCCATAATGACCCGCTGCCACGGTGCCGGTGTACTTAGATACAGGAATCACGGCATCAGCCTGTTCCATGCCATACTTCTCAATGTCGTAAATCCATCCGCGGGCATCGGCTCCGGCGCGGTCAAACTGCGAAGCGTGCAGATGCACTACCAGCGGCTTGCCCGTGGCTTTCTTCACCTCTACACCGGCCAGATACGTCATCCAGTCGTGTGCATGCACCACATCAAAATCATACTTGCGGGCCATTACCGCGCAAATCTTCGAGAATTCGATGACCTTGCGGGCCAGGTCGCCTGCGTAAAGGTCTTCCTTGCCGGTGAACAACGCCAGATCTGCTTTATGAATACGGGAGAAGAGAAGCTTGCCTTCCTTTGTGAACGTAATGTTGCCCGGCGTACCTTCCTCACAGGCATACGGGTCCAGATTCACCGGGGCTTTACCCACCACGCTGAAGCTCTCGTAGGTGTAACCTTCTTCCAGCGTTTCCATCTGCTCATGCTGCAGGGTGTTCACCCCGGTCAGGGTGAAGCCATCATACTTCGCATCGGGGGATGCCTTGGGAACAATGACACTTAAATCAACCTTCTGCGAGAGAGCTCGCGAAATCCCCATACAGGCCACACCCAGACCGCCATTGATGAGGGGCGGGAACTCCCAGCCCAGCTTTAATACTTTTATTTTTCTCATAATGCGTATTCTATTTGACTATAAAACTTGCAGACTTCTTTGCTTGAGTCTCGGCGAGATTAAAGCACAAAACAAGTGACTTGTCCAGACTAAAGTCCGTCAATCCTACTAACAAGATAGATTTTTTACCCCAGAGCGGGCAGAAGCGAAAACGATCAGTTTTCGTTATTGGCGCGGCGGATATCCTCGAGAGCAGCAATGAAGTCATCCAGGATTTCTGCAGGCACCATGATGCGGTCGCGATTGGAGCTTACCTTTTCAGTAATACGCACCACACGGCCACGCGCATTGCTCTTGAGGTCAAGGAAGAAAGTCTTGCGATCCGCAATGATTTTTTCTGTACAAATGATATCGTCGTCCACTGTATCTTACCCGGGGTGGTTATTCTAACCCCTTCGAAATGGGATTATACCACAGTCAGATGCTCAGTCAATCAGGAAATTACAGGAAAATTCATTCCTCATAAGTGACCATGAAGCGTCCGAAAGAGGGTAGTTTTTCGGTGAGTTTCTTGTTGAGCTTGGTGAGGCGGGTGTGGCTTTCCTCCACGGTAAGGGAGCTTTCCTTGGGTATGGAGATGAGACAGAGTCGCTCGGCACCTTTGCGGTAACAGGTAATGTTGGTGGGCAGGGGGGCACCGCGGCGGATGAGGATGGTGCGAACCTGTTCCTCCCAGTCGGCAGGAAGTTCGGTCTCAAACGAAGGAAGGCGGCGGAGGTCGGGTTCGACATGCAGCGCAACGACATCGGCTTTCAGATTGCGCTGCACTTCTTTACGGAAGGCTTCGATGGGGACTTGCCAGGATTCCAGAGTTGCGCCCGGCGGTAATTCCAGGTCTACGGCAACGATGAAATGTCCGTTGTCTGAATGCAGAAGCAGCAGGCCGTGCACGCCGAATCGGTGAGAGAGAGCCAGACGTCGGATGATGAATTCCGGAGTTTCCGGCAGTTCTGTGGCCGGAGTCATGTGGATGAAAGCTTCTGCGCCTTCCAGAGTGTCGGAGACGAGTTCTTCAATAGCATCTGCAATTTCGTGGGCTGTATCCACATGCAGGTTGTGGGGGACCTGAACTTCCATTTCAACGTAGTAGCGGGCGCCGGATTCCCGCACCCTCAGCTTGGATACCGGGTAGGTGGGCATGCGATCTACCATGGCCTGGCGTATCTGGGCTGCTGCTTCGCCATTTGCCTTATCCATAAGGTTGTTGATGGACTGTGTACCCAGTTCCTTGCATACATGCAGGATGAGGAAGGCCACGACGAGGGAGGCAAAGACGTCTGCCCGCATCAGCAGCCAGTGCAGCCAGCTGCCCTCTACGGTCATACCGGCAACGGCAGCACCGGTGATACCTAGAAGAACAGCTCCGCTGCTCCAGATATCTGTGGTGAAGTGGGCGGCATCGGCCTCAAGTGCGGCACTGCGGGTTTCTCTGGCCACCTGCTTGAGCATGCGGGCGCGGTTGATGTCTACCAGAATGGAAAGAATGATGACGGCAAAGGCCCAGTAGGAGAAGGTCACATGAAGTGCGGCCGGGTCATTGCTCAGCAATCGTTCTACGGCCTCTACGATAACCCAGACGGCTGTAGCCAGCAGGAGCAGGGTCTCACCCAGCGCCATGAGGTTTTCCACCTTGCCGTGACCATAGGGATGGTCTTCGTCTGCCGGGCGAGAGGAAATCCTGACGGCATAGACAGTGCCACCTGCGGCCACCAGATCCAGCGCACTATGTAAGGCTTCAGATAAAATGCCCAGAGAGCCGGTCATGACACCGACGATGAGTTTTGTGGCTGCCAGAGCAGCACTCCAGATGACGGATGACCATGCTGCAAGCTTCTTTCTGGTATCTGTATCCATGCCGTTAAACCTACCTTTTTTATGCAGGGGAGTCAAGAAAAAGAAAAGAATGATTCTCAAATAGCGGATAGAGAGATGCAGCAGATTACACTTGCGAAAACGCGTTGTTAGGGATAGAATACTACGCATGAAACAGTTTCTCTATCTTCTTCCGCTGGCTCTGTGTCCTGTAACCGCACAGGTGGCCGATGCCAAGGCAACGTGCATGGCTGCGTTGGATTCCGTTCTGAAAACACAGTCTGAGAACCTGGGCAGCGTCATTACGGCTGTGCTGGATGCAACAGGAGGAGATGAGCAGGCCTACCTGAAGCTGATGCGAGAAGCATCTGATGCCGGGCATCCTGTGGCGTTGATGTGGTCAGCCAAGCATCAGATTACCCAGATTCGTGCCCAGAGATTGAATCCGCAGACCTCTCCCGAAGCAACAAGAGCGCGGGCTGCTATGGAGCAGGCTGCCAGCGAGGGGTATGTGCCTGCCATGGTCGAGATGGCCTATCTCTGCGGCAATGGTATAGGAGCACCGGCTGATGAGAAAGCGGGTATGAAGCACCTGATGCAGGCCTGTAAGGCCAATAGTGCCCGGGCTCGTGCGGGGTATCTGCTACTCTCCGGGCGGCTGGAGAAGGAGGGGGAAGCCTCTGCGGCTGTATCAGCTGAGTTGAAGAGGAATAACTATTACGTCGAGGAATTCCTGGCTGCTCTGCACGGGAATCAGAGCGAAGAGAAAAGCCAGGAATGGCTGATGCGGGCGGCAAAGCACGGGAGTGCGGGAGCTGCCTGTACGCTGGCTTTCTACTACTTACAGGAAGGTAAGGATGCCCTGGGCTATGATTTTCTTAAGATGGCGGTGGAGCGGGAGCATCCCGAGGCTCTGGCTCAGATGGCCAGTTTCATGCTCCCCGGGGCCAGTCTCCCGGATAGTCTGAAAGAAAGTATCAAGCCGGATGCCGCCGCGGCAACTCGTTTATTCCAGCGCGCGGCGCTGCTGGGTTATTCCCCAGCTTTGATTCCGCTGGCCGGCGAATACCACAAGCAGCCGGAGAAATACACAAAAGAGCGCATTTTTGAGTTGTACCGGCTTTCTGCCGATGCCGGCGATCCCCGTGGCGGGGTGGCATTTGCCTATTGTCTGGCCAATGGGCGGGGATGCACGGCTGATGCCGCCAGGGGTGTGCGGATTCTGACCCAGCTAGTGGATGCCGGTGTGCCTTTTGCCAATATGGCTCTGGCCGACCTCTATTTCAATGGAACCGGTGTTTCTGCCGATATGAGCCGTGCCATCCGCTCTCTTACAGCAGCAGCTTCAGCAGGTGTGCCGCAATGCTATACGCTCATGGCGGTTATTTCACAGCTGGGCAATGCAGATAAGGCTCCAGACCCGACCCGTGCTCAGTTCTACCTTCGTATGGCAGAAGAACGAGGGGAAACGAATGCCCGGCAGGCGTATGATGAAATGCTGAAAAAGGATGCTGGAGGTTTATCCCCTGAGTCCGCCATGCCGTTTAATCTTGCCAAATCGTGCCTGTTCTGGTAGGATGCACACCAGAGCAGATAAATGCTGTTCTATTTATCGGGACTTACATGAAATATGACTCGTCTGTTAAATCAATTATCCCGTAACGGAGACGACCCCGGAACCCGGTTCAAAGGGGGGATTCAGGTTATGGCTGGTATTTCGCTGCTCGGTATTGCAGCGGTGTGTTTCATTGCCTGTTCTGCTGCGTCTGATGTGTGGAATGCTTCTTTCCGGGTTATCTGGATTCTGCTGACTTCGCTTGGCCTGCTGTTGCTTGCCGGATTGTCGCGACTGCCGCAGCAGATGACGGTGCGCCGCACTTTCCTGCTGGTCAGCATGGTGGTGGCCCAGTTGCTGATAATGACCGGCATCTGTACACTCAAGGGCGTGATTCCCGGGTTTAACCTGGAAGGTCAGGTGCTGCTCTGGCTTCCTTATGCTCTGGCTCCGACGGTGCTGGCCGTGATGATTGGCCGGCGGCTGGGCGCATTTACGGCTCTTTGCTGCACCATTTTCGGTGTAGCCATGTTCCCCTGCGGAACAGATGCTGCTGTAATCCTCAATTACAGTGCTGTAAGCTTCGTGACCGGTACGGTGTGTGCCTTGGTTTCGGGCCGGGTTCACAAACGCGAGCAGATTCTGCGTGCTGGCTTTGTTGCCAGTACCATTACCTTTGCGTCCGTGTATCTGTTGCTGAGCCTTGATGCAGCCGGCAGTGGGGCCAGTATTGCGCTGCGCGGCTTCAATGGTGGTTTCAATGTGGGTGGTTTTGCTACGGAGCTCGCGGTGACAGTCGGTGTCAACTTTGTTCTGGCAGCCCTGGTTGGCGGCATGATGCCTGCGCTGGAGCGCCTGTTCAATATCTCCACTCCTATCACCTGGCTGGAATGGGCTGATATGAATCATCCGCTGCTGCGGAAACTGCAGATTGTTGCTCCCGGTACATTCCACCACAGCCTCGTGGTGCAGCGTTTGTCTGAGGCTGGAGCAGAGGCCATCGGTGCCGATGTAACACGCGCCGGTGTATGCGGCCTTTATCACGATATAGGCAAGATTACCAACCCTCAGTATTTTGCTGAGAATATTGCCGATCAGAACAATACCCCGCATGCCGACCTGACCCCGGAAGCAAGTGCCCGCATTATCACCGGGCATGTCACGGAGGGTGTGGAGCTGGCACAGTCGCATGGGCTCAATAACCGCATTGTCAATGTGATTCGTGAGCATCATGGCATTTCGACAGCCTATTTCTTCTATCGTAAGGCGCTGGATCTTTACGAGGAAGAGAAGGCCAAGTTTGAGGAAGGCCTTATCGATACCTGCCCGGAAGAGGTTGATAAAACCATCTTTACCTATAAGGGACCGATACCTCAGACCCGTGAATGCGGCATTGTGAGTATGGCAGATGCAGTAGAAAGCGCTACGCGTTCTCTGCAGCACCCGACAGAGGATGATATCCGCAACATGATTAATGGTATTTTCAAGGGCCGTATTCTGGATGGACACCTGCAGGATTGCTCACTTACCCTGGGTGAGATTGAAAAGCTGAAGGAGTCGTTCTTTGCCACCATTCGCACGATGCACCATAACCGCATTGCCTACCCCAAGCCCAAGGTCGATGATGCAACGACTGCCGTCATTGAACTGCGGAAGGGGGAGGATAAGCAGGATTCTTGATGAAACGGCATATCCGCAGTATTTCTATGATTGTGGCCTTCCTGGTGGGAGGCCTCTTTCATAAGCAACTGGCGCCGCTGGGGGCCTGGCTGCCCGCCAGCGTGGCGCTGATGCTCAGCATCACGTTCATCGGCATAGAGACATCTCGTCTCAAACCGCAGCGTATGCACTTGTGGGTGTTGCTGGGTATTCAGCTCATCGGTATGGGGTTCTGGGGAATTGCCCGCATGCTGGGCTACCCGGTATTGGCCGAATCGCTGTTCTTCTGTGGTATTGCTCCTGTTGCTATTGCTGCACCCGTCATTGTGAATCTGCTGAAGGGAAATGTGGAGTTCACTACAACAGCGCTCGTGCTCAGCCAGATTGTGTTTGGCCTGGTAACGCCGTTACTGATGCCACTTGTCGTGCAGGTGGAGGGATTCTGCTACACTGAGCTGGCGGTGGAGGTCGCCATGCAGCTGGGTACGGTGCTGGGAATCCCGGCGCTGGTGGCTATTGTGCTGCGTTGGGTGTACCCGCCTTGCAAGGGGTGGACGGCAAAGCTGCGCGATGTTTCGCTGGCTATATGGATTATCAACCTGACCATCATTGCCGGCGTAGGCACGCAGCGTGTGCTGGAAATGAATATCAGCTGGTGGAATATGCTTCCCCTGGT
The DNA here is from genome assembly GCA_904502165.1 of uncultured Akkermansia sp. Taxonomy (GTDB): domain Bacteria; phylum Verrucomicrobiota; class Verrucomicrobiia; order Verrucomicrobiales; family Akkermansiaceae; genus Akkermansia. Next base: position 13,434 of record CAJGDB010000026.1, read on the forward strand.
GCTGGGGTCGCTGATGGTATGCATTACCGGCTTTGTGGCTGGCTACAGGTTGGGGGGCAGGGAGCTCAGACGCGAGTGTTCCCAATGTCTGGGGCAGAAGAATACCATCCTTACGCTCTACATTGCCAGCCAGTGGTATGTACACCCGTTGGCCTATATCGGCCCGGCGTTCTACGTTTTCTTTCACAATATCGCCAATGCCTTGCAGATTGCGCTGGCCAACCGCGAAAAATCCCGGTTAAAACAGGAATAAATTGTATTTTTGTTTGTGCCGTCCGGGTCCTGTAAGCCAGATTCTGTCCACCCTTGCGGGCTGTGTGGCCATTTTTCTCAGGTCCGTTACCGGACCAGCCCTGCGTTTATAGCAGGGTGCAACTAACACCCGGGAATACAGCGGGCAGGCGACCCTTTCCCTGTTTGTCTTGCATCGCGTGGGGTTTTCCGAGCCTCCGTCGTTACCTTCGGAGCGGTGGGCTCTTACCCCACCTTTTCACCCTTACCCTTGCGGGCGGTTTGTTTTCTGTGGCACTTTCCGTCCACCCGGCATTGGCTCCGGGTGTCTCCTGCTTTCACAGGACACGCTGCCTTGTGATGTCCAGACTTTCCTCTACGGAGCGTAACATGCCCCGCAGCGACCACCCGGACCCGGACGGCACAGCGAGAGTACACCGAAGCTGGCTTCTTTGCAAGACAAATCACCCCATTTGACTTGATTTTGCAGGCTCGATGGCGTAGAATAGGCTGCGTATGAAGAAACGCGTGGTTATTCTCGGCTCTACCGGCAGCATCGGCACCAGCGCGCTCAAGGTGGCGCGCGATATTCCGGAGCGCATGGAGGTGGTGGCGCTGGCTGCCCACAGCAATGTGGCTAAACTGGCCGAGCAGGCACGCGAATTCAAGGTGCAACATGTGTGCATCTACGATTCTTCCATGGTGGCAGAGTTGCGCCGGCTGCTGCCTGCCGGGGTGCAGGTCTATACCGGGTTGGAGGGCCTTTGCCAGCTTGCGACGCTTGATTGCGCGGATATGGTGCTGGTGTCCATTATCGGCACGGATGGCCTGAAACCCACACTGGAGGCTATTGAGGCAGGGAAAGACCTGGCCATTGCTTCCAAAGAGATTCTCGTGATGGCTGGTGAGGTGGTGATGAACCGAGCCAAGGCCAGGGGTATCAACGTGCTGCCGGTGGATAGCGAACACAATGCCATTTACCAATGTCTTCAGGGAAACCACGGTGGTGCAGGGCAGGTAAACCGCTTGATCCTGACGGCAAGCGGTGGTCCTTTCCGCAATACGCCGCGCGAGCAGCTGGCTGCGGTGACGCTGGAGCAGGCGCTCAAGCACCCCACCTGGCAGATGGGGCGCAAAATTACCATCGACAGTGCCACGATGTTCAACAAGGGGCTGGAGATGATTGAGGCGCGCTGGCTATTTGACATTCCCATGGAGCGCGTGGATGTGATTGTGCACCCGCAGAGTATTGTACATTCTCTGGTCGAGTTTGTGGATGGCTCCATCCTGGCTCAGCTGAGCAGCAGTGATATGTGTTTCCCCATCCAGTATGCCGTGACATGGCCGGAACGCCTGCCGAATTCTCTGCCGCACCTTGACCTGGCCCAGATTGCCAGTCTGAAGTTTGAAGCTCCACGCTGGGATGATTTCCCCGCGCTTACACTGGCCCGTACCGCTGGACTCACCGGCGGCACCATGCCCGCCATGTACAACGCCGCCAATGAAGTGGCCGTGCAGGCCTTTGTGGATGGCAAACTGTCATTCCCCGGCATCTGGGAAACCGTGGAGAAAGTCCTCTCCAACGCCCGCCCTCGTGATTATGAGGGAAAATTAGGCATCATCCTGGAGGATGATGCCTGGGCTAGAGAAGAAGCTGAGAGGATCGTGAAAACTAAGATATAATGCTTGCATATATCTCGAGCAAGCGTTGAATCATTGTAGATTCGCCCAATTTCTGGCGGCATTCAGCCTGGCCATGTTTACCCATGGCTATCGCGGTCTCTTTGCTCTCTGTCATTTTTAATATTGAGTGACGCATGGCATCAATATCGTAAGGGGCAACAATAAACCCTGATTTACCTTCTTCAATGTGCTGGACACTCCCGCATTCTGTCGTCATCATTACAGGTAACCCCATAACACGGGCTTCCTTTGCTATAGTTGGTCCGGTATCAGCCAGACTGGGATGTACCAGGCACCAGGCCTGAGACATTTGATGAATCATTTCCTGTCGATTAACGTGCCCGAGAAATTTCACATTTTCGGGGGCATATGGATAAGCATCAGCCCGGACTCCTGCTAAAATAAGTTTTATATGAGCCAATTCCGGGCAGGCAAAGGCTTCTATAAGCGTTGAGATGTTTTTTACGGGAGTGTTGCTTCCTCCATACAAACAAACAGGAGTATCACTTATGACCCGCGTAGAAGAAAAGAAATTCTCTTCTACTGCGTATTCCAGATGATAAGGGGACGCAGTCGGCGATATTTCCTTAACCCGTTCGGTTGCCCAGGGTGACTCAGTTGTTATATGTTTATAGCTTCTAATGGTATAAGGCTCATACAATGCCTGAAGGCGTTCAAATCGTGCAATTCTTGCTCGTTCTGAATACGCTTTCAGTAGTCCTTGAATGGAAAGAAGTTTGTTTCCTTTATAATGAGACGTTGCTATAGAGTACGAATTCTCTGTCCCCCAAGTATGGACTAAATCAGGTGATATTTTTCTTAAAGTCCTTAAGATAACATTGGTATCATAGATGTATCCGGTACATAGTCCAATGGTTAGTCTCGCTTTGGGAAGGAGATGGAAAAATTGGCCTCTCGTTTCAATCGTTTTTTCGTTTTTTACAGATTTATCCAGTATCAGCCAATGGATTTCATAGTTCTTCTGGTTCTCCAGCGCCTTGCAGACAGAAGAGAGCCAGACTGCATAATGCCCGGCATCGGAAGGTCTGGCATACGGAATGCTTGCTTCCCAGATTGGCAAACTAGAAACGATTGCAATTTTTTTCATCGAAAGGAAATAAACTTTCTAGTACTAGAAAATTTAAGGCCGTCTTGACGAGCAAGACGGCCTTAATGGGATAATTTTTACTTATTATTCACCCGAGCGAACTGCTTGAGGCGCAGGCCGTTGAGGTGAATGAAGCCGCTGGCATCGTCCTGGTTGTAGTCCTCTTCTGTGTAGTCGGCTTCCATGGTAGCCATGGCATAGCTGTAGAGGCTGTTCGGGCTGCGACGACCAGCGTACATCACGTTGCCCTTGTAGAGCTTGAGACGCACCTCGCCATTGACCGTTTCCTGGGTCTTGGAAACGAGAGCCTGGATAGCTTCACGCTCGGGAGCGAACCAGAAGCCGTTGTACACCATAGCGGCGTAGTCCGGGATGAGGGAGTCTCGCACCTTCTGGGCTTCGCGATCCATGGTGATGGTTTCGATATCGCGGTGAGCAGCCAGCAGGATGGTGCCGCCGGGAGTCTCGTAGATACCACGGCTCTTCATGCCTACGAAGCGGTTTTCAACGATATCGACGCGGCCAATGCCGTGCTTGCCGCCCAAGGCGTTGAGCACCAGCATGATGCCGAGCGGGTCGAGCAGGGTGTAGCCGTCCTTTTCGCCAATGGCGGTGGTGCCCACCTGTTCCATAATTTCGGCAAGTCCCTCAGTCTGAAGACCAATGATGTTGCCCTTCTCAAAGAGGCACTGGAGGTACTGGGGAGTATCGGGAGCATCCTCAGGAGCGGTGGAGAGCACATACATACCGCGGTCTTCTTCCTTGGTGGCATCGTACCAGGTATCTTCCAGAATGCCGGCCTCGTAGGAAATGTGCAGCAGGTTACGATCCATGGAGTAGGGCTTCTTCATGCTCTGGCGAATCGGGATGCCGTGTTCCTCAGCGTACTTGATCATCTCAGCACGGCCGGGGAACTGGTCACGCCACTCCTTCATGCGCCAGGGAGCAATCACCTTGAGCTGGGGAGCCAGCGCGTTGATGGAAAGCTCGAAACGCACCTGGTCGTTGCCCTTGCCGGTTGCACCATGGGCAATAGCATCTGCGCCTTCAGCAATAGCAACGTCCACCATGGCCTTGGAGATGCAGGGGCGGGCAATGGAGGTGCCCAGCAGGTAACGGCCTTCGTACACGGCGTTAGCCTGGAACATGGGGAAAATGTAATTGGCGGCAAAATCTGCCTTCAGGTCGCCGATAATACACTTGGAAGCACCAGTGGCAAGAGCCTTTTCAATAACGCCATCGAGCTCTTCAGCCTGGCCTACATCAGCGCAGTAGGCAATGATTTCAGCATTGTACTTCTCCTTGAGCCACACCAGAAGCACGGATGTGTCAAGACCACCAGAGTATGCAAGAACGATTTTCATTTTCTCATCTCAGTATACAGCGGTTGCAGCTGTACACGCGCGTATTATACACTGGCAGACGCGGGCGTGAAAGCAAAATGTGCTGAATTGACGCAGAATGTCTGTTATTTCCAGGCGTACACCTGATGCATGAAGCTTTATTTACCCTTGCTGATGCGCCGGAGGCCGATGGCAGCCAGCAATACAGGCACCAGCCCCATGATGAAAAGGTAAATCGCATTGCGAAGGATTGTAGAAACAGAATTATCATCCGTTTCGTGATCCTGCTGTCCAAAGGGACGGGCCTGGCGTGGTGAAAGGAAGAATCCTCGTGATTCATTGGTGCGTCCATCCTTGCGAGCCGTCTTGACACCTTCTGTCATGGTGGTCAGCTGGCGGTTGGAAAAATAGAATTCGGCCGGCTGGTCTTTTTCTGTCGGGGTTCGGGAATCCTGTTCAATGAAGACCTTTTCCAGGAAATCTTCATCATGTCGTCTGGCGGCTTTGTTGACTCTACGCAGAATTTCCTTTGCTTCATAGACATCAGATGCGACACCATTGAAAGCCAGTGCCGCGCGTTGAATGAACCTCAGCTCTTCCAGTGATCCCTCTTCCTTGTAATATTCACGAAGCTTGTTGACTCTACCTGTCTGCAGCTCCCAGAGATTGTGGGTTGTCTGCACCACAAACATCATTTCAAATGCATAACGGAGCGGGCAGAATTCTGCAATCAGAGGTACGGGCTTACTGCTGATATTGTGGGTAATCTTGTCCTGGTAAGCCACGCGGTGGCGCAGATTGGAAAGACGTTTCTCCAGCGCAGCGGGAATGATACCCCCGGGTATCTGAGGGCTGAATTCATTCATCTCCTCAAAGCGTATCAACGCCCCGGCCAGCAGGATCTGCGGAACCAACAGCAGCGGTACAATGTTGAGAGCTGTGCGGTCTGAACGCACAAAGGCGGATACCATCAGGGACAAGGCAATGCCTATAAATGCTGTGAGCAGCATGACGGCAAAATGATTCCAGAACATGTAATGAATGCCCAGGATGGCATTACCTACAAGCAGGTACAGAGCGCATTGCAGGCCGGCAATACTTGTCAGCACCAGCACCTTAGCGGCAAGGTATCCCGTAGTAAACAATCGATAATTGCTTTCGCGGCGGAGCAGGGGACGGTCGCGCAGAATTTCACAGGCTGCATCAGTCAGGCCGAAGAACATCGCAAGAACCAGAGACAGGAACAGATACTCTGTAATATGCAGCGATTTATAGAAAGTGTATGGCGAATCTGATGAAACACGCAGAGTTCCCGCAATGAGAGCAGCCAGGACCGGTCCTTCCAGAAGCATGGCATACAGGCCCAGGCGGCTCCGCACGCGTGCAAGCAGGGTACGATTCACCCACAGAATAAACAAACGCCACAATTCAATGGGACTGCGCGGACGCATTCTAGGGATGCTGCGAAGCGGTGCATCCATTTCTTCTGAATCAGCATCCGC
>CAJGDB010000027.1 GCA_904502165.1 uncultured Akkermansia sp.
CCGGTGCGGAAGCCCCAGGTATCAGGGGTGTGGGAGCCGCCAATGGCATAAAGCCCGTCCACCCTCCATGTGGGTTGCCAGTCCCAGGGCGTGAGAGCCCCAGGCTGGGGAGTGGGAAGATAGTAGGGGGCGGCAGCGGCGCTGCCGCACAACAGGCAGAGGCAGAACAGGGTGTTTTTCATGGTAAGTCCCTGTTTATCACAGCCACGGCTTATGTCCAAGATGTTAGGCCTAACTATTATGAAAGGGGAGCGTCACACTCCTTTCTTATCATCCCACAGCGTGAGATGCAGCCTGTCTCCCAGCCTCACATGGTGGCGCAGGCACATATCGACCACGGCCGGACGGGCTTGTTCCAGCTCTGCCCGGGTGGTTGCACAGGGCATGAGGATGAGCCGCTCCTGAGGCAGCTGCAGAGAAGCAATGGCCTCCCAGTCGGCTTCTTCTTTAACGACGAACTTGAACCAGGCTGCTGGCTGGCTGGCAAAGAAGGCCAGGGCTTCCGGGTTATGGGATTTCTGGCGCAGATTGCCGGAATGCAGCAGCTTGGGAGAGACATTCCATTGATTCACCCGGCGGGTCAGGGCGGGGGAGGGAATGAGGGTGCCATTGGTTTCCACCTCTACATGGAGATGGTTGGGAAGCAGGGTCAGCAGCTTTTCAAGCGGGGCCTGCTGCAGCAGAGGTTCACCGCCGGTGATGACGAGGGAACGGCAATTAAAACCGGCAATGTGGGTGGCAATGTCTGCGGTGGCGCAGAGGATGCCGTTGCCCCAGGAATGCTTGGTATCACACCACTTGCAGGCCAGATTACAGCCCGCCAGCCGTAGAAAGACTGCCGGGGTGCCGCAACGGGTTCCTTCCCCCTGCAGGGAGTAAAAAATCTCGGGGGCAGAATTCAGGCGTGCAATGTTAAGCATGGTGTGGTAGGATGCGCGGTGACATGGATGTACATACCAGAATCGGAGAGAATGGTCAACCGGAAACTGCAACGCAGCCGTTCCGTGTGCTTTTTGTATGCCTGGGGAATATCTGCCGCTCCGTTGCCGCAGAACATACCTTCAATGCCGCTGTTGAGTCAGCCGGGCTGGCCGACCATGTGCAGTCTGATTCCTGCGGTACTGCTGCCTATCATATAGGGGAAAAGCCTGATGCCCGCATGCGCGATGCCCTTGCCCGCGCCGGCTATGCCTATAACGGGCATCGCGGCCGCCAGTTCAGCTGCCGCGATTTCGTTGACTTTGATCTCATTGTGCCGCAGGATGCCTCGAATTACGAGGATGTGCTGGCTCTGGCATCTACCCCGGAGGAAATGGCCAAGGTGGTGCCGATGAGTGCCTGGTTTGCCGATGACTGCCCGCTGCATGAGGTGCCGGATCCCTATTATGGCGGAATTCAGGGTTTTGATGATGTGGTGGCCCTGCTGGCAGCGGCTACGCAGCAGATGGCCTGTGATATTGCCCGCGCAGAATCCTGATGGTTCACCGCTTCAGCAGTCATGATGCAATGAAACCGGGCTTACTGAAAGCGGCGATGGCCGTTCTGGTGCTGGCGGGCCTGGGTTCCTGCACGCAGCAGGGGGTGCCTGTGGCCCCCGGTATTGACCCTGCCCCGCGCACCGGCCCGCTGGAACGCCGTACCCAGGAGCCCCTGCCTGCACGTAAGGCCGATGTGGCATACATTTTTGTGGGCGGTTTTGCAGAGCCGGTGCTGCTGCAGTTCCGCGAAATTTATGAACAGCTCCCCCTGCTGCCCTGTGAAGGAATGCAGCTGCGTGCCTATTATGCCTGGGAGAGCGGTACGGGAAATCTGATTTTTCATAGCACCTGGAAATTGCAGCGGGACTTGCGTGCCTTCCTGGCATTGAATCCTGCAGCGGATGTGGTGCTGGTAGGGCATAGCTATGGTGGTTCTGCCATTATGGATGCACTGCGCGGGGTAGCAGATGTGCCGCATACCGGCAAGGTACTTGTGGTGACGGTGGACCCGGTGAGCCGCCGGGAGCGCTCCAAACCGCGAGAGCGGGCTCCGCAGGTGGATTTCTGGATTAATAGTTATTGCTATCCCTACCGCAACGTGCGCGATGTGGCGGCCAGAATCGGAGGGCCATGGCGGGAGTGTCCGCAGGCAGATGTCAACTTGCGTTTTTCTGCGTTGGCGCGGGATGATGACGGCAAGCGGTACGCGCATGTTTACCCGCGTTCACTGCTGATGGAGCAGCCCATTGGGCAGGAGAAATCAGCCTACCAGCACCTGCTGGATGCTTGCCAGAAACTCGGAATAGGAAAGTTGATAGAATGATGAAACCTTGGAAGGAACTGGAAAAGGAGCGTGAGGAGCTTGCCCGGCTGCAGCCCTGTATTGGTGGTGAGGTAAGCCCTGCCGCGCATGTGCTGGGTGTGCTGGAGCTGGGGGAAGGCTCTGTGGTGCTTCCTGGTACGGTGATTGAGGGGCATGTACGCATCGGACGCGGCTGCCGTATCGGCCCGAATGCCTATCTCCGGGGTGAGACTCGCATCGGGGATGACTGCATTATCGGTAATGCGGTTGAGGTGAAGAGCAGCCTGCTGGGCAACAAGGTCTTTGTGTCTCACCTCACCTATATCGGAGATTCCATCATCCGCGATGATGTCAACGTGGGGGGCGGCTGCATTTTCTCCAATTTCCGGCACGATGCCGGTGAAATCCGCATGCCCTGGCAGGGAGGACTCCATGCTACCGGCCTCAACAAGCTGGGCTGCGTTGTGGGAGAAGGATGCCGCATTGGTTGTAAATGCGTGATTTTGCCGGGCCGCGTGCTGCCTCCTGGTTCGTGGATAAACCCGGGAGAAGTCGTGCGTTGATATACGTCTCACGGCGTGGCCAGGCTTCGTTCCAGGACCAGGCGGAAGCCGATGGTGGGGCGCCGTGTATCTGCCGGGTGCGGCGTGCGGCTGTGCGAGCTGAGCTGCCCCGGCCGGAAGGAACGGTAATCGCCCCCGCGGGTCACGCCATAACGGCGGAAGCTGAAATTGGCCGGGCCACCATATTCACCCTGTACCCATTCCTGCACATTGCCGCCCAGATCGTGTATGCCCAGAGCATTGGGGGCAAAGGAACCCACGGGTGCGGTGTAGGAGAAGGTATCGGTGTAGCGGGGGATGGTGTGGTCTGCCCGGATAAAGGGGATGGCGCTGCTGTCGGCAAAGTTGCCGGTATTGTTGTTCGGCGGCCATTTGCGGCCCCAGGGGTATTCCACGGCATTATGAGCGCGGTGGCGCTGGCGTTCATAGGGGCTTTCGCCGTTGTTGTCCTTGCAGCCTACCATGATGCTCCACTCCTCATCGGTGGGCAGGCGGTAGGTATCTGTTTCCTCAATGAGCCCGTGGGAGCGTTCCTGGCGGGTCAGCCAGGCGGCAAAGGCTTCGGCATCGTGCCGCGATACATTGACCACCGGGTGGTGCTCATTCTGGGCAAATGGTGTGGCGGGGGTATCGGCGGCTCCGGTGTGGCGGCAGTATTGCAGGTAATCAGCCACGCGGATTTCAGTGGCGCATGCCAGCAAATTGGACTGGATGGGGAGCAACTTGATGCCCAGACTGTTGATCCAGTCAGAACCGAAGTTGACCGAATGATTGGGTTCCAGATGCAGATTGAGTACCAGATCCTGGGGAGAAAGTCCGCTGCGGCGTACGATGGAATAGCCGGGAAGACGGATTTCCAGATAATAGGGTGCAAGCGGGATTCGTACTGAATGCAGGGGGGTGATGCCCAGCGGCATACCGTTGAGCATGACACTGGCTCCGGCCGGGTTTGTGTAGATACTTACCGGTGTCTTCTGCACCAGCATGGTGTAGAGGCGGTAGCCGCAGAGGTCAGGCCCTGCTTCTGTGCCGGGTTCCGGCCGGGCAATGAGGGAATGGTCGCGCCCGATGGTGCCTGCCTTTTCGCATTGGCGTGTGAGCCAGAGGGTGAAGGCGCTGATGCTTTCTTGCGAGGTGTGAAGCTGCCCTCCGCTTTCATAACAGGTGAGCTTCTGGGCCGCGGCCGGATCATCGGCCATGAATTCGCGGAACTGCTCAGGTGTAACGGGGGTTGTGGCTTCATGCACGCCGCCGGCCGGGCGGTAGAGGGTGCCCTGTGCGTCGGTCCATTGTTCTCCGGTCCGGGGAGGCCGATAGGGCAGGAGTTCACCACCGAGGGAAAGGAGATTCCCGGCGGGCACTACCCCGCTCGCATGGGTGTCGGCGTAGCCTTCTTTCCGCAGAATGAAGGCTACGTGCTTGCCGGCAGGGGCGGTGATGGGCCCGTAGGGCGTTTCGTCCAGGTAGATTCCATCTTCGGTGTAGATGGATGCACCAGAGGGAACGCTGCCTACAAAGTATTGCCCATGCTGGGGAAGCGGCGGTGGCGGGGCTTCCGGTGTCTCCTGGGGTGATTCCGGGGCGGGGGGCTGGCCCAGTAGCGAATCTCTGGCCATGCTGAGGCGTTGCCCTATGTCGTCCGGCAGCAGGGTGTATCCGGCTGCGGTGATCAATCCGCTTCCCAGCACGGCGATGGCTGAACGTCTGGCGAATTTCACCCAGGAGAAACGCTTCCGGGCGTGTGTGTTGTCGCGCAGTTGTTCAAGCTTTTCCGATAAATGCTTGGCGTTGACAATGGTGTTGGAATGAATCTGCGGGTCTGCTGCGGCGCAGATGATTTTATTGAATTCAATCCAGCGGCGGTGGTGGGTGCCCTCCGGCAGTTCTGCGGGCAGGGCGGGGAAATTCAGCCGGTCCATGCCGGTGGACATTTCGTAGAGTACCTTGGAAAGCGCATAAACATCTGCTCTGGGGGTACCGGGGCCTTCCGGCGGGATGTAGCCTTCTGTGCCCACGAAGCTGCGCTGGTTGCTCTGGGCCACCAGCCCGGCATCTGCCAGCTTGACCCGGCCGTTAATGAAGATGATATTGGTGGGCTTGATATCACGATGGGTCAGTTCCTGGGCGTGGAGGCCGGCCAGCGCACGCGAAAGCTGGCAGCCGACTTCCAGCACATAGTCCAGCGGCATGGCTCGGTTGCCGTATTGCTGCATGTCGCTGGCGAGTGTGCGTGGAACATAGGCCTCCGGGTCGGTGTGGTTGCCGGTATAGGCATCGTCTGCCAGTTCCATTACATAAAAGTAATAGGGAAACTCACCGCCATGCTGTCCGATATGCAGGATATGCACCAGCCCGGGTATGCCGCGGGCGATGGGTTCGTAGCTCAGAATGCCATCGAATTCCCGGATGAATACCTGCTCGTCCTCAAAGTCCTCGCGCCAGACGACCTTGACGGCCCGGTAGGCACCTGTTACTGAGCGGGCGAGCCATACTTCGCCGTATGAGCCGGTACCGATTTTTCGCAGGATTTCGTGGTCCGGGATTTCCGGTTTGGTGTCGACCGGCCGTTGTGCCTGCCGACGCGTCACGCCGCGACGGCTGCGCGTGGAGGGGGGCACAACTGGGCTGTCCGGTGTCATCTGGGCGGCATTATACCACGCGCGCGCGCTGTGTGCAAGCAGCTTTCCACTGAAGTGCAGGGGGGCGAATGGTTCCGTTTAAAAGATTTTTTTGATTTTTTTTACGAAATAGGCTTGCAAAGATAAAAAAGATGTGGTAAACTTCGCCCGCACCAATCGAATGCGCACGTGGCGGAATTGGTAGACGCGCTAGTTTCAGGTTCTAGTGAGTAACATCGTGATGGTTCGAGTCCATTCGTGCGTATAAGTAAAAAGCCCTCTGCTTCACACAGCAGAGGGTTTTTGTTTACCTGCGGGGAATAATGAGAATGCGGCAGATGGTAAATTGCAGCGGCTGCAGGGGTTAGATGTGTGGAAGTTATGTCATTATGGCAGATAATACGAAATATCTGCTTGATTTGATATGAGAAAAGTAGTATTAGTCAAATGTATTTAACCTTTTTATTATGACTGAAAAAACAAAGATTCGCGCATCTTATACGCCTGAGGAAAAGACCCAGATTATTCTTGCTGTCATGAATCGTAAGACAACAATTCAGAAAGTGGCTGCTGAGAAGAAAATTGCTGCTACTCTGGTGTCTTTGTGGAAGAAACAGGCTGAGGATGCTATTCTGGAACGCTTTGCCAACAGCCGTCCCGGTCGCCGCAAGGTGGAGCTGTCTTCTGATGAAATGAAGGTAGAAGTGCGTAAGACCCGCATTGCGGCCCGCACCTCCAAGACCCGCGCAACTCGTCTGGAATCTTCGCTCAAGAATGCCAAGGCCCGCATTGCCGAGCTGGAGGCTGCTGTGCGCGATATGGCTGCGGTTATGGGCTGCAAGCTGGTCAAGGCCAAGCGTTCCCGTGCGAAGAAGGCCTGATGGAGCCCTTGTGGTGTTGCCCGGAATTCTGACATCTGCGTACATTTGGTGACAGAATCGGGCAGATGAGGGGGTAAATTCATGCAGGAAATAGAATATTCCGTAGCATAGGAGACGGAATTTCGTTAAGGATTTTATCGGATATGAAGACTTTTTTCATGAATTGGAGGGTGCGTACGCGCGCGCTGTGCGCGGTGGCGGCTGCGGCGCTGGTGTCGTGTTCATCCATGAGCCAGGCCGAGCCGGATTATGATATCATCGGCAAGCAGTTTTCACTGGTGCTGCAGAATGGGCATTTTTCACGTGCCCGTTTCACGCAGGAAATGTACCAGCGCTTTCTGGACTGCTACGTGCAGACGCTGGATACGCAGCATCTCTTCCTGACCCAGCAGGATGTGGATTATCTGCGCCAGCGCTACGCCGGCAGTTTTGGTGATTATCTGCTGGCCAACCAGACAACACGGCTGGCGGAAGAGCTTTATGCTTATTTCAGCGCACGGGCTCTTCCCCGCATTGCCCAGGCTGAAAAGATGCTCCAGGAGTATGCTGGAAAGATGCCTGCCTTTGAAACAGACCGTATGGTTCCTCGCAGCCGCCGTAAACTGCCCCGTGCCAAAGATACCGCGGAGCTTGATCAGGTGTGGCGTGACCAGGTGGAGGATATGATTCTGACGGAGGTGCTGCGCCGTGAGAATCTGGAGAAACTGGCAGAGGCCAAGGGGAAGGAATCTCCCGTGGCCAAGGAAATGCCGGTGACGGATAAGATGCTGGCCCGCATCAAGCGCATGCGGAACGAGATTCAGGAGGCAGACCGTGAGGACATGGTTTCTTACCTGCTGAATGCGGTGGCGCATGTGTATGATCCGCATAGCGATTATATGGGGGCTCGTGAGGAGCAGCGTTTCAAGGACATGATCAAGGCTTCTATTGTGGGTATTGGTGCCAAGCTGCAGTCGGATGACGATGGCTCTACCACGATTGAAGGCATTGTGAAGGGCGGGCCTGCTGCCCGGTGCGGGCAGCTCCAGCTGGGAGACCACATTGTGGCGGTTGCTTCCCAGGGGGATGATAACTGGACGGATGTGATGTTCCTGAGCATTGATAAGGTGGTGGATCTCATTCGTGGGCAGAAGGGTGTGCCGGTGAAGTTGCGCGTGCAGAGTGCTGACAGCGGTGAAGAGAAGGTGGTTACCATTGTGCGCGACGAGATTCCCATGTCGGAAGAGCTGGCCAGCGGCCGCATTATTGACATGAGGCAGGGAGACCGCACGTACCGCCTGGGTGTGCTGACGCTGCCTTCCTTCTATATTGACCTGGATTCCGGTGAAGTTCATTGTGCGGCAGATGTGAAGAAGATTCTGCGCCGCATGATTCAGGAAAAGGTGGAGGGTATCGTGCTTGACCTGCGCTTCAATGGCGGTGGTTCGCTGGATGAGGTGCGTAAGATGGTGGGCTTCTTTACTGGGGCTGGTCCTGTGGTTCAGGTGAAGGATTCCCGTGCTCATGTGGAGCGTCTTACGGTGAGCGGCCGCCCCTTGTTCACCGGGGAGCTGGTGGTTATCATCAATAAGTTGAGTGCCTCTGCTTCTGAGATTTTTGCCGGGGCTATGGCTGACTACGGCCGTGCTGTCATTGTGGGGGATGAAGCCAGCTTCGGCAAGGGTACGGTGCAGGTTCCCCGTGGTCTGGCTGATTACCTGCCTTACTTCACCTCCCGTGAAGGTAGCGGTATGATTAAGGTGACTACGCAGAAATTCTACCGTGTGGGCGGTGCCTCCACCCAGCTCAAGGGTGTGGCAAGTGATATTGTGCTGCCGACGGTGACGGCCGGACTCCGCATAGGTGAGGGTGAGCAGGATTATGCGATGCCCTATGATGAGATTCCACGTGCTGGCGGTTATGTGAAGAGCAGCCGTATTGCCCGTATTCTGCCGGAACTGATGGCTCGCAGCAATGCCCGTGTGAATGCGGATAAGGATATGCAGTATACCCGCGAGGATATTGCCCGTGCCCGGGAACGCCACGAGAAGAATGCTGTTTCGTTGAATAAGGCAGTGCGTGCGGCTGAGAATGCCCAGCTGCTGGAGCGCAAGAAGACCATTGATGCAGAGCGCAAGGTGCGTTATGAGAAAATGGCTGCTGATGATGCCCGCCAGCTGACAATCTACCGCCTTAAGCTCACGGATGTTAATGCTCCGTCCCTCCCCATCGCCTCCCAGGATGATGATGATGAGTATATGGATGAGAACAAGCATCTGGAAGATGAGCTGACGGAGACTCCTGAGTATCCTTCAAAACTAGACCCGGTTCTCCGCGAGTCTCTGCATATTGTCAGGGATATGATTGATATGCCCTGACGGGTATCAGCCTGTAAGGCCTGACTTTCAGTATTTTACCGGGGCGCTCTGGTGCCCCGGTTTTGTTTTCCTCTCCTCAGGTTCAGCGGGAGGCATAAGGGCAATGCTCACGAATGAGGGTGCGAACGGGCTGTGGCGCTCTGCAGAAATCAGGCCAGCCCTCCGCGGATGAGTCCGAGCAGCGCCACGGTGCGGGCCCAGTTCTCCGGGTGGTCATCGGTTTCCGGGAAGAGGCGGCCTTCCGGGATGCGCGCATAGCGCTCTGCGGCCCTGGAGTGGCTCAGTTCCCGCAGGCCGACACTGAAGAAGGCCCCGAGCTGCAGGAATTCGCGAGCCATTTCATGAGAGCCGTTCCAGGCGTGCAGCAGGATGCGGGGAAGGGTGCCGCAGCGGTGGCGTTCGCGCAGGATGTCGAGCAGCTCGCTCCAGGCCTGTGCGCCGTGAAGGTGAATGATGCGCTCATGCCGGAAAGCTGCCCCCAGGTGGATATGCAGCAGCAGACGCTGGGCATCCAGTGTGCCGGCATGCCTGGGGGAGGCATCGAGCCCGGTTTCACCGACCCCGGCCTCCGGGTGGCGGGTCAGCCAGTCATCCAGCTCAAAAGCAAGTTCGGCCGGGTCTGCCTCATGGGCATGCCAGGGGTGAATGCCGAAGCAGGGGGTCATGCCCTCTGTGGCGGCAATGCGCTCCCAGTCGCTGCGGGTGATGGCGCAGAGATACCCGCCGTGGGGGCTGGGGTGGTGGGTGTGGTAGTCTTTCATGAGAGAATCATGCCGTGTTCCCGGAAGCTGTAGTAGGACTGCTGGCCGCCACCGATGATGATGTGATCCAGTACCGGGATGTGAATAGCGTTGCCGGCGGCGACCAGCGCGCGGGTGAGTTCGCGGTCCGGCTTGCTGGGGCTGGGGTCTCCGCTGGGGTGGTTGTGAGCCAGAACGACGGAGCAGGCATTGGCGATGATGGCTTCGCGGAATACATCGCGCGGATGCACCATGGCGCGGTTGAGCGTCCCCTTGGATATGTTGCTGCGGCGGATGAGGTGGCGCCGGGTATCGAGCATGAGGACAACGAAATTTTCCTGCTTCTCATAGCGCAAATCCCCTGCCAGGTATTCGTAAATGCTTTCAGGGGAGCTCATGTCAATGCGTACGAGCTTTTCCTTGACGGCGCGGTGACCCAGTTCAAAGACGGCTGCGAGTGTGGCCGCTTTGGCGGCTCCGATTCCCTTGCAGCATTTGATGATTTCGCGGGCTTCCATGCGCCCCAGGTCGGTCAGGGAGCCGGCGGCGCGTTTCAGCCGGGCGGCGAGTTCCAGCACATTGCAGCCCTGCAGGCCGGTTCGCAGGAATATGGCGATGAGTTCCTCATCGCTCAGGGCGCTCCGGCCTTTCTGGAGCAGCTTTTCACGTGGGCGCTCCTCTGCGGCCATGTCCAGGAGCCTGGGGTTGTTGAATTCGCCAGCTGTTTTCATTTGCCTGCTCATTCTACACGAAAAATGATGCGCTGTGAAGCTAAAACGATTATCTGTGAATTATTTGCTTGCGCTGGGCGAGCCAGATGTGTAAAATGGCCGCGGCTCATTTTCGCTGTTATGCGGTGATATGGGCTGTGTGGAGCAGGAAGCACGTGATTCTGCTCCACGGAACCAAAGGAGGCAACGGCCGGTTCCGGCCTCCGGCGGTGCAGATTGGAACCGGCATTAGAAGAGTAAAATAAAATGAGTATACATTCCGTTACTTGTGCCGTTGGCACAAATCCCATCACCATTGAAACGGGCAAGCTTGCCCTTCTGGCCGATGGTGCCGTTACTGTCCGTTGTGGTGATACCGTGGTGCTGGTCACCGTTGTGAGCGCTACCAAGATTAAGGAAGGCCAGACCTTCTTCCCCCTCTCGGTGGAATATAAGGAAAAGGCTGCTGCTGCGGGTATGTTCCCCGGTGGTTATTTCAAGCGCGAAGGTCGCCCCACGGAAAAGGAAATCCTGACATGCCGCATGACTGACCGTCCGCTGCGCCCCATGTTCCCCAAGGGTTATTTCTATGATACGCAGGTGATTTCCCTGCTGATGGCTGCAGACGGCGAAAATGAGCCTGATATTCTCAGCATCAATGGTGCTTCTGCTGCCTGTGTGATTTCTGACCTTCCCTTTGCCGAGCCCGTGGGTGCCGTGCGCGTGGGTCGTATCGATGGTGAGTTCGTCATTAACCCCACCAACTCCCAGCGCCTGGAGTCTGACCTTGACCTGGTGTATGCCGGTTCCAAGGATCAGGTGATCATGATTGAAGGTTCTGCCAATGAACTCCCGGAAGAGGATTTCATTGCTGCTCTGCACTTCGCCCAGGAGAATGTGGCCAAAATCTGCGCCGCTCAGGAAGAGCTGCGTGGTATCTGCGGCAAGCCCAAGCGCGAGTATGAGCTGACTCTGGCCAAGCCTGAGCTGCTGGAAATCGGCTATCAGGTGGCTGGTGACCGCATTGAGGAGGCTATCTATGCCCCCAACAAGATTCAGCGCCAGAAGCAGACCGGCGCTCTGCGCGATGAGGTGGAGGCTGCCATCAAGGCCGCTTATCCCGAGGCTACGGATTTCGACGTGGAGCAGGTGTTCGAATACATCCAGAAGAAGGCCTTCCGTATTTCCATCATGGAGCAGGACAAGCGAGCTGATGGCCGCGCCATCAAACAGCTGCGCCCGCTGGAGGCTGAGGTGAACGTACTGCCCCCCGTGGTGCATGGCTCTGCTCTCTTTGCCCGCGGTGAGACCAAGTCTGTGTGCCTTGCCACGCTGGCTCCCATGGAAGAGAAACAGTATCTGGATAACTACACAGGTTCTGTGGATGAGAAACGCTTCATCCTGCACTACAACTTCCCCCCGTTCTCTGTGGGTGAAACCGGCCGTTTCGGTGGTCAGAACCGCCGCGAAATCGGTCACGGTGCACTGGCTGAGCGTTCCATTGCTCCGGTGATTCCGGATGAAAACGACTTCCCCTACGCTATTCGCGTTTCCTCTGAAATCATGGAGTCCAATGGTTCTACCTCCATGGCTTCTGTTTGCGCCGGCACCATGTCCCTGCTGGCCGCCGGTGTGCCGCTGAAGCGCCCGGTTTCTGGTATCTCTGTGGGCCTTGTGACGGAGTTTGAGAACGATGGTGACCGCGAGCCCAAGCGCTACAAGACGCTGCTCGACATCATTGGTTCCGAGGACTTCTACGGCGATATGGACTTCAAGCTCTGCGGTTCTTCTGTGGGTGTAACCGGTTATCAGCTTGACCTCAAGCTGCCCGGTATCCCGCTGTACATCCTGGAAGATGCCATTCACCTGGCCCGCAAGGGCCGCCTGGATGTGCTTGATACCATGAATGCCTGCATCCCCGGCCCGCAGGCCATGAGCCCGAATGCTCCGCGCATCGAGTCCACTCGCATTCCGCAGGACCGCATCGGTGAGCTCATCGGCCCCGGTGGCAAGAATATCAAGGCTCTGCAGGCTGAGACCGGTACCGATATCAACATCGAGGAGGATGGCACTGTGCGTATCTACGGCAGCCGCCAGGAGGGCGTGGAGCGTGCTCTGTACCTGATTGACCGCATGTTCAAGGAGATTGAGGTAGGTGAAACCTACGAGGGTAAGATTGTTTCCACCAAGGAGTTCGGCGCTTTCATGGAAGTGCTGCCTGGTAAGGATGGCCTTATCCACATTTCCGAGCTGGCCGAAGGCCGCACGCAGAAGACTGAGGATGTGGTGAAGGTCGGTGACATTGTGACCGCCAAGTGCATTGGTATCGATGACAAAGGCCGCGTCAAGATGTCCATGCGCGCTGCTGCCCGCGACCTCAAGGCCAAGGAGGCTGCCGAGCAGGAGTAATCTTCGCTTTGATAGGAATTTCAAGCCGCCTTCCGGATTGTCGGAAGGCGGCTTTTGTATCAGGCGGGGAAGAAAGGTGAAAAAAAGCACAAAAAAATGCTGCCGTGGGATTTTTTTGATTGCATTTAGCTGCATTCTGGTATAGATATATTAGCGAACAGCTGCAAATTTTTAACTTACACCATGTGGAAATACATCATCATCGCCGCCGTCGTGCTCTTCCTGGGGGCATGTTTTCTTTTCTTCAAAAATAACGAAGCTCTCACCGGGCCTGAAGGCGAGGTAGCAGCATTCCAGACTCAGTTTGAGACAGCCAAGAAGAAGGTCTCTGAGATTGAGAAGGATAAGGCTATCAAGCGCTATGCCGAGCTGCGTAAGTCCTACTTCGCCCAGCAGACGGAGAAGTACAATGATGAGCGCGCTGCTCTTGAGGCGGAAGATGCTCCTTATGAGCAGGAAATTACCAAGGCTCATGCAGACCTGGAAACAGCCAAGGCTGATTTCAAGCGTTACAGAGAGCAGTTCCAGACATTCCAGAAAGGTGCTACTGAGGAAGTAGGCGTGGAAGCTATGGATGATGAAGAGGCTCTGCAGATGGTGGGCCAGCGCATTGCTGAAATGGTGGCTGATAACGAAGCCCTGAAGAAGAAGGTTGATGACACCAAGGAAGAGACAGAAAAGCGGAAGACGGCTGCTGAGCGCACGCAGGCTATGATTGATGCCGCCAAGAAGCTGGCTGCTGACCGTATGGCTCGTCTCTCCCCGCCCGAGCTTAAGTGCACCGTTGCTTCTGTGGATGCTGACTGGGATTACGTCATCCTTGACAGTGGTGTTGACAAGGGTATCGTGATTGGCTCTCGTCTGATTGTGATGCGTGGTGAAGCTAAGGTATGTGAACTTACTGTCACCCTTGTAGAGAGTAACTCCTCCAGCTGTGATGTGGTTTACAGCACCATGCGCCCCGGTGACCGTGTCCGTCCCGGCGATACGGTTGTGTCTGCCAATAAGTAATTCCAAAATTCTATATACAACTTCTTGATATGAAAATCTCTCAACTTCTTGTTTCTATTCTGGTGCTTCTGGCTGGTGGTGCCGCTATCATGTACTCTGCTGACCAGCAGCAGGTGATGGATGTGGTGATTGCTACTCATGGCGGCGGTCAGCAGGTGGATGCCAGCTCTGCAACGGGGTTGCGTAAGCTGAACCAGGATCTGGATGCAGAACGCGGCACGGTTGCTTCCGAGCGTTCCTCTGCCATCAAGGCTGCTGAGGCGGCCCGTGTCGAGATGCGCGATAGTGCCGTCAAGCGCGATGAAGCCCAGACCAAGCTGGACGATCATAAGGCCTCTCTGGATGGCGTGCGTGCCGAAGTGAAGGCAATGCAGGCCAGCGTGGAAACCCTGCAGGAATCCTTCAACAAGGCTATGTCCAGCATCAAGTCCTCTGAGGCTCTGACTGTGGATGCCAGCGCTGATTTCGGTACTGTGCTGGAGAGCATCAAGTCGGTTGTGAAGGAGCAAGGTGAGCTTTCTACGAAGTATAATGAAGAACTGAGTGAGGCCGAGGCTGCCTACAAGGTGGCTCTTGATGACCTTGCGGCCAAGGAGGTGGAGCTGAACCGCCTGACTGCCATTAACGAGAAATTCTTCACCGACTATACCAAGAACGACGATGAATACCCGCTGCTGGCTGTGGATGCCCGCTGGAAGTTTGTTGTGTTCAACGCTGGTGCAGAAAGCGGCCTCGTGCCCGGTGATGCCACTCCGGTGCTGGTGAAGCGCGGTGACATGGTGATTGCAGCTGTGCGTGTGGTGACGATTTCTAACGGCATGGTGGTGGCCGAGTATGATCCCAAGAAGCTGACTCCCGGGGTGCGTCCTGAACTGGGTGACCGCGCTTTCCGTGTGAAGCCGCTGGGTAACTGATGCTCTGCCGCGCAGGCTAAAAGTGATTTTTCGCCGCCTGCCCGGTTTGGGCAGGCGGTTTTTACATGTTAGAGTAAAACGATGAAAATGATGCACAAAATACTGCTTCTGGCACCGCTTGCAGCGGTGGGTATGACTTCCTGCCAGCGCCCTATGCCGGCCGTGCCGCCGAGTAATCGCGAGGTGGTAGGCCCCCGTGGCTCTTCTGAGGCGGTGAAACCATGGAACAACACTACCCGCAAGGAGGGTGAGGCTGTCCTGGGCCCGCTGAGTGATATGAACCGCCGCTGAGTTGTTGTTGTGAGACGCGCTGAGCGAGCGGCTGTTGTGCTGGAGGAGCTGGAGCGGGGAATACCGGCCCCGCAGGTTCCGCTGCATCACCATAATGCTTTCACGTTGCTGGTGGCGGTGATGCTTTCGGCCCGCTGCACGGATGCACGGGTGAATCTGGTGACTCCGGCTCTGTTTGCTCTGGCTCCGGATGCTGCCGCTATGGCAGCCTTGGAGTGGCAGCAGGTGCAGCCTCTCATTGCCACCTGCGGGCTTACTGAGATGAAGGCACGCCGTCTGGTGGAAACGGCGCGTATTCTGGTGGAGCAGTATGATGGCGAAGTGCCGCAGAGTTTTGAAGCTCTGGAAGCACTGCCCGGGGTGGGGCATAAAACGGCCAGTGTGGTGATGAACCAGGCATTTGGTTACCCGGCATTTCCGGTGGATACACACATTTTCCGCCTGGCCAGGCGCTGGAAGCTTTCCCGGGGGAGTACCGTCGAGGCGGTGGAGGCAGATTTGAAGAAATGCTTTGACCGGAGTGTGTGGGGGAAGCTGCATTTGCAGATGGTTCTGTGGGGGCGTCAGTATTGCCCGGCGAGGGGATGCAGGCCAGCCTGTGCCGTGTGTGCGCGGCTTCTGACATAAAAAATACCTGCTTTTCCCTGATTGTGCTTGACCTTTGCGGGAAAAAGTAGTTTCATTGGCGGTCGTCCGCATTTTACTGTCATGCTAGTTTGCCAGCTTAAATCCAAGATTCATCGCGCTATGGTCACCCGTGGCGATGTTGAGTATGAGGGTAGCATAGAGATTCCTCAGGATCTGGTCGAGGCCGCCGGGCTGTGGCCGGGCGAAAAGGTTCTGGTTGCTTCGGTGACCAGCGGAAATCGTTTCGAGACTTATGTGCTTGTTGGCCCTCCCGGAACAGGGCAGATTATCGTGAATGGTGCAGCTGCCCATCTTATCGGCAAGGGAGAGCGCATCATCATCATGAGCTTTGCCTGGGATGATAAGCCCATTACACCCAGGCGTGTCATCTGCAATGAATTAAACGAAATCATTGCCTGATTCCTTTACAAACCTCTTCAATTACGATATAATCCCCGCCATGCTTAACGCCGCTATCTACATTGTTTTTGCTATTCTGCTGATTGTCTGTGCCTTGCTTCTTCTGGTCGTGCTGATGCAGCGCCCGAAGCAGGAGGGTCTTGGTGCCGCTTTCGGTGCCCAGATGACAGACCAGGCCTTTGGTGCACAGACTACCGATGTGCTGAAGAAGGGTACGGTGCTTTTTGGTACGCTTTTCATGCTGCTCTGCTTTGTTCTGGGTGTGCTGATGACAGCTCGTCACAAGGCTTCCAAGTCTGACCTGAACGTGAAGCAGGTTGAGGCTCCGGTGGCAGCATCTGCTGCTGTGGAACAGCCTGCTGCTCCCGTGGAGAATCTGGAGAATCTTGCTCCTGCTCCTGCGGCAGAGGGTGAGGGCCCGGTGCCTGCCCCGACTCCGGCTGTGGATGCCGCCCCGGCTGCGGAACCTGCCCCGGCTTCTGCCGAACAGCCTGCTGCTTAATTGCTAACCACTGAACAGACTATGCAGTTCGGTAGCACAACAGAGTTGAACGCCGAGGCTGCAACAGCCGCGGTGCGCGGTACCTTGCTGGCGCAGGTGACCCAGAAATCCACCCGCACCACCAAGACTGGCAAACCTTATCTGGAAATCGTGCTGGCCGATGCTGCCGGCACGGTTTCGTTTAAAATCTGGGAAACTTCCTCCTGGTACCAGGATTTTGAGCTGCTGGAGACTCCAGCCGGCGTGGCCGTGACTGGTACCTGGCAGGCCAGCCAGTATGGCATGGAGCTGGCAGAGGCGTATCTGCGCCCGCTTACCCCTGAGGAGGAGCAGCAGGTGCTGACCGGTAGCCCGGAGCTGGTGGAACGACAGCAGGCTGACTGGGAGTGTATCTGTGCTTTTGTGGATGAGCTGAAGGACCCCCGCCTGGCCGGTGTATGCCGCTTGTTCCTGGAAGAACATGGCGAGCGTTTCCGCCGCGCTGCGGCAGCCCGTAATTTTCACCATGCCCGCCGTGGGGGGCTTGTGGAGCATATTGCCAGCGTCATGCGAGTGGCAGCGGCGCTCTGTTCTGTTTACCCCGACCGTCTGAACCGAGACCTGGTGTTGGCAGGTGCATTGCTGCATGATTGCGGCAAGATTGTGGAGAATGATTACGAAGAGCACAGCCTGGAGATGCCCTATTCGGAATCCGGTGAGTTGCTCGGGCATATCCCGGTGGGGATTGAAATCATCAATAAGCTCTGGCGCGATATGATGACTCCGCAGCAGCGTGCGGAATGGAAGCCGCTTGTCCCGGCATCGGAGCAGGTGCGTCTGCATCTGCTGCATCTGGTGGCATCGCACCACGGGCTGCTTGAATATGGTTCGCCGGTGCTCCCCAAGGTGCCCGAGGCGCTGATTCTGCACCATGCGGACAATGTGGATGCCAAGATGGAGATGTTCCGCGCGGCGTATGAAAGTGCAACGCCGCTTTCGGCGCGTGTGCTGCAGCGCAAATCCCCGATGCAGACGAATGTGGTGCTGCCGTTGCCGGAGGTGCAGGGATGATGGAGGCCATACTCAGCCTGGTGGTGCTGGGGGCTTTGTTGCTGGTGTCTCAGCTCAGCCCGGGGCCGGATGTGTTCTTTGTATTCCGTACCGCGCTGGCGCAAGGTTTTCGTGCGGGAACTGCCGTAGGCGTGGGAATTGCTACCGGTTTTCTGATTCAGGCCTCACTTGTGGCTTGCATGGGTGGGTGGCTGATGCGCCAGCCCTGGAGTTGCTGGGGGCTGTATGCGGCCTCCGGCTGGTTGCTGTACCTGGCCTGGAAGATATTCCCATTGAAACGGGTGGTGGTGCAGCAGGAGTTGATGGAAACGACAGAGCGGGTTTCATTGCCGGTATTATTCGGGCAGGGTTTTCTGTGTAATATCCTGAATCCTAAGTGTACGCTCTTCATCTGCGGGTTATCCATCGGCCCACTGGAGCGCTTCGGTACTCTGTATGCCTGGTATGCACCATTTCTGGTGCTGGTTCTTACCGGAGCCGGTCTGCTGGGCTGGGTGTTGTGGAGCGCGATGCTTCAGTGGCGGCCGGTCCGGTATTTTTATATGCGCCACACGACAGGAATAGACGCTCTTTTTGCTGTTCTTCTGGCGGTCTTTGCCGTTTTGCTCGTAGTGCGGTAAGAATTTCCCCTCATGCGGCTGTTTGGGGCTTGCTTTTTGGGGGTATTTGCGGTAGAGTAGTCCCGCAAAGACGTTATTGCGCATATGAACGATATTATCACGACAGCATGCAAGTTCGTCACGTCCTCGATTGGCCGCAAGATTCTTGTGGCCCTCACAGGTGCGTGTCTCCTCCTGTTCCTCGTGGGGCATCTGGCCGGTAACATGACCATCTATGGTGGTGATCCCGGTAATGGTGTACCCTCCTGGATTGATGCCTATGCCACTGGGCTGCACACCATGCCCGCCTGGCTGCTCTGGGCTATTCGTCTTGGTCTTGCCGCCATTCTCCTCATCCATGTGGTGCTGACTCTGGCTCTTAAGATTGAGAATGTGAATGCCCGCACCCAGTACCAGAAGGAAGGTACGCTCAAGGCTACGCTTTCCTCCCGTACGATGGTGCTGACGGGTATCATGATTTTCTGCTTCCTGCTGTTCCACCTGTGGCAGCTTACGGTGAACGGTGACCCCTCCGATTGCTACGGTCACATCGTTGCCGCTTTCTCC
>CAJGDB010000028.1 GCA_904502165.1 uncultured Akkermansia sp.
CTTTTATATCTGTTTCTTTGACCACTGTTACTGGATTAGCGGCTGCACCCTGGGCGCGGTGACAGGTTCACTGTTGACCTTTGACAGCAAGGGTATCGATTTCGTCCTTACGGCGCTGTTCATCACCATCTTCGTAGAGCAGTGGCAGAGCAGCCGGCATCACTACCCGGCCATCATGGGCGGCATCGTCACCGCAGCAAGTCTGCTGCTGCTCGGCAAGGAGCATTTCATGATTCCGGCCATGTTTGCCATTCTGGTGCTGCTCTGCCTGCACAAGGAAAAGGAGGCTTCCCATGGTTAACGCCCACACCTTCTACGCCATTGCGGTAATGGCGCTCATCACCGCCCTGCTGCGCTTCCTGCCCTTCCTTATCTTCAAAGGAAAGGCCTCCACCCCGCCGATGGTCGAAAAACTGGGGCGACTACTGCCCAGTGCCGTCATTGCCATGCTGGTGGTCTATTGCATGAAGGATGTGAACTTCTCCGCTTCAGCCGGCTACCTGCCAGCCATTATTGCCAGCTTGCTGGTAGGTGTGCTCCATGTCTGGAAGCGCAACATCCTGCTGAGCGTCATCGGCGGCACGGTAGCCTACATGCTATTGGTTCAGTTTGTGTTCTGAACGAATGCTATTGACAAGAAGCCCGGGCATAAGTACAATAGCGCCCACTCCCCATGATACAGATACCAGCACATGCGCTCACAGTAGTAGAGCGATTGGAACGCTACGGATATGAAGCCTATGTAGTGGGTGGCTGCGTGCGGGACTCGCTGCTCGGGCGCACCCCGAAAGACTGGGATGTCTGCACCAACGCCCTGCCAGAGGAAGTGCTGCGCGTATTCAAACGTTTCCATGTCATCAAGACTGGGTTGCAGCACGGCACCATCACCGTCATGGTGGATAAGCAGCCAGTGGAAGTGACGACTTTCCGCATTGATGGGGCATATACCGACAACCGCCACCCGGACTGCGTGAACTTTGTGAGCCGGGTGGAAGAAGACCTGGCACGCCGCGATTTCACCATCAACGCCATGGCCTACAATCCCACCCGGGGCCTGGTGGATGCCTTCGATGGCCAGGCAGACCTGCGCGCACGCATCATCCGCTGCGTAGGCGAACCCGATGCCCGCTTCAATGAAGACGGGCTGCGTATCCTGCGTGCGCTGCGCTTTGCCGCACGCTACAATTTCGGCATCGAGACTGAAACCGCCTTTGCCGTTCACCGCAACCGCCATCTGCTGGAAAATGTGAGTGTGGAACGCATCTTCACCGAGCTGAAAGGCATTCTGGTGGGAGAGGGTGTACTGGGCATGATGCAGGCGTTCCCGGATGTCTTCGCCGTCATCATCCCGGAACTGGCACCCACCATTGGTTTTGACCAGCACAACCCACACCACTGCTACGACGTGTGGACCCACTCCGCCCACGCCGTGCAAGCAGCCCCGGCAGATGAAACCATCCGCCTGGCCCTGCTGCTGCACGACATCGCTAAACCCACCACATTTACCCGGGGAGAGGACGGCAAGGGGCATTTCTACGGCCACGGCACCAAGGGCGCAGACCTGGCACGCCGCATCATGCTGAAGCTCAAGAGCGATAACGACACCCTGAACACCGTAGTCACCCTGGTGCGCGAGCACGATAACACCCTGCCCACCACCGCCCCCGGCATGCGCCGCATCATCGGACGGCTGGGTATAGATACCCTTCATCAATTACTTGCCGTGAAACAGGCCGATATGGATGCCCAGTCCACCTACAAGAGGCAAGGAAAACAAGCCACTCTGCGCGAGGCTCGCCTGCTGCTGGAGGATGTACTTGCGGAGCCCCCTGCCTTCTCTGTGGGAGATTTGGCGCTCACCGGACGCGACCTCATCGCCATGGGACTCAAACCCGGCCCGGGCATGGGGCAGATTCTCAAAACCCTGCTCACTGAAGTGCAGGATGAAACCCTTTCCAACACACGCGAGGCCCTTGCCGCCCGCGCAGCCGAACTCATCATCACCACCACCACATCATGAACTGCTGCCCTAATTGCCCGCACCAAGCCTCCCCCTGCTCCCGCATGGTCACCTTCCTGCTGAGCTTGCTCATCTTCTTCGGCGTTGGCGGAATCCACCGTTTCTACGCCGGCAAGGTCATCAGCGGCCTCATCCAGCTTGCCACCGGCGGTGGATTCTTCATCTGGCAGATGATTGATATCATCCGCATCATCTTCGGGTGGTTCGATGATAAGGACGGCCGCTATATCTGAGCCCACCCCGCATCTGGAAGGCTCAGCAGCACATAGCTGTACGCAGCTCCTTCACCTGCGGCGCCTTGCCCAGCGCTGAGCCCAGGGCAAACCCGAACTCCAGCGCCGCACCAGGGCCACGGCCTGTGACCAGCAGCCCATCCGTCACGGCAGCTTCTGCCAGCACCGCAGCGGCAGACTTCAAATCGCCCTCTACCCCGGGATAGCAGGTCACGCGGCAGCCTTTCAGCACACCAGCGGCCTCCAGCGCAATGGGAGCCGCGCAAATGGCCGCCACCAACTTGCCAGCCTTGTGCATGGCACGCACCAGGCTCAGCACGGCCGGCGTATCACGCAGCAGCCAGGAAGCAGGCCCGCCCGGCAGAATAATGCCACTGTAATCCTCTTCCTTCACATCCACCAGCAACATCTCCGCCTGCATGGTCATGCCATGAGCTCCTTCCACAGAGCACCCCTTCACCCCGGCTGTCACCACCGGAATTTCAAGGCGGCGCAGAATATCTACCGGGGCAGTCAGCTCAATCTCCTCAAAACCAGGAGCCATCAGGACAAGTACGGGTTTCATACCCCGAATCATACCTGCTTCCCCTGCCTCTTGTCAAGCAGAAGAAACAGCCAATAGACAATAAGCGCTGCAAACACCCGCCTGCCACAATATATTGTACCACAGCAAAAAAAGTTATTGAAAATCTTGCGAATTTAAGAATTTATGCTTGCATGATGCACCGAGAATAGATAAAATAAACTCAACAAAGGAGGTAACCGATGAAATTCTCACTCGCAAAACAAGTTCTTCTTGATGGCATTAACAAGGTAGCCGGCGTGGTCTCCACCCGCCCCAGCATGCCCATTCTCTCCAACGTGCTGCTGGAAGCCGCTGATGGTGAACTGAAGCTCACCACCACCAGCATGGAGCTGACAATCGTCACCAAGGTGCCCTGCATCGTAGACAAGCCCGGTTCCATCACCCTGCCCGCCAAGAAGCTGCAGAGCATCATCCGCGAGCTGCGCGATGGCGAAGTGAGCATCGAGGTGAGCGGCACCGTAGCCACCATCCGCTGCAACCGCGCACAGTTCAAGCTCAATGGTCTGGCCGCCAATGAATTTCCCGGTCTGCCGGTATTCAAGGAAGCCCGCGAATTCAAGGTACAGCAGGGCGTGCTGAACAAGGGTTTTGCCTTCACGGAATTCGCCATTTCCAACGATGGCACCCGCTACGTGCTCAACGGCATCTACACCTGCTTCCAGGACGGCAAGCTCACCCTTGTGGCCACCGATGGCCGCCGCCTGGCTCTGTTTGAAAGCGAGCTTGAATTCCCGGAATCCCAGGAAATCTGCATCGACATACCCAGCCGCGCCGTGGCAGAAGTACACCGCCTGCTGGGCGACAACGGCGATGTGATGATCCGCATCACCAGCAACCAGGCTTCCTTCGATTTCGATGACACCCTGCTCATCACCAAGCTCATCGACGGCAATTACCCGAACTACCGCCAGGTAATCCCCAGCCGTTACAACGAGCGCGTGGTCATTCCCGCCGCCGAGCTTCAGAGCGCCGTGCGCCGCGTCTCCCTGCTTTCTTCCGAGAAGACCAACACGGTCAGTTTCCGCTTCACTCCCGGCGTCATGTCCGTACAGTCCAGCGCCAACATGGGCGAAGCTAACGAAGAAGTACCCATCGATTACAACGGCCGTGAGATTTCCATCTCCTTCAACGCCGACTATGTGCTGGCTCCGCTCAAATCCGTGGGCGACCAGGATGTGTGCATTGACCTTATCGACACCTCCAGCCCGGGTGTGATGCGCGTGGCTGATGAGTTCCTGTATGTGCTCATGCCCATCCGCGTGTAAGTACATCTGATTACAAGTTTTTTTCAAGGTGATACAGCTGAGGAGTGGCCGACGAAAGTCCGCCGCTCCTCTTTGTATACTCGTGCAGCGGGCAGACACTCCCCACCCGCGGAGTGGTATTTCATTCTGCCCGCTCCGGACAGAATTTCTCAAGCAGCTAATTTGCAGCTAATTTCTGCTAAATTAGCTGCTTTTTGATTGACAGAGCCTGTAAAATTCCTACAATAACGACATGAAGCCGCGCCCCAGAGCCCCCAAGGTGGAGGAATATATAGCTAATCCGACCATACCACTGGTACAGGTACTGCTCCATTCTGCAGCAGAAGCCAACCGGGCAGACCGCTATCTGAGCTGGGAGGAAATACGCTACCGCAAAGCACCGGATGGGCTGGATACCAGGGCATGGTGGGTGGGTATCAAGCTGCACCGCATGCAGGCGCGGCAGAATCTGCCCCTTTGCGACAAAAAGGGAGTTGCGTTCAGCTACACGGTGACGCGCATGATGCAGGCACTGCTTCACCGCATTGATATGCAGGGCGGAGGCAGCATTCACACCCGGCATCAGAACAGTATCAACGAGAGCGACAGAAACCGGTACCTGATGACCTCGCTCATGGAGGAAGCTATCATGTCGAGCCTGCTGGAGGGTGCTGTCGTCACCCGGGCAGAGGCAAAGGAGCTGCTGCGCAGCAACCGGCGCCCCATCAACGAGCATGAGCGCATGGTGACCAATAATTACCGCACCATGCAGCTCATTCTTGGATGGAAGGACGAACCGCTTACCCCGGCGCGCATCCTCTCCCTGCACCGCAGCATGACAGAGGGTACCCTGCCACAGGCCGGAGAGCTCCGTACCGATGCAGACAGAGTACGAGTGGAAGCCAGCATATCCGGCGAGGTGGTGCACGTACCACCGCCGGCAGAACAACTGCCGGAAAGGCTGCAGGCACTCTGCCACTTTGCCAACGATGATACCGAGTACATACACCCGGTGCTCAAGGCCATTGTACTGCATTTCTGGCTGGCATATGACCACCCTTTCATCGATGGCAATGGCAGAACCGCCCGCGCCTTGTTCTACTGGGGCATGCTCAAAGCCGGGTACTGGCTCTTTGAGTATATCTCCATCTCCCAGGAGATATATAAACACGCCAAAGCGTACTACCAGGCCTTTACCCACAGCGAGGAAGATGAAAACGACCTCAATTACTTCCTCACCAACCAGTTGAGCACCATCAACCAATCCATCACCAACCTCATGGATTACCTCCAGCGGCGTACCGAGGAACAGACCCGGCTCTCTGCCCAGCTGAAAAATAAACAAGGCTTTAACCACAGGCAGAAAGCCCTCCTCTCCCAGATGCTCAATAACCCTGAGATGACCACCAGCGTCACCGCCCATTGCCGGGAGTTCCAGACTGTGCGCCAGACCGCCAGAACTGACCTCAACAGCCTGGTTGAAGCCGGGCTGCTGCAGGTGCACAAAGCTGGCAACGAATTTATCTACTCCCCGGTAGCGGAGATGAAGCAGCTAATTTGCAGCTAATTTCTGCTAAATTAGCTGCAAATTCAGAAGGCCGCACCCCTGATACTGGGTGCGGCCTTCTGGATAAATGCAAGGAATTACTTACTCTCCCAGTGTGCAGGCGAGTGTCTGGGCCACGCCTTCGAAGGCAGCAGCCACGCGGTTGGAGCCGGTGTCCTCCAGCGCAACGGGGCGTCCCTGGTCGCCGCCTTCGCGGGTGCGGATATCCAGCGGAATCTTGCCGAGCATGGGTACACCGAGCTTCACAGCCTCGCGGTCGCCACCGTGCTGGCCAAAAATATAGTGAATACTCTCATCTGTGGGGCAGATGAAGTAGCTCATGTTCTCCACAATACCGAGAATGGGCACATCCGTGCGCTGGTAGAGCCCGATGGCCTTGCGGGCATCAATGAGTGCCATTTCCTGCGGGGTGGTCACCACCACCACGCCGTCCAGCTGCACCGTCTGTACGATGGTGAGCTGAATATCACCCGTTCCGGGCGGCATATCAAGAATCAGGAAATCGAGTTCACCCCAGTCGGTTTCCTTGAGGAACTGCTGGGTGTAGCGCGTGGCCAGCGGGCCACGCACCGCCACGGGCGAGGCCTCATCCATCATGAGCCCCATGGAGAGCAGCTTCACACCATGCGCCTGCACAGGAATGAAGCGTTCATCCTCGCCGGCATCGGGCAGTTCCTTGGTGCCGAACATCAGCGCCATGGACGGGCCGTAGATATCGAGGTCGAGCAGGCCGGTGCGGTAGCCCAGGCGGGCAAGTGCCACCGCCAGATTGGCAGATACCGTGCTCTTACCCACTCCGCCCTTGCCGGAGGAAATGCCGATAATGTGCTTCACACCGGGCAGCGGGGTCTTCCACTTGGCCGGATCATCCTGCATGGCGGCTTTTTTCTCGACATCGGGGTTATGATACTCAATATCCACATTGAGGCTCTTCACACCTGCCATTTCCTTCACCTCCGTCATCACGCTCTGGTACACAAAGCGCGGAACATCCTCATTGCGGCTTTCAATACGCAGCTCAATCTTCACTGCACCTTCTGCGCTCACCTCAATGTTCTTCACCAGACCGAAAGACACGATATCGCGGCTGAACCCGGGGTATTTCACCGTGGTCAGGGCAGCGCGAATCAGCTCAGGCGTTAATGTTGCATCACTCATATCTCAAAAGCCCGCAGGCCCTGCTACTATGCGCTTTCAGTACCCGTTTGTCAAGGTGAAAGCCCGGCAGCGTTCCTGCACCGCCGGGCTTTCCTGCATTGAATTCACTCATGCCACACCTCAGCACCGCCGGCGACGCGCCGCCAGTCCCACCAGAGCCAGGAGCCCCAGCGTAGCGGTAGCGGGCTCAGGAGCGAGCATCATCCCCCAGGTGTCCGATACTGCGGTATTGAAGAACGTAAAGCCGGTCAGATAGGTATCCTGACCATACCAGCCACTTTCTGTGGTAACCTGGTAGTACTCCTTTGTTACCGATGTCCCGTCTCCGAATGTCGTGGTCATCGTCAGTGTTGATTCCCCCAGCGCGGCATAGAAAATCCCGGAATCCTCATGCTTACCATACTGATTGTCGTCCGAATCGGTTAGCCACATACCAATCAGGTTTCCATCCTCATTGAATTCAGCCCCCCAGAGCGTGACGGCATGCCCACCTATGTCGGTCTTAAGAGAGACAGACACACCCGCCCCGCCTGAAATGGCCTCTTTAAGAGTATAGCTCAGCCCAGTATACCCCTCGCGCTTGTTATCAACATTGACCCCGGCATCTAAATCATTCATGAATCGCTGAAGATGGTCCACCCACTTATTTTCGTAGACCGACTCCAGGTTACCCTCCAGATACCGGTAATATCCTTCAAAGTAGGTATCTTTATTAATCGTCTTATTGATGATGGACTCATCTTCCATCGCCCATCCGGCATAGAACTCGGCATCCGGAGAACCATCGTATGAGTACCATCCTGTAAGCCACCACTGCATGGCGCCTATGGTGTTGCCACCCACATCACCACTGGTGCTTGCCTTGAATGTTGACCAGATAGCCTCGCCGGTGGGCGCTGCAGATGGTGTCACATAACGTTTCTGCCACCAGTTGATCACATTGCTGGCAGAGGCAGCCCAACACAGATTATTATCGCCATCTTCCGCTTTAGGATTACTCTTGTTATAATCCGTCCAGCCGGAATACTGGTCTACCCCGTCGAGCCAGACCGTTTCAGCCTGAGCCACACCCAGACACAGCAGCAATAGAAAAGAGAGAGATTTTTTCATAAGAGCAATATGGCTTCCACCTACCATCTCACATAATGGCACCATCTGCGCTTCATTTCAAGCAAAAAACAACAACAAAACGAAAAGCAGTCCGGCCAGACTGCGGTTACTTTTTCCTTGCAGAGGAGGCAAAGCATGCTAAAATGCAGAGCATGTACAAGAACGTATTGAAAATCTGTGTATTGGCCGGGGCGATGCTGCCCTGCTGGGGCACCGGAGAAGTAAAGGAACTGCCCGCCCCGGTGATGACCGGCGGTATGCCGCTCATGGAAGCCATTGCCAAGCGCCACTCTGCCCGCGATTATGATACCACCCGCACCATCGACGAACAGACCCTGGCGGAAATCCTGTGGGTAGCCTGGGGCAAGAGCCCGCACGGCAAGCGCACCATTCCTACTTCCCGCAACTTGCAGAACATGCAGCTCTTTGTGCTCACCCCCACCGGCACCTGGGAATACGACGGCATGGCGCACAAGCTCGTAAAAATCAACGATAAGAACCTCATCCCCCTCTGCGAACGCCAGGGTTTCGTGAAAAATGCCCCGCTGCACCTGCTCTACACCTGCCTGAACGACCGCGGCGGCGAGAACCACGTAGGCTCTGCCTACCAGAACGTGTACCTCTACTGCACCTCGCGCGGACTTTCCACCGTCATCCGCGCCATGATTGATAAAGAGGGCCTTAAAAAGGAAATCAACCTGCCGGAAAACCACAGCGTTGTTGTGCACCAATGCATCGGCTGGCCGGCAGCGGCGCAGAAATAACACCTCTGAAGGCGCTACACCCCGCAGGAGTAGCGCCTTTGCCGTATTTTCCACCAAGTAAAACTTGCCATTGCCCAAGGAATGGTGTACAGTAACGGCTAGCACAAGCCTGTATCGCTCGCGCGCGAGGTGGTGTGCACCTGCACGCCCGACCTGTGCTGAGAACACAACATAAACCGATATGTCTCAGGTAACAAAAACAATAATCAAGTTGTTGGTTGTACTGCTGCTCAGCGGCAGCATGCTATTCATGCCCTTCGAAGAATGGGGCCTGCCGGTAAACCCGATTCAGACGCGAGTCATCGCCCTCTTTGTGTTTGCGGCTCTCATGTGGATTCTGGAGGTCATTCCGATCTGGACCACCTCCGTGCTGGTGATTACGCTGGCGCTGCTGGGCACCTCGAACACCTCTCTCAATTTCCTCAAGGTTGATAAATTCGACACTCCCGCCATCCAGGCCATCGTGGCAGATGCCTACGGCCCCTCCGCTGGCGCCGAAGTTGTGAAGGCCACACAGGCCAGCGTGGTGGACAAGCTTAAGAAAGCAACCAACATCACCCCGGACGTTGTACGCAGCACCATCAACACCGCCATTCTTGCCCCCGTGGTAGCTGGCAAGGCTACAGGCGATGCCGCCACTGCACTGAAGGAAGCTGCCGGTCGCCTGTATGAAGGCGAAGTAAGCGCCCGCATCTCCAAACTCGACCTGGTGAACCAGACCCAGCAGAAGAGCATCTTCGCTACCTTTGCAGACCCCATTATCATCCTGTTCCTGGGTGGGTTCTTCCTGGCAGATGCTGCCACCAAGTTCCGCCTGGACATCAACCTGGCCCGCGTGCTGCTCAAGCCCTTCGGCACCAACCCGAAGTATGTGCTGCTGGGTCTCATGAGCGTAACGGCTCTGTTCTCCATGTTCATGAGCAACACCGCCACCGCCGCCATGATGCTGGCCCTGCTCACCCCGGTGCTGGCCCTGTTCAAGCCGGAGGACCGCGGCCGTGCCGCCTTTGCGCTCTGCATTCCGATTGGCGCCAACGTGGGTGGCATCGGCACCCCCATCGGCACCCCGCCCAACGCCATTGCCCTCAAGTTCATGCAGGAGAACGGCTGGAACGTAACCTTCGGTGACTGGATGATGTTCGGCATTCCCTTCGTGGTCATCATGCTGATTATCGGCTGGGTCATTCTTCTCAAGATGTTCCCCATTTCCCAGAAGAGCCTTGATCTGGCTAAGGAAATGAAGGGTAAGTTCATGACCACTCCCAAGGCCTGGGTTGTGTATGCAACCTTCATCGTGACCATCCTCCTGTGGGTAATTCCCAAGCAGTACCATGGTCTGGATGCCAACAGCGTGGCCATCATCCCCATTGCCGTGTTCTCTGTGACGGGTGTCATCACCGCTAAGGATCTCCGCTCCATGAGCTGGGATGTGCTCTGGCTGGTAGCCGGCGGTTTTGCCCTGGGTGTGGCTCTGGGTGAAACCAAGCTCGCCAGCGATCTCATCAACGCCATTCCGTTTGCCGAATGGAACAGCATGGCCCTCATCGTGGGTTCCAGCCTCATCTGCCTCTTCATGGCCACCTTCATGAGCCACACGGCCACCGCCGCCCTGCTCATGCCCATCATGGCCTCTGTTGCAGCCGGCATGGTGGCAGGCGGTTCCATGGATGCCCCCGGTGCCATCGGTCTGCTGGTAACCATCGCCTTTGCCTCCTCCCTGGGTATGGCTCTGCCGATTTCCACCCCGCCCAACGCCATGGCTTATGCCACCGGCCACGTGGAGCAGAAGGGCATGGCTATTTCCGGCACCATCCTGTGCCTGATTGGCCTGGCTCTCTCCATCGGCCTCATGGCACTGCTGGGCAGCGTCGGCTTCTTTGGCTGATACCCCACCTGATGATTCCTCATGCACGCCCTGCCTGAACAGATCCTCGAACCTCTGAAGCGCATCAATGCGGTGTACTTCAGCGACCCCGGGCGCACCATCGAGCTTGCCGAAGGCGAGACGCTGGTGAGCCAGGGCGAGGAATGCCACCGCGTCTACTACGTGCAGAAGGGGTGCTTTGCTGCTTTCCGCCGGGCCGATTCCTACGCAGGAGTCGACCTGCCGGTAGAAAGCAGCACCCGCGGGTATGAGGTATTCCGTGCAGAGGAGGGTTCCTACGTCTGCGTGCAGGCCTTTTTCTCCCGTTCCTACCACAGCTCCAACTACATTGTGGCGCTGGAAGACTCCGTGGTCACCTATGTGGATGACACCACGGAGGTGGTGGAACCGGAAACCTACGGCTGTTTTGAACGCCAGTTCATCCCGGTGCTGGTGCATGAACTGGCAGCCCGCAACTCCCGCATCTTCACCAAGACTTCGGAAAAGGAAGAGGCTCTGCGTGTGCTGCAGCGCGCCGAAATGGCCAGCACGCTCGCCCAGCTTTCTGCCGGCATTGCCCATGAACTCAATAATGCCGTGGGAGTCATTTCCCGCCGCACGGAATTTGTGGCAGACAGCCTGCAGGAATACCTGGAAGACGACGATAAGAATAACGCCCTGCTCTTCACCTACGGATTCGAGGACAACTCCTTCGTCTCCGCCAGCGAACTGCGCCAGGCCGCGCGCACATACGAGCGCGAGCTGGATTTGCCGCAAGAAGCCGCCAAGGTGATGGCCCACATCTTCCCGGATACGGCTGAAGGCCGGAAGCAGCCCGGCAAATTCATCCGCAACCTCAGGAAGAACTACCGGTTCTGGGAGCTGGGGCACGACCTGCGCGACATGCGGATGGCCTCCAAGCTGGCCACTGGCATTGTACGTGCAGTGAAGCTGCTGGGTGGTGGCAACAGCACCCGCGAACCCGATGTGAATGTGGAGCAGAGTGTGAGAGATGCACTTAATCTGCTGCACAACAAACTCAAGAGGGTAGATGTAAGCACCCATTTCTCCCCCCTTCCCGGACTTACAGCAGACGTCACCGAACTGGTGCAGGTCTGGAGCAACATCATCAAGAACGCCTGCGATGCCATGGAACAGGGGCATACCGAACACCCCGCCCTCCGCATCACCGCGGAATGCTGCCATGTACAGGGTGTTCAGCTCCTGCCCACAGAGTATATCTCCGTCACCATTGCCAACAACGGCCCCTCTATCGACGAGGAAAACCTCAATAAAATATTCAACCCTAACTTTACCACCAAGAAACTGGGCCTCGATTTCGGGCTCGGGCTTGGCCTGGCCATTGTCCGCCGTGTGGTAGACAGCTACAACGGCACCATCGAAGTGCGGAGCAACGACCAGGAAACCTCATTCACCATTAACATTCCTACCTCTAACATCTATGGAAACGCTTAATATCATTTGTGTAGACGACCAGCAGGAAGTGCTGGATTCCGTGATGCGCGACCTGCGTCCCCTCACCAGCCATGTGCGCCTGGAGGAAGCCTCCAGCGTGGCAGACTGCATGCAGCTCATTGAACAGATTGACGACGATGGCAACCATGTTGCCCTGGTGATTTCTGACCAGGTGATGCCCGGTGAAACCGGCACCGAACTGCTGGGCAAGATTGCCGCCGACCGCCGCTTTGCCAAGACCCGCAAGGTTCTGCTCACCGGCCAGGCCACCCATGCCGACACCATCAACGCCATCAACGACGGCCACATCGACAACTATATCGAAAAGCCCTGGCAGCCCGAAAAACTGCTGGCTGTGGTGAAGCGTCTGCTGACTCTCTATGTGCTGGATGCTGGTCTGGACCACACCGAATACATGCCGGTGCTGGATGCCGCCACCCTGTTCTCCAAGCTGCGCTGATACACCATGAAAGCAGCCACATTCTCCCTGCTCCTCGCCGGCACAGCCTGTGCCGGTGATGCCATAACCCTGAACACAAAGCCCGCCCCCACCGACTGGGTAGAGGCCGTGAAGCAGGCTCTGGTGGTATATGAGAACAAGGACACCTTCATCACCAAGGTTGCCCTGACCACCCGCCAGCAGTGGCAGATGGCCAGCGTGCAGCCCAACGGCAGCAACGGCCTGCACATCAAAAATGGTGGCACTCCCTACAACGATGAATTCCGCCGCAACTGGATTGGCGCCAATGTGTACACCCGCACCGGTACCCAGTTCCACACCTACGTGCGCATCGGCGGGCTTCCCGTGCGCGACACCTACTCCGGTGGCTTCACCAAAAAGAACTACTCCTATACCGGGTTCTATGATATCTGGCTGAAGCAGCAGATTTCTTCCGTGAAGGGCCTCAGCGTCCGCGCAGGTAAATTTGCGCCGGCCTTCACCTCTGATTTCCGCATGTCTAACGCCAGCATGCCCTGCGTAGAGCGCTCATTCATTGCCAACCAGTTCGGGCTGGATACCAACTGGGGTGTGGAGGTAAACTACACCGCGCCGGATAAGAACAACATCCTCTACATGCAGCTCATGGCCAATGACCGAGCCAGCGGCTCTTGTGCACCTGCTCACCGCGACAAATACGGACGCGGTGATGGATTCAAGGGTGAGTTCGGCTGGGAGGACAAGTGCTTCGCCATTCTGGGCGGCACGCACAAGTTCAACGTCAGCGAAAGTGGGTACCATGCCATCTCTGCAGAATACATGCACGATTTCAGCAGCAAGTACCACGGCAACAAACCCGGCAGCAACAACTATGGGTTCGGCTTCAAGGATGCACTCTCCATCGGCTACGAAATCAAGCAGAATAAGCTCACCTTCACCGCTAATGCCGTGGCTGCCTTTGAGCAGCAGAACGGCAACGGCTCCAACAACGTGGGCATTCAGCTGCAGCCGGTGTACGCCATTCATCCCAACGTGGACCTCGTATTCCGCTACACGGGCATGACCGGCGATGGTGCCTGCAAGCTGGCTGCAGACCGCTACATCTGCACCCAGTCTACCGCCAGCAGCTGGGTAGACAGCATCCACGCCTTCTACTTCGGCGTGAACCTGTATGCTTCTGCCAAGTACAAGGATGCCGCGCGTCTCATGTTTGGCGCCGAATACGCCACCGCCCGCAAGGACGGCAAGGACCACTACAACGGCTGGGAATACACCACCGCTGTGCGTTTCAACTTCTGAAGTCCGGTTACACAGCTATTTCTCAAAGCCCCTGCCCGCCACGGCAGGGGCTTTCTGCATGCCTCAGGAAGAGGGCGACACAGAGTGTTACGCAGGCTCTCCGGCACCCCCGCGTTCTGCATCAGCTAAACGCCCCGGCCGGGGTAACCCGACCGGGGCGGTACTTATCCGGCACAAAGCCTTACATCTGTGAACGGAAAAGTTCTGCCTGGTCCTGCAGCAGAGCGAATGAATGGCGCACCATGGCCCGTGTTTCATTCAGCAGGTTCAGGTAAAGGATACCATTACGCATATCCATCACATCCTCCTCGGCGCGGATGAGGTGCTCGCGGATGCACTGGGCAAACTCCTGCTTCAGGTCACCAGACTGCGCCATCATTTCCTCAATGCCGGCACCGCCGTCACTCTGCAATTTGAGCGAAAGACCGGGGAAGCAGGCAGAAATGCGGTCGCTCATAGAGAGAAGGTCGCGCCCCTGCTCCGCTGTCAGCCCCACGTGGTTGTTATCAATATGCTTGTAGGCAGCCTTCACCACCGTGAGCAGGCATTCAGCCACATGGAGACTGTTCTCATGCAGACGCAGAACCAGCTGCCCCTTATCGTACATGCGGGCGGGCAGCGTCTGCAGGCAAGGAAGAATCTGGTCCTCCTGCACGGCCACCAGGGTGCGGTTCAGCTCACGAGCCTTCTTCCGCAGGCGCTTCAACGCACTGTAATCCTCAGCCAGCAGAGCCTTCACCGCTGCGCGGTAAATACCATAAGCACGCCCTAAGCGGTTCACGGAATTCTCACCTAGTTCAAGCATTACGGCAGGGGAATCCAGATTGAGTTCCGGCAGTGCTTCCGCATTCTTACGGCGGTGCAGATAGGCCGATTTCACCAGAATGCCGCCAGCCACCAGAAGCATGGCACCCACACCCCACATACCGCCGGACATCATTACCGATGCCGTCATACCGGCAGCCAGGAATGCAAGCAGACCCGTCGTGAACCAACCGCCGATAACCACCATCACGCCCGTAATGCGGTACACGGCGCTGTCACGCCCCCAGGCGCGGTCAGCCAGAGAGGAACCCATGGCTACCATGAAGGTCACATAGGTTGTGGAAAGCGGCAATTTGAGCGAAGTAGCCAGCGAAATGAGCAGGGCAGAAATCGTCAGGTTCACCGAAGCACGCACCATGTCAAAGGCCGTGCCGTCATCCTCTGTCAGCTCCAGCGGCTGGAAGCGGCGGCTCACAAAGCGAGCCAGGGGTTCCGGCGTCATGCGGGTCAGGAAGCGGGAGACATTCAGTGCCCAGCGCACCGCCGCACGAGCAGGCAGGCAGGAGCCGAAGCGTTCCTTGCTCACACCATTGCTGCGGGCCAGCTTCACCTCTGTCTCCGTCACCGTACGGGCCTTTTTAGAAAAGATGAGTGCCAGCACCATGACACCGCCGGCCGCCAGCAGATAGGCCAGATTCGCCTGAACCGGCTCGGCCAGGGAACCCATGCGGAGGCTCTCCAGCGAGCCACCGGCAGCCACATGAGCACTCGCAATATGGTACGAGGATTCAGCCGCCATGAACACACCGATGAAGTTCACCAGGTCATTGCCTGCAAAAGCCAGCGCCAGCGCACAGGTACCGGCCAGCACTGTGATACGCAGAGTATTCACCCGCAGGGCATACTGCAGGATAAAAGACACCACGAACCACATCAGCAGAGTACCCAGCACCACCAGACCGAGATGGCTGTTCAGCCAGGCCAGCAGCCCGGGGGTCACCACCGTACTGTGCTTCAAGCCCTTGAACACGGCAAAGTAGCTGATAGCCGTGAGCGAAGCCGCACACCACAGCGGACCGACATACTTATACACCTGCTGATAACGGAAGCTGAACAGCAGGCGGGAGAACCACATCACCACACAGCCGCAGGTAAAAGCCACAGCCACCGAGCAGAAAATACCGGAAATGATGGTGAGCGCCTTCGAGCTGTTGATGTACTCTCCCAGGCTCTGCGCTACATCTGCCCCGCCTTCATGCATGGTGAACAGGGCCACAGCCACCGCCGCGCCCAGCAACTCAAACACCAGCGACACCGTGGTCGAGGTAGGCAGACCAAAGGTGTTGAACAAATCCAGCAGGATGACATCCGTCAGCATCACCGCAAGGAAAAGTATCATCACTCCATGGAAAGAAAATTGCGCTGGCACAAACACGCCGCTGCGGGCAATTTCCATCATGCCGCCGGAAAGCGATGCACCCAGCACAATACCCACGGCTGCCACCGCCAGTACCACACCGCGGCGCGCCGCATTGCACCCCACCGCAGAGTTCAGGAAATTGGCCGCGTCGTTCGACACGCCCACCACCAGATCAAACACCGCCAGCAGGAGCAGAATGCCTAGTATTGCTATATACATTTCGTTCATACGACCTGAGTCTACCACACCCGCTACCGCCCTTGCACGCTTTCTATTGTGACTTTTCAGTCACGTACAATATGGCGTTTCTGACACATAGGGATTGAATAAAGAACAGGGAGGCTCATGCAGCATTCCACACGCCTGAACCTTGCAGCTGTCACCTCATGCCGGGAGTGGGCACAAATACTACGCCTACCCGCTGGGCACCCTCACTGCCGCAGCCATCGGGTGGTTTCCCTGCCCACCGGCCTCACCTGCCGGCTTATCGAATCCTGCACCTCCCGGATAGGAGAATCCTCCTGAGCATCACCTTTCCATTCTATGCAAAACAGGAATCCAATTCCTGTTTTGCATATTTTTTTGCCAGAAGATTGGCTGTTTTTTATGCAAAACGGGAATCCAATTCCCGTTTTGCATGATTTTCCCACATTTGAGACTTGACTATCAGCGACATCAACGAGCTTTATAACCGCATCTGGCGAGGCGGATACCCCGCATTGCACCGCAATCTCAACCGCAATCTGAATCACTACTTTGATTCTTACTTACAGACTTATCTGGAGCGAGATGTGCAGGCACTTACCCAGGTAGGCGACAAAGGGGCCTTTATGGCGCTGATGCAATCAGCAGCAGCTCGCACGGGGCAGCAGCTGGTATACGCAGACATAGCCAAAGATGCCGGTATCAGCCCCAAAACAGCGAAGAACTGGCTCTCTATTCTGGAAACAAGCGGCATCATCACCCTGTTGCCGCCCTACGCTACCAATACCATTAAGCGCCTCAGCAGGTCGCCAAAACTCTATTTCATGGATACTGGATTGTGCGCCTGGCTTGGCAACTGGACATCCGCCGCTTCGCTGCAAAGCGGAGCCGTGAGCGGAGCCATTCTGGAAACCTGGGTATTCGGGCAGCTTTACAGAGCCCTGGGCAGCCGAGGTCTGCGAGCCAGCCTCTGCTACTACCGCGACAGCAACGGTAATGAGGTGGATTTTCTGCTCGAATGTGACAACAAAATCTACCCCATGGAAGTGAAACGCAGCAGCAGCCCTACCGCAGGGGACTTGAAAGCCGTGGCAAGCATACCCACTGGTAAAGCAGAAATGCAGCCGGGCATTGTTCTCTGCACCGCCCGTGAAATGTTTTCTCTGGGCCACGGGCACAAAGCTTTCCCTATCTCAGCCATGTAAGGCATCAGAGGAAAATCATACCCCAGAGTCGGCATCCAATGGCAGGAACGCATAGCCCACACCGCGTTCCGTAGCAATGCATTCTGAAAACATGCCCAGTTTTTTTCGCAGGCGTTTGATGTGAGTGTCAAGTGCGCGGGTCTGTGTGGTATCAGAATGCCCCAGGATGACATGCTGCAGATCGTAGCGGTCCTGCACTTTTCCAGGGTGTTCCATCATATAAGCCAGCAGCTTGAACTCTGCAGCCGTAAGCTCCAGGTTCTGCCCGTTCAGAGAAGCCTGGTGGGTAATCTTATCTAAGCACAACTCCTTGTACTGAAGCACCACCCTGGAAGCACTATTGTTCGCCCTGTGCAGGATATTGCGAACACGAAGCACAAGCTCCTTGCTACTGAACGGCTTGGTCACATAATCATCCGCCCCAATCCGCAACCCCTCCAGGCGGTCATCCAGCTCACCACGCGCCGTGAGAAACAGGGCCGGGATATTCCGGGTGGAGTCATGCTCCTTCATTTCCTGCAGAATCTCCATACCATCCATTCCAGGCAGCATCATATCCAGAATCACGCAATCGGGCAAACTGCTGCGTATCTGCTCCCAGCCCTCGGTTCCATGGTGCACCAGCGTGCAATGCCAGCCCTGCCGTTCCAGATTATAGGCAACCAGAGCCGCGATATCTTCATCATCCTCAACTATAGTGATTTGTACAGGCATATTCTTACTCGCCTTATTATACCCTCCCGGTGCAGGTATGCAAGAAAGCGATTGTGACTTAAAAGTCACACATACTGTGACTTTTGATTCACTATGGAAACCTTGAAAATTTTCCGGCGGTGCGATTTACTGAAGATGTCAACCACAACACAGGTTGACACCAAACAAAAGAAAAATACGATATGAAAAAGAATACCATCATGGCACTGGCCCTGGCCATCGGGGCCGCTCCGCTCTCCCAGGCATCTGATTTCAGCCTCGCCTCGCACATGAAGGATGCGTTCAAGGTATTTGACGCA
>CAJGDB010000029.1 GCA_904502165.1 uncultured Akkermansia sp.
AGAGGTTCTCTTCCTGAAGATTGCATAAAGTCTGAGCCGTGGCGTAGGGCGGGCATTCGTTCCTGATGCAGAGGCTCAACTTCTGCCGGTTCGCCTGCCATTGAAGAATGTTGATGGCATCGTCAAAAGTAACACCGGATAAGTGCATTTTTGGTATAACGACATTCTGCAGGGCGGGGCTGTTGCCCTGCGGGTCTGCTCCTGCGGCAGATTCCGGCAGCAGGACAAATCCCACAAACACAGCCCATAACATGACAGAGGAGAAAAGTTTCATGCCAGCATTCTAGACTGTTTAGAAACAAAGTCAAGACAATACCTTTGCGGCCGTTTTCTCTGCGTGGGAAACCTCATATCGGAAGGGTAGAAGGCACGAGGTGCTGGTGTAAATGATTGCGAAGATAACAGACCTGCAGGTTCTTATCTCTGAAAATATCATAAGCGGACTATGCGGAAAAATGCCTTCGGTTACGCGTTCAATGTGCAAAGTTATTCTACATGATATGCAAAAGCCCTGGAACGCAAAAATCCGTTGCGGTCAGAAAATGGGCTTGAGGTATGAGATGAAATCGTGTAAAATCTTGCCTGCAAATGACCGAAAAACCGCTTCAGCTGGGCCTGGCTGGCCTTGGAACTGTGGGTACAGGCGTATACGAGACCCTGTGCCGGAATCACGAATTGCTCGAGGCCCGCGCGCAGATGCGCTACGCTGTGAAGAAAGTGGCGGTGCGCGATAAGACCCGCCAGCGTGAAGTGGAGATAGCCCCGGAGATGATTACGGATGACTGGCGGGAGCTGGTGAACGACCCGGAAATCAATATCATCATTGAGCTGATTGGTGGAACGACGGAGGCTTATGACCTGGTGACCAGTGCATTGAAGGCTGGCAAGCCTGTGGTGACAGGCAACAAGGCCCTGCTGGCAGAACATGGCAGCGAGTTGTTCAAACTTTCTGCAGAGCAGGGGGTACCGCTGTATTTCGAGGCCTCCTGCGGAGGTGGTATACCAATTATCCAGAGCCTGCAGAATTCGCTCATCTGCAACAATGTGGAGAGTCTTGCCGGTATTATCAACGGCACAAGCAACTACATTCTTTCATCGATGGAGCGCAAGGGGGTCTCTTTCGAGACTGCGCTTGCCCGTGCACAGGCCAAGGGCTTTGCAGAGGCAGACCCCACGCTTGACATCAACGGTTGGGATGCCGCACACAAGGCGCTCATTCTGGCCATGCTGGCATACGGTACCCCCATTGCTCCTGAGAAGATTTCTG
Organism: uncultured Akkermansia sp.; assembly: GCA_904502165.1. Taxonomy (GTDB): domain Bacteria; phylum Verrucomicrobiota; class Verrucomicrobiia; order Verrucomicrobiales; family Akkermansiaceae; genus Akkermansia. Next base: position 1,268 of record CAJGDB010000029.1, read on the forward strand.
TGTATGGCATCGAGCGGGTCACGGCTGCAGATTTCCGCTTTGCCCATCAGATGGGCTATACCATCAAGCTTCTGGTGGTCATCAAGCAGCACGTAGAAACAGAGGCTCTCGAGCTGCGCGTGCAGCCGAGCTTTGTTCCGCAGGAGCATCTGCTGGCCAATGTGAACGGCGTGTTCAATGCCATTGCAGTGAAGGGGGATATTGTAGGAGAGACCATTTTCTACGGACGCGGTGCCGGTAAGAACCCGACGGCCAGTGCCGTAATTGGTGATATTGTGATGGCCATGCGCGACCTGCACCACCCGGAGTTCCACACCGGGTTCCACCCGTATACCAAGACGCTTGATATTATGCCCCAGGAAGATACGGTGACTCCGTATTACGTTCGTTTCCTGGTGCCGAGCCGCCGCTCGGGCGTGATTGCCACCATTGCCCGCGTGCTGGCCAAGTACGATATCAGCATTTCCTCCACCTATTCCACCCCTCACGAAGAAGAGGAGGCTGAGAATGTGGAGAATGACCTGGTGTTCACGCTGCATGCCTGTAAGTGGGGGCACCTCAAGACGGCCCTCAGGGAAATTGCAGATGAAGGATGCATTGCTCCGCACCCGGCCGTGTTCCGTATTGAAACCTTTAACTCATAAAACAGACCAACTATGGCACTCATCGTACAGAAATATGGCGGCTCCTCCGTGGGCACCATCGACCGCATCCGCAATGTAGCCCGTCGTCTTATTGAAGTGAAGAAAGAGGGCAATAAAATCATGGCCGTCATTTCTGCCATGAGCGGGGTGACTGACAAGCTGATTGGACTGGCCCATGAGGTGATGGACAACCCGCCGGAGCGTGAGCTTGATATGCTGCTGGCCACCGGTGAGCAGCAGTCCATTGCTCTGCTCTGCATGGCTATCACTGACATGGGGTATAAGGCTATGAGTTTCACCGGCCAGCAGGCAGGTGTGTGCACATACGGGTCGCACACGCGCGGTCGCATTCATTCTATAGATCCTGCCCGCGTCATCAAGGCGCTGGAGGATGACTACATCGTGGTATGCGCCGGATTCCAGGGTGTGGCTCTGGATGGCACGATTCATACGCTCGGCCGTGGCGGTTCTGATTTGTCTGCCATAGCCATGGCCGCGGCAGTGAACGCCGACCTCTGCCAGATTTTCACCGATGTGGATGGTGTGTACACCTGCGACCCGCGTGTGGTGAAAGATGCTCGTAAGATTTCCGTACTCTCCTATGAAGAAATGCTGGAAATGGCTTCCAGCGGTTCCAAGGTCATGCAGGCACGCTCGGTTGAATTTGCCAAGAAATTTGGCGTCGTGTTTGAAGTCCGCAATTCCATGAACAATAATCCCGGTACTATCGTGCAAGAAGAAACTTCCGCAATGGAGTCCCTCGCCGTGCGTGGTGTCTCCATCGAACGCAACCAGGCCCGTGTCACTGTCTCGGGCATTACCGCTCCCGTGGCTTACACGGCTATCATTCTCTCCGCTCTTTCCGATGCAGAGATCAACGTCGACATGATTGTTGCCAATACGGCACATGATGGCCAGGCGCGTCAGTCTTTCACCATGAACATGAACGACCTGGGTGCTGCCCAGGCTGCCCTCAAGAAACTCCTGCCCCAGCTGGGAGAGAATGCCCGCCTTGAGACCGAGGCCGGCCTTGCCAAGCTTTCCGTGGTGGGCGTGGGTATGCGTTCTCACACGGGTGTGGCAGCCACCATGTTCCAGGCTCTGGCAGATGCCGGTATTGCCACCGGTATGATTGCCACCTCTGAAATCCGCATTTCCACCACGGTGGAAGCCGGCGATATTGAGCAGGCTGCCCGCGTGGTGCACAGCGCTTTCCATCTGGACCAGGCCAATGCCTGATATCGAAGAATCCGAGATGGAGGAAGAGAAACCCAATCTCTCCCCTGAGCCCGATGATGCCCAGGAGCTCGAGTTCCGTCCCTGGGTGTTGTGGTCCGGCGTCGGCCTTGCCGCCGCCGTATCGCTCGGGTTGCTCGTATACACCTACACCGGTAGTTTTCAGCGTGGCTACCAGCAAGGGTATGAGGAAGGGAGCGTGCAGGGCTTCAACAGCGCCATAGAGAGCAACCTGGTGAAAGAGCAGCTGAATGCTGCAGCAGAGCAGAATGTGCTGGGCGTGATGCGCCTGCATTCCACCAGCGATGCCACGCTGCGCCAGGCTGCGGCAGATACGGACAAGGCCTTCGGGTGGATTCGCAATACCGAAGTGCGCCTTGAATCAGAATGGCAGCTGGCAGACGCCCTGTTGCAGCGAAACCTTGGGAACGATGCCCTCAAGGTGCTGGATTCCCTTGCCGGGCGTGTACCGCATCATGCTGAGTGGGCATATCGTTTTCTGCGCTCTGCAGATTTGCTGACCGCCCAGAAAAAGCAGTCGGGCGCCGCGAAATATTACAGTCTTGCAGCCGGATTCTTTGCTGAGAACACGATGCCGGAGATGCGTCTTCTGGCACTAGGGCACATGGTGGCTCTGGAGCTGGGTGCTTCCCTGCAATCGGCAGATGCGCTGGCAGTCTGGAAATCCCGCCTTGCAGAGCTGGAGTCCATGGGGGATGAAACGAAGCCTCTCCGCTCGCTGTTGCAGGTACACATGGCAGAGCAGTACCGCTGCACAGAGAACAGGGCTGAGGCTGAAAAACTTTATCGCGCCGCGCTGGAGGGGATTGACCCCGCGAAGGAGACCCGCCCGGAGTATGCCGCCGCCTATGGCTCTGCTCTGCTTGAGCTGGGGGATGCGGCTGCTGCAGAACCCTTGCTCCGCCAGGCAGCAGAGAATTTGAGTAACCAGCCGGTGCATGTAGCGGCGCGTCTGCTGGCTATGCGCCAGCTGGCAGCCATGGAGCAGAACCGAGGGCAGAAAGCCCTGGCCCTGGGCCTGCTGCAACGGGTGCAGGGGGTGGCTGAGGGCCGGGTGCAGCCCGAGAATTCCTTCTGGCCCTGCCTGTTTGACCAGCGCGGCTGGCTGCAGTATCTTACGCTGAATTATCAGGCGGCTCTGCAGGATTTTCAGGCCGCGCTGAGCAATACTCAGGATCCCCTGCTGATGGTACAGCCACTGGAAGGGGCAGGCCGCTGCCATCTTGAACTCGCCCGGCCTGAGCAGGCCTTCCCCTTGCTGCAGAAATGCCTGGAACTGAGGCAGACCCACATGCCTTCCGATAAATCGGCCATTGGTCGCCTGAACCTGCTGCTGGGCCAGATATATGACCAGCAGGACAAGGGAAGCGAAGCCGAAGCGGCTTATGGTGCCGCTGTGGAGAACCTGACGGCCGATACGCCGGATGAACAGGATAACCGCCGCCTGGCCATGCTGGGCAGAGCCTATGCCCTGGGAGAACTGCGGCGCTGGCAGGAGGCTTATTCCGCGTGGGAGCAGCTTATTCCCCTGCTGGATGAGCATCCTGACCGCCGGGAGGAAGCCCGCAACCAGATGCGCCGCATCAAACCCTATCTTTCCGCAGAGACACCCGATGATGCATCGGGGGAGAATCCCCAATAAACCTTGAACATCAGATTATAGATAAATCAGCTGTATGAACCGCCGTTATCGTCCGCCCCGCAAGAAGAGCAACCACACAGTACCGCTGGCTGCAGCCGGCCTTACCCTGGGGGCCCTGATGCTCTGGGGGCTTTTTGCCAAGGGGCATGATATCATCACCTTCTTCAAGGGGCAGACAGTTGTTGTGCCCAGCAACGATGAAGCCAATGCTAACCTTGAACGCCTGCTGGGAGACCTGGCCGGTGATAAATCCCGCCTGCTCGAGCTGGCAGAGAACTCCCGCTCGCGGCTGGGTTGGATCAGGAATGCGGATACCCAGCGGCAGTTTCGCTGGATTCTTCTCTCCCGCCTGGTGGATAAAGACCAATGGCAGGAAGCGGTTCGCATTCTGCCCGAGGTGGAATCCCTGGCCCCTGTGGAGGGTCTTGACCGCATGGCTCGTGCTGCGGTGGAGCATGGTGACTACGAGCTGCAGCTGCGTCTGGACCGCGAACTGCAGGACCGCCTCATGAATGCGCCGGAGCATACGGCGCTGCTGCTCCGTTCCATCCGCCGCACGGCAGAAACCTGCATCCGCATGCAGAATAATGATGAAGCAGTGAAGGCCATTGCCCGCCTGGATTCCCCCGGTGTGCTGGCGCGCCTGATTCAGCCGGAACTGGCTGCCGATGCCGCTGACCTGCAGATGCTGCGAGCCAGTGTGTGTGCAGTGAAGGAACCGGTGCTGCAGATGACCCGCAACATTCTTGAGCAGGCAAAGTGGCCTCTGTGCCCGGCAACCTCCAAGCTCATGCTCGAGGAGGTGACCACCGCCTTGCGTGATAATCCCAACATGGCCCAGCATAGCCTCAAGGAAATTGAGGAGAAGCTGCTGCGCTGCCGTGATGCCATGCTGGAATACCCGGACAAGGAACATAACCTGCCCACCTGCTATCTGCTGCTGGGCGAGCTGCGTTACCGACTGGGGAACCACGAGGGCTGCTCGCAGGCACTTTCTCTGGCGGCAGCCTTTGCGGAGGGCTATGGTGAAATGAATCCGGAGCTGCAGATCCGCATTGCCCGTATCCGCTCCCGAGCCAATGAAGCCCGTGGTAATGTGCAGGATGCTGTGCGCGACTACCGCTATCTGCTTGATCACGAAACGAACCCTGCAGAAATCATGCGTGTGCTCACCTACCTGGCGACACACACGGATGGCGAGGAGAAAATCAAGCTCCTTTCCCGCAGCTGGGAGATGCTGCTGCAGAATCCTGCGCTGGTGAAGAAGGATTCCGATTTCCGTTCCCGCATTGCCCACGAGCTGGCAGAATATTACACGCTCAGGCAGGAGTACAACAATGCCCTCAAGTGGGTGCAGGAATGCACCCGCATGGTAGAGGAGGTCAACCCCGACCTCACCACTGGCAAGACCCTGCGTGCCCGCCTCAACCTGGCCATGGCGCAGCGCAAGGCCAAGCAGGATATTGTTTGCTTCCGCACACTTCGCAGTATTCAGAGCAGCATTGACCAGATGAGTGATGAGGATAAGGCCCGCCTTGACCAGGCTGAGCAGGGCCTGTATCGCACCACCATGCGTGAGCTTTCCCGCACCTGTCTGCTGCTGGGTGATACGACGACGGCCAAGGCCTTTGCCCGTAAGATTGGCGAGGGATTGCCCGAGAAGGTTCGCTGATTCCCCGGCTGAGAACAACCCACCAGATAGCTAGTCATGGCTTCCATGCATAAGAAGAGCCTCATAGCAACGGCCGCCATATTCTGCTGCCGTTTCACCGGTCTGTTGCGAGAGGTGGTCTATACCTCCCTCTTTGGTGCAACTGGTGCGCTTGATGCCTTCCTGACTGCATTCCGCGTGCCGAACATGCTGCGCGATATGTTTGCGGAGGGGGCGCTTTCCCAGAGCTTCACCAGCGTGATGAGCAAGGTGGAGAAGCAGGAGGGAAGCGAGGCCGCCTGGGGCTTGCTGCACCGGGTGAGTACTCAGCTGGTATCGTTCATGGTCTGCATTGTGGCGGTGGGGATTCTGCTGGCCGGAACATTCATGCAACAGCTTTATCCGGAACGTGCCCGCATTGTGCTGCACACACCCTGGGGAGCACCCACCATGCTTTGCACAGATGCCGCTTTCCGGGGGATTGAGACGGATGCCGATGGTCTCAAGGTGGCCGTCTTTGAGGCACAGGACAAACTGCGTGGGCTTACGCCGGATTCCTGCCTGCGTGTTTCCACTCTGGAGAAGCTGGAGCATGGTCAGAAGATTGCGCTGACCTGTGCTACTGAGGGTGTTCCTGCCGGCATCACCCGCGTGGAGCCGCGCAGCTTCATGGGACTTGCCACAGATTTGTGCCGCATCATATGGCCGTTTATTCTCTTTGCGTCCGTTTCTGCGCTCTGCATGGGCGCTCTCAATGTGTTCGGTGTGTTCGGACTACCGAATCTGGCCAGTGCGGCTTTCAACCTTACCACGGTGGCCGTGGGTGTGGGGCTGGGGTGGCTGATTGACCCCGGCTTCGGGCCGCAGGCTCTGTATGGTTTCGCCATAGCGGTGGTATGCGGTGGTGCCATGCAGGTGGTGGTGCAGTTGCCGCGCCTGCGGCAGAAAGGCTACCGCCTGCGTCTGGATATCGGTCTGCGCTGGACGGGCCGATGGGTGGCATTTACTGACCCTGCAGCCCGCCGGGTCTGGCTGCTTATGCTGCCCGGCGTGATTGCCGCCGGTATCACCCAGACTAATATTTTCATCAATACCTCCTTCGCGTTGTATTTGCAGCCGGGTTCTGTCACGGCTCTTTCCAGCGCGTTCCACCTGTGGCAGCTGCCGGTGGCTCTCTTCGGCGTGGCTGTGGGCATGGTGGTTCTGCCCAGCGTTTCCCGCATGGCACTTACCAGCGGGGGCGACGCTGGTCGCGTCATTGCCAGTCACCTGGCAAAAGCGTTGCGCTTTGTTGCCTTGTTTGCCGTGCCTTCTGCCATTTTCCTCAGCCTCTGGGGTACGGAAATAGTCAGTGTATTCTACCAGCGCGGGCGCTTTGATGTCGCTGCTTCTGCCTTTACCGGAAACGTGCTGGCCGCCTATTCCTTCGGTCTGCTTGCTTATGCAGGAATGAAGGTGCTGCAGCCGGTTTTCCTGGCGCTGGAGAAACCCTGGGCTCCTGCCGGGTTGGCTCTTGTGGCGTTTTGTATCTCCGTCGGCTGCAACTATACTTTTGTGCATATTCTGGAGCTGCCGGCCATGTATCTGGCGCTGACTACCTCTATTGTCACCACGCTCAATTTCCTCTTCTATTTCCTTTATTTACGCCACCTTCTGGGCAGCATGGCATGCCGTGAGCTTCTGCCGGGGCTGCTGCGTATTGCAGCTGCCGGCTGTGTGCTGGCATTGGGATGCTGGCTTGTGGCGGAGTTCTGCTTCGGCTCTTTTACAGAGTGGAGCTTCCTGAGCCGTTTCGGGGCCCTGGCCCTGGGCGGGGTACTGGGGGCAGGGGTGTATGGTGTTTCCTGCGTCCTGTTCCGTGTGCCCGAGCTCCAGGCGCTTACCGGACGGCTCCTGCGCCACCGTTGAACAGATAATTGATTCGTATTTGCAGCAGCGTGCATAAAACTGGTACGCTGCTGCGCTTTATTATTGAATCAACCTTCTGTTCTTGCCATGAATCCCCTCCGTATATCCCGTAATCTTCTTCTGGCCGCACTGGCGTTGGCTGCATTGTGTGGGGCGCGTGTAGAGGCCCGTACTCATTTCAGCATCAGCATAGGCGGGCCCTGTATCCACCATCCTTGCCATCCTCCGGTATGCCGTCCCTGTCTCCCGCCGCCGTGCACATATCACCATGTGCGGCACCCGCACCGCCATGTGCGCCCGCTCCCGCCGCCTCCCCGTGTGCATGTCCACCATGCGCCCAGGCATCGGCATCCCGGGGTTGTTCCGCATCTCCGGAAAGGGCATCCCCATCCTCCCCGTCGTTGAGGCAGAGACTGGATTATTTCTCCCCACGCAAAGGCAGCTCTGAGTAGCTGCCTTTTTAGTTTTTTGAGAAATGTTTGAAAAACTCAAATAAACAATATCATTCAGTGCGCTTTATTCATGAACAGGCGCAACCCCCTGTTTACTGCAAACCATGAACAAGAAGAATTTTTTTAAAATGCTGGCCATGTCCGTCGTTGTCGTTGTGAGTTTATCCAGCTGTGAGCATTTTGCCTTGCATCTGAACCACATGCATAACTGCGGAGGCGGTGGATACCGCGTGGTACATCACAGACCTGTTGTGCATCACCACCACGTCCCCCACCACTGGCATCGATAAAAAAAGCGGCTCCCTGCCGGGAGCCGCTTTTCTTTAAGAGAAACAGGCAGGGAATCAGCCCTGTTCTGCAAGAGCCTGGTTGATGAGCTCCTGAATTTCCTCAGCCTTAGCCTTGAGGGCACGCAGTTCCTTGAACGCCTCGGGCAGCTTACGCATAGCAGCAAACTGACGGGCGGCTTCTCCGTAGGGAACAGCAGGAGCACCCCAGTAGGTCTTGCCTTCTTCAAGGGAATTCATGACGCCGGAGCGGGCTGCGACAACCACCTTATCCTCGATCTTGATGTGACCCGTGATGCCGCACTGGGCAGCGATTGTCACGTAGTTGCCCACATGGGTGCTGCCGGCAATGCCGCTCTGCGCGCACATAATGCAGTGCTTGCCCATGGTGACATTGTGGCCAATCTGAATCTGGTTGTCGAGTTTTGTGCCATCGCCAATGACCGTACGGCCAAAGCGGGCGCGGTCAATCGTTGTGTTGGCACCAATATCCACATTGTTGCCGATAACAACAATGCCCACCTGGTCAATCGTATCATAACAGCCAGTCTCCTTGTTGAGCAGGAAACCGAAGCCGTCGCCACCGATGACAGCACCGGGCTGGATGACTACCTTGTTGCCCAGAATGCAGCGTTCGCGAATGACAACATTGGGGTAGAGCTTGCAGTTCTCACCCATCTTGACAGCCTTACAGACAACGCAGCAGGGGCCGATGTCCGAGCCGTCACCAATTTCTGCATCGGCCTCAATCACAGCATTGGGGCCCACGCAGACCTTGGTGGGATCCAGCTTGGCGGAGGGGTCAACCACAGCCGTGGGGTGAATGCCGGGAACAAAATCCGTAGAGGCCTTCATGAAATGAGCCACCAGGGCATTGAAGGCAAGAGAGGGGTTCTCCACCTCGATGAAGGCAACGCCCTCGGGGTATTGAGGAAGCGCAGGCGGAACAAGCACGGCACTGGCCTTGGTGGCCAGGAAATCATTGAAGTATTTCTCATTGCCAAGGAAGGCAATCTCGCCGGGGCAGGCGCCATCCAACGTAGCGACTCCGGAGATTTCCACCTCCGGAGCCGGTTCGTTGATGAGTTTGCCACCGGTGAGCTTGAGAACATCGGAGAGAGTGAGGTTCATAATCAGCTCGGGTATTATTCGGGATTTAGATTTACTTGGCAGCCGGGGTGCCATAGAGACGCTTCAGCTCTGCATCAGGATCAAAGCCCTGGGGCGCGTTGGCGTTAAGCTGCTTGAGCACCTCGGGGGTGAGGTCGATGTCCTTCTTCATGAAGGGGAACACGCGGGTGCCAACGCCAATCTGGGGCTGGGGAGAAATAGCGCCGGCGTCAATCACGATATCAGAGCCATTCTGGTCTGCAACGGTGTTGATGGCGGTCTGCACTTCTTCCATGAGGAGGCGCATCTCGCTGTTGCGAAGCTCGCGGAAAGCCACTTCGCGGCGCTGGACGAAATCCTTCATCTCCTGGTCAGCAGCCTTGAGTTCGTTGGCCTTGGCATTGTATTCCTCGCGCAGCTTGGCAACGGCAGAATCGGAAAGGCTGGAATCGTATTTTTCCTGAATCTTCTTCAGGTCAGCCTGCAGAGCGCGGAGTTTATCCTCACGGGTTTTGATGTCGGCCTTGATTTCTGCAAGCTGCTTCTGCAGGGATGTTTCCGTGTCGAAACGCTTGTAGAACTTGGTGTAAAGCTCCTGAACGTTGACAGAAACAATCTTGAGCTCAGCCTGGGCAGTGGCGGTAAGCGCAGCCAGGGTCACAACAGCAGTGGAGATAATGGGGAACTTCATAATATGTGAGGTTTTGGATGTTCCTATTCTAACGGCCGTTCAAATTAAGTCAAGAAAACGTTGCGTCAGACCTTAAGATTCCTGTCATATCGCGGCTGCCTGTTATAGCCTGTTATTCTAACCTCTTGCCTGAGGCTCTGGTAGAGATTACAGTTCCGGCTATGAAAGAAACAACCTCCGCTTTGTGTCTGCGTGAAACAGACCGCCTTCTGCATCCCTTTCTTCATCGTAAAATCCACATCCGTACGCGTTTGGTGATGCCATCCATGTGCTTTCGTGCTGTTCCTCGAGAAGAACTTGTGCGCGAAAGAATGCGGGCCTATACCCATGTTGCAGCCCGGCAGATTGGTTTGATTGTGACCGACCCCATCGCCGTCAATGATGAATCTGCTCGCGAGGATGATTTGACACCGGGGTTGAATGATGCAGCGGGCTGGCGTGACTGGCGGCGCATCTGCCGTGCTGTGCAGGCATCTGATTGCCGGATTGCCGCACAACTCTGTCATGCAGGTATGCTGTGCAGGTCAGGAAAAGCTGCCGGGCCATCCGGGATTGACCCTGTGAGTCTTGAACACCTGGGAGAAAGCATGAGCCGCGACCGCATCCATGAGGTCGCTCGTGCTTTCGGTGAGGCGGCAGGCATTGCAAGGCGCATCGGCTTTGATGCGGTGGAAATCCAGGGCGGGCAGGGAGGCTTGATAGAGCAGTTTCTGAATCCTGCCACGAATAAGCGGGAGGATGAATATGGAGGGGATGCTGTGTCCCGCACACGCTTTGCCTGTGAAGTGCTGCATGCCGTGCGGAAGGCGGTGGGACGGTACTTCCCCATCATTTTCCGGCTTTCATTCCGCTCGCGAACCGAGGGTGTGGCGGAGACACCCGCAGAACTGGAGTCTTTTCTGCGCCACTTCTGTGATGCCGGAGTGGATATTTTTGCCTGCAGCGGGCAGGGAGCGCATGAGCCGGCTTTTCATGGAGCCCCCTTGTCTGTTGCCGGGTGGATTCGTTTGCTCACGCAGCGCCCTGTCATTACGGATATAGGGGCAGATACCTCCAGCCTGCGTCTGATGCAGATAAATCGCGCGTTGCGTGCTGGTGAATTTGATCTGGTGGCTCTTGTACATGCCCTGGCGGCAGATACCATCTGAGAGATAGATGGTCAAGCAGCCGCGGAAATCAGAAATGCGTTGTTCCGGTGTATCGGAACAACGCATGGATGGATGAAAACTGTTGAAACAGGCCCTTATGAGTCCATATTGTCGTAGCGGTCAATCATGCTGTAGATTTCCGTTACATCGCGGCGGGAGTTGCGCCCGATGATGAAAGCGGCAACAAGCAGACACAGCGCACCACCTAAGGGTGCCCATTTGGCAAGTTCTCTCATATTTTTTTCTTGGGTTTGATAGTGCGGGGAGGACGGTTTTGTTTCGGCAAGGCGAAATCTGCGGGCGGCGTATCAGGTTCCAGCTTGCCTTCATCCGTCAGCTGGAAGGGGAACTCAATAATGCCATTGCGGGTAATGTAGGGGAATGCCTTTTCCGGATCAGCCCCGTTGCGAAGAGCTTCCATGGCATTCCTGCAGCCTTCGATGAAGAAATCTGCCAGTTGCAATCCTCTGTCAACGGCGGTCTTGAGCTTGATGAGCTGCTCGCGGGCATTGAGCATCATTTCCAGACGCTGCGGAAGAGTGGTTGCTCCTTCAATGGTGATATCCATGAAAGCCTTAATCTGCGGGAGAGTCATGCCCGCCTGCTTCATGCAGAGAACGCCCAGCAGACACCCCAGACTGGCTTCTCCATACACGCGTCGTCCGGATTCAGTGCGTTCCACATAGCGGAGCAATCCTTCTTTTTCATAAAAGCGGAGAGTGTGGATGGAAAGCCCGGTTTTTCGGGATAATGCGGAAATGCTGTATTTCATGCCGGATTAGTAGGAAGAGACGCTGCGGCATTATGCCATGATTTTCAGTATGGGTCAAGTTTAATATGGTGGAATTTATGTGGTGATTTCGACAAATTGGATGCCTCTGGTATGCGGGCGTACGAATACGGGATTGACTTTCGCCGTCAATCTGTCAGAATAGACCCGGATTGATATGAGTACGTATGGATACTATCGTCTGGCTGCTGCGACACCCCGGGTGCGCGTGGCAGATGTGGCTTTCAATACAGAGGAGCTTGTAAACGCCGCCCGGAAGGCTGCGAAAAACGGGGCTCATGCCTTGTTGTTCCCGGAATTATGCCTGACAGGGGCCAGTTGCGGAGACCTGTTCTTCCTGCCCCACCTTCAGCAGGCTGCCCTGCGCGCACTTGTGCATTTTGCAGAAGAGACGGCACGGCTCAAGCTGGTGTCCATCGTTTCGTTGCCTCTGCAGGTGGATGATGCCCTGTATGTGATGGCTGCTGTGGTGCAGGGGGGGCATGTGCTGGGGCTTGTTCCCAAGAGCGTGTTGCCGAATTGCCGCGGAGCTTATGAGGCGCGGCAATTCAGTGCTGCTGCAGAATTAAAGGTGCAGGAAGTGACATTACCCGGTTTCGGTTCTGTACCGGTGGGTACTGACCTTGTATTCAGTGACGGGGCAGATTTTTCTTTCGGTATAGAGCTGGCAGATGATTTGTGGGGTGTTATTCCCCCGAGTTGCCGCCTTGCCTTGCAGGGGGCCCGCGTTCTGTTCAATCCTGGGGCTGCTGAGGCAGGTGTCGGTTCGGTGGATTATGCCCGTAATCTTGTTGTTCAGCAGAGTGCCCGCTGCCTGGCTGCCTACGTATACGCCGCTGCCGGGGTCGGAGAAAGCACGCAGGATGCCGTGTATAGCGGCAAGTCGTTCATTGCAGACAATGGACGCATGGCTGCAGAAAACCATGCATACAGCCGGGAAACGGAAATCGTATACGCAGATGTTGACATGCAGCGTCTGGCTGCCGCGCGCCTGAGTGAAAGCTGCTACAATGCCGAAAGATCAGCCTGGCCGCTCCCCCGCCGCATTCAGTTGGGTGAGATGGAACAGCATTGCGACTTATCCTACGCATTCATACCATCCCGCCCGTTCATTCCCCGCCCGGAGGCCATGGCTGATACATGCGAGGAAATCCTTTCTATTCAGACAATGGCTCTGGTCAAGCGCATGGAACACAGCCATGCCCGCAGTCTCGTCATCGGTATTTCCGGGGGACTCGACAGTACGCTGGCTCTTGTTGTCTGTGTGCGTGCGTGCCGGGTTCTGGGGCTTCCCACCAGTGCCATCCTGGCAGTAACCATGCCCGGATTCGGTACTACGGGCCGCACTTATAACAATGCTGTGAGTATGATGCGGCTCATGGGGGTGACCTTCAAGGAGGTCGACATCCGCGAAGCCTGCCTGCTTCAGTTCGGCCATCTGGATTTCGATCCCTCGCTTCGCACTAGTACGTATGAGAACGTGCAGGCACGCCAGCGTACCAGCCTGCTCATGAACCTGGCCAACAAGACCGGTGGTATGGTGGTCGGAACGGGCGATTTGTCTGAAATTGCCCTGGGTTGGTCTACTTACAATGGTGACCACATGAGCATGTATGCTGTGAATTGCTCTGTGCCCAAAACTCTTATCCGCTGCCTGCTGGCTCACGAAGTTGCCCATTGCAGCGCGGAACTTGCTGAAACGATTCAGGATGTGATTGATACGCCGGTGAGTCCGGAATTGCTTCCTCCTGCGGATGACGGCTCGATGGAGCAGAAGACGGAGGATATTCTCGGGCCTTACGACCTGCACGATTTCTTCCTTTACCACTTCATCAAATATGGTGCAGAACCCACCAAGTTGCGTATTCTTGCACAGGTGGCCTTTGCCGGAGAATATTCCGAGCAACTTATCGGTCGCACCCTTGAAATCTTCCTGCGCCGCTTCTTCCAGCAGCAGTTCAAGCGTAGCTGCATGCCCGATGGCCCCCGTATCGGCACCATTGGTCTTTCTCCCCGTGCAGATTGGCGCATGCCCACAGATGCCTGTGGCGAGCTCTGGAAGCCTTGACATCACCCCTTGAACCATGCTATTCTGAGACCATGAACCGCGTAGAACAAGCTCTTGCCACTTTCCGTCAGAAACCATATATGTACAACTGCGCCCAGACCGTATGCGCGGCATTCGGCCGGGAGGATCTGGTGGAACCCATGGCCTGCTGTGGTGGAGGCCGGGCTCCGGAAGGAACTTGCGGGGCTCTCTATGGAGCTATGCAGGTGGCACCGGAAAAGTCAGCGGCTGTGCTGGCTGCCTTTGTTGCAGCCACGGGAGCATCCACCTGCCGTGAAATCAAAGGGGCCAACCGCGTTCCCTGTCAGGAGTGCGTGCGTATTGCCGCTACAGCCCTGGTGAACTCTGGGCTCTGATATCGACCCGGAAAGCGCTGCCGGGGGACGTTTCTTCATTGTATCTGCTGCCGGACTATGGTAAACCGGGCAGTCTATGCAGGAAATTCCCATTGTTCAAGGATTTACAGCCGGTGAACTAACGCCCTGGCTTTCTACCCGTTATGATTTACAGGCCTACCAGCGGGGGGCTGCCCGTATTTGTAATTTTCAGGTTCTCCCCTATGGAGGTATTCAATTCCGCCCCGGGACAGAGTATGTAGGCAGAGCAGGTGCAGCAGAGGTGAGGTTGTTCCCGTTCTGTTATGCAGAGGGTGATAATCTTATGCTTGAATTCACGCCTGGCTGCATGCGCGTATACAGGGATGCCGCATTGCTGAAAACAGCAGAGGGAGACACCTATACCCTCGCAACTCCCTGGACATCGGGGCGTGAGCTCTCCAGCCTGCATTTCACCCAGGTGAATGATGTGGTGTATGTATGCAGCCCGACTCAATCACCGGTTCTGCTAAGCCGGTATGCCGATGATGCGTGGGAAATCCGACAGCCCGATTTTGAGAGCATGCCCCGGGAGACTTATGCGGTGCAGGAAGGGGTGCTTTCTGTCCTGTTTGATCAGGACGGCAAAACCGCGCGTTTGAGCATTGAAGGAGGGGGACAGCATTTCACACCGGGCATGGAAGGCAGGGAATGTCTGCTGGCAGATGCTACAGTTCCGGCACGCTATCTTTTCTGTAATGCAGTGCAGAATACCAATGCCGCCGCAGCCCCGGATCTAAGCAAGAGCAGCCTTGCGAAAGGAAAGGCTTTTTACCAGAAAGATGAGGGAGCAGATATTCACTATTTCTATTATTGTATCCGCGATTTCAGTCCGGCAGATTTCAATGGCAGTCAGGATATGGCAGATTACCCGTATTATTTCCAGCCGGGCATTATGCGCCTGGATGAAACACAGCAGCCCTATGAGGTTTCGCGTGATTGGGAGTTGAGCACCATCGAAACCTGGGCAGCCAACTGGGAAATATGGCGAAGCTATGACACTCCCGATATGGAACCGGATTTCCGGCTCTGGAGCTGGACGCGCATTAAGTCTTTCTCTCAGTCGGAGTATGAAACACGGCAGAACTGGTCCATTTCCGGTTCAGAGGAACGCCCTTGCCGCCTGGTACTTGTCTGCCGGAGTTCTTCCAATGCCTCTCTGCTCGCTGCGTATCTTCAATTTCGGGTGCATGCCGGCACGCGCGAGTATAAATTCTGCATTACTGAGGTGGAGGACGCGACACATGCCCGGGCGGAACTCCGCAGAACTTACCTGGGGCATCCTCTCAGTTTTGCTACACGTAGCTGGAGTTTCGGTGCCATTGGGTCAAGAAATGGGTACCCTGCATTCTCTGCTTTGTTTCAGGGGCGGCTCTGGCTGGGTGGAATGCGGGGGCTGCCTACCACTCTTCTGGCCAGCTGTACCGATGATTACTATAATTTCCGGGCTGGTTCAAATGATGATGATGCGTTGCATCTGAGCATCATGGGGGGTGACCAGAACCGCATCTGCTGGCTATGTGCAACCCGCCAGCTCCTTGTGGGTACATCCGATAGTGAATGGGGAGTTTCTTCCGGAAACGGGGCAGTCATCAGTCCGTCATCAGTAGCTTTTCACAGGCAATCCTCTGTTGGCAGTGCCCCTCTGCCGGCGCAGGCTCTCGAAAATACGATATTATTCGTGCAGCACGGAGGGCGCCGTATGCGTGAGATTGCCTACCGGCTGGAATCAGATGGATTCTCCGCAACCGATATCAGCATGCTGGCTGAGCATCTCTTTGAAACTGGTGTCAGGGAATGGTGTGTGCAGCGAGGTTCGAATTTCAATGTGTGGGTTCTGATGAATGATGACTCGCTGGCGGTACTGACCATCAATCTGGAGCAGCAGATTACAGCCTGGCAGCGTGTGAGCACCCTGGGGCGGAAGGTTCTGCACCTGGCGGCGCTGCCCGGTGCTGCCAGTCTGGATGATGAGGTGTGGATGGTGGTGCAGCTCGACTCGGATGGCAGCACTCATCTGGAGCGCATGTGCAGCGATTCACCGCATCTGGATTCCTGCATGGAGCTGGTAGCCGTGCAGAATGGCGGGCTGCCTGTGCCGCCGCATCTGCAGCAGGTTGACTGGAAACTCATTGATGCCGCTACTGGAGAATCCTGTTCTCTGCCAGATGTGGTGCAGGGGCAGCGTTATTATATAGGACTGCCAATTGTTGCAGAACTGGTTACTATGCCGCTGGAGGGGGCGGTGAGCTTTAATTCTGTACGGCAATTCAGCCGTTTCAAGCTCCGCTTGCTGGAAAGCGATACGGAGTTTTCATACCGCTGCACCTCCAATCCCGGCTGGGAGCCGATGAAGCCCGTATGCTGCCCTGAGCTCAATGCTCCTTATACCGGTGCAATCAGGCTGCCCTTGATGCCCGATGCAGCGGTGGGGCAGTCGCTCTGTATCCGCTATAGCGGGCATAAGGATTTCAAGCTCCTGGCCATTACCCAGGAGGTTGATCATCATGGTAAGTGAGGTGATGATGGTTTAATCCAGCCGGACAGGTTTGCCGGGCTCGGGAACAATGATTTCTGAGTC
>CAJGDB010000030.1 GCA_904502165.1 uncultured Akkermansia sp.
CTGAGGGCGACCGCGACTACTACCTGGAGCGCAAGTACCCCTCCTTCGGGAACCTGGCTCCGCGTGACATCTCCTCCCGTGCTGCCAAGGAAGCCTGCGACGATGAGCGCGGCGTAGCCAACACCGGCCGCGGTGTGTTCCTTGACTTCAAGGACGCCATCAACCGCATGGGCAAGGAGTGGATTGACGGCCAGTACGGCAACCTCTTCGAAATGTACGAGGAGATTACCGACGTGGACCCCCACGAGCAGCCGATGATGATTTATCCCGCTTCTCACTACACCATGGGTGGTCTGTGGGTGGACTACAACCTGATGTCCTCCATCCCCGGTCTGCACGTGCTCGGTGAGGCTAACTTCTCCGACCACGGTGCCAACCGTCTGGGTGCTTCCGCCCTCATGCAGGGCCTCTCCGACGGCTACTTCGTAATTTCCGCCACTCTGCCGACCTACCTGACCACCCAGAAGCCCGGCAGCGTGACCACCGCTGCTCCCGAGTTCAAGGAAGCTGAGGATGCTGTGAAGGCCCGTATCAAGAAGATGATGGACGTGCAGGGCACCAAGAGCCCCGACGAAATCCACCGCGAGCTGGGCAAGCTCGTGTGGGAGGACGTAGGCATGGGCCGCACCAAGGAATCCCTCATGGACGCCATCGAGAAGATTCCCGCCATCCGCGAGGACTTCTGGACCAACGTGAAGGTTGTGGGCAGCACCGAAGGTGTGAACCAGGAACTCGAAAAGGCCTGGCGTGTGGCTGCATTCCTCGATTTCGCCGAGGTGCTCTGCTACGACGCTCTGAACCGCGAGGAATCCTGCGGCGCTCACTTCCGTCTTGAGCACCAGCTGGCCGACGGTGAAGCCAAGCGCGACGACGAGAACTTCGCCTACGTGGCTTGCTGGGAATACACCGGCACCGGCGAACTGCCCGTCCTGCACAAGGAGCCCCTTACCTTCGACACCGTGCACCTGGCTATCCGTTCCTACAAGTAAAGATAACCTCATTCCAACCTCTTAGATTATATTATTATGGCTAATCTCAATCTTACGCTCAAGGTCTGGCGCCAGGAGAATGCTCAGGCTCAGGGCCGCATTGAAACCTACAAGGCTAAGAACATCCCGGATGAGGCTTCTTTCCTTGAGATGCTTGACATCGTGAACGAGGAGCTCGTGCACGAGGGCAAGGAACCCATCGTGTTCGACCACGACTGCCGCGAAGGTATCTGCGGTATGTGCTCCCTCACCATTAACGGTGTGCCGCACGGCGGCAAGAAGGTGACCACCTGCCAGCTGCATATGCGCCAGTTCAAGGATGGCGACACCATCTGGATTGAGCCCTTCCGTGCTCAGGCTTTCCCGCTGCTGCGTGACCTTATGGTGGATCGTACCGCTCTGGATAACATCATTGCTGCCGGCGGTTTTGTGGATATCCGCACCGGTTCTGCCCCGAATGCCAACAACATGCCCGTACGCAAGAAGACGGCCGATGCCGCTTTCGACGCTGCTGCATGCGTAGGCTGCGGTGCCTGTGTGGCCAGCTGCAAGAACAGCTCTGCCATGCTCTTCACCTCTGCCAAGGCTGCTCACCTTAACCTGCTGCCCCAGGGCCAGCCGGAGAAGAACAAGCGTGTGCTCGCCATGGTGCGCCAGATGGACGCTCTGGGCTTCGGTAACTGCACCAACCAGTACGAGTGCGAAGCCGCTTGCCCGAAGGGTATCTCCGTGGACAACATTGCCAAGCTGAATCGCGACTACATGATTGCCTGCGCCGCCGAGGCTGTGGGTGTCTTCGCCTAAAGCATCGCAATAAAACGTATCTTTGCTCCGCCGGGCTGGCTACAAGCCGTGCCCGGCGGGCTTTTTTCTTGCTTTTTCTCAGGGGTTGGTTATACTGATGGGGCTGTTATGAAATTTTATATTGTCACACCCACCTTTAATGCATTGAACTGGTTACAAAGTTGCATCCGTTCTGTTGCAGACCAGGTGGGGGAGGGTGTGGAGGTGCATCATCATGTGCAGGATGGAGGCTCTTCAGATGGCACGCCGGAATGGTTGGCCTCCTGGCAGCGTGAGCGGGAATCTGTGCCCGGCTATACTTTTACCTATGAAAGCGGCAAGGATGCCGGTATGTATGATGCCCTTAATAAAGCATGGGAGAAAATCCCCTCAGATGCCGGTATAACGGCTCATCTTAACAGCGATGAACAATACCTGCCCGGAGCTCTTAAAGGCATTACTGAAGCTCATCTGGCGCATCCTGAGGCTGATGTGCTGGCGGCATCATTCATCATAGTTGATGCAGAGGGGCGGTATATATGCCACCGGCGGCCAGTTCGTCCATGGCGCCTGAGCAGCCAGGTGGTATGTGAGCTGAATACTTGTTCATGTTTCCATTGTGTTGGGGTGTTCCGTAAGCATGGCATTCGCTTTGATTCCAGATACCGCTCAATTGCGGATATGGTGATGTATCGGGAAATGGTGAATTATGGCGTAAGAGTAGAGGTATGTAAGGAGCTTATCTCCAGCCTGTTTACTGTGACTGGAAATAATCTTGCATGGACAGATGTGACTCAGAATGAACTGCAGATTGCATCGGAAAAACTGCCGCGTCTGCTGGTGCGGGCCGGCAAACTTATGAATATGCTCAGCAACATACGCAGGCGTATCAATGATTGGCTCAGCCATGCTCCGACCGGATATTCCCTTTATACTGGCGCTGAGTCAACACGTACGCAGAAGAAGATTAAGCATCCTACGGCGCATTGGGGATGCCGCTCTGTTTCAGAGGAGTAAAGAGGTTGAAATTGCATGTAAAGAAGCAGCTGCTGGATTCCTCCGGCGCTCCTTTTATAGTCATTTGGAGAGCTAATCAGTGAGATGGAGAACTCATGAACACTCGTTGGCAGGGGAAATCCGCTCATATACCCAGAAAGCAGGGCACAGTTTGCGTTTCTGGTACAGGTGCGAATCTTCTATTTCTGTAATGAGGGTTTTATAATTCTCTGGTCTGGATACGGCAATGACCTGGCATTGACTCCAATCCTCGGAGGCGATACTATTCTGCCAGCCGTAATAGTGCTTGCCGAAATGATCGCACAACAGTAGAACCTGTTCCCCGGAGGCTTTCTTTGCTTGACAATATGCCACAGCTCCCCGGTAATCTTCTCGCGCATAGGTGTCGTCAAACCGGATGCGGATGGCGCTGGTTACCCAGAGGCATACAAGAATCGTGCTTAAAATGCTCTGGACTACGTTTTGCCTGCTCCATTTTACTCCCAGAGAAATCATGATACACACTACCGGGAATACAGGCGCAAGATGCCTTCCTGAAAATCTGAAATCCATCATGCCGGATGCGTAGGAAAAAATGCCTAACGGCAGTATGAGTAAAGCCATCAGGGCTAAGGGCAGGGCTCTAGATGCCTGCTTGTACCATTTGTATGCGCCCCATATGAGAATGATGCCTATGATCACCCCTGCAAATGAGGGGAGCAATAATTCTCTTTTCTGAAGGATATGTTCAATTTGTGTGCAGGTTCTCAGTTCTCCCCGGGCGGGGCCTAATCCGGTCAAACCGAACAATTCATACACCGAGGCGGCAATGTTGACAATGAAATTTGACTTGATATGAGTCGCTCTGGCACCTATTAACAAGGTATAGAGATAGTAGCTTCCCAGTGCTATGAAGGGAATGCTCCAGCAGGACAACGCTTTTAACATGTTCTTTGACCAGAAATGCTTGCCATCCAGAATAATCCAGGCTGCAAGAAAACCGATACACCAGGCGACAGAACTCAGGCTGGTGGTACACAGTAAAAAGAGTAGCCCGAATCCATAGACATAGCTTTGTTTATCCCCCAGACTTCTTTTGTACAGGAACATGGTGGCGGCACAAGCAGCCGCAATCTGCATGATATAGGGCCTCAGCTCATTAGCGTAATAGATGAAAAACGGAGAAATCAGAACAATGAGCAATACTTTGGGCTCCTTTCTTAAGAACCACGCGGTCAGCAGAACCCATATAATGTTAAATGTTCTGAATATAAGCTCCGTATCTGCTGCAATCAGTTTTGTCCAAATGTGCAGGAGATAAAGATAGAAAGCCATCTGAGTATCGCTTCCCCCAATATCCGTTGCTTTTGTCCATACGCCGCCGAATGTCTCCTGGGCTGCGCTCATCATCATGCAGCATTCATCAATCCACAGGCTTTGTGCATTCCAGGAAAAGAAGAAGACAAGGATGGCTGATATAAGCCATGCGTATTGGTTGATTAGCTTCCTATACATTCTGACTTAAAACAATGGCGATGTTTCAACTGTTGCTTAATTTGCAGGACTCTTTCTGGACATGGCATTGATTGTTCTAAAATCTGACAATGCCTTGAATCCTATTTTCATAATGCGGAGCAAATTCATTGAATTTATTCCGCCTTGGCGAGGCTTGAAAGTAATGGGGTAAAAGGCAACTCTGTATCCCCATTTTTTTGCGATAGCGCTAATGGCTACGTTGCATAAGAAATAATTGCTGGGTATGATATCCATGATGGATTGAAGCCTGTCTCTCTGCATCAAACGGAATGGAGCGTTGGCATCTGTTACCCATGTTTTGAAGATGAGCCGGACAATCAGTCTCAGCGTGTGGGTTACCAGGATGCGGGCGAATCCATCCTGGCGGCTTTTCCGGTGTCCAATCAGAAAATCGTATTGATGCCGATTGTCGAACAACTGCCAGAAATCCTCAGATTTGGTCTGACCATCGCTATCTGTCTGAAAAACGTAATCTGCCCCATTGTCAAGAGCGTATTGATAGAGAAAAAGAAGGGTTTGTCCATGACCGCCGTTTTCCTTGGTAAGGGGGGTGAATGACGGATATAGCCCGGAAGCCGAAAGAGCCTGCATTTTTTCGAAAGTATCATCCTTGCTTCCATCGTCAGCGATGACCAGATGTGCCTCAACATCATATTCTGTGTTGATTTTTTCAATAACAGTATACCACTCTCTTATCGAATCCTCTATATTTTCGGATTCATTATAAGTTGGCATAACAAAGTAAATCTTTTCCATTTCAGGTGGATGATTTGAAAGTAATGAGTTTATTGAAAAGAAATTGAAAAAGGGCTACAATGAAAATAGATGTAATTTTGGTGACTGTTTCGTTGAAATGGGAATATTCTATTCCGATCCAGAGAATGGTATTGCTGAGAGCAAGGCCCAGCATGCCACAAGTGAAAAAAAGCCCGAGGCGAAAATGTATTTTGTCTGTTACCTTGAACGTGATTGAACGATTTAAACTGAAGCTGAGCAGGATGCCTGTCAGAACTGATATGCAGTTTGCTACGATATAGTATATATCAGAACAGAGGATGAGAATATGGAAAAGAGCAAAATCAATACTAGCGGCAGCAGAGCCAATAATGCCATACAGTATAAGTTGCTTCAAACCTTTTCTGATGGCTTTCTTAGGTGTGTTACGCATTATCTAATTTGGAATTAAGAATCTGCTCTATATTTGGCACCATATCATAGTGTCGGTAATTCGCCAGCTGCCCATCGATAATAGCATGTGTTTCTCGTTTTGCTGCAAGTCCATCGTGGAATACTGTATCCTCCGGCTATACTAGTGGTCTGAGGAATGAATGTCAACTCTATTTGATGTATCCGGGGAACATGGATAAAAGAGAACGGGAGTATAATGAGTTATACTCCCGTTGCTGTGAGGTTGCGGGGGGGGGCTTTTACATCGTCATGCCGCCATCGACTACCAGTACTTGGCCAGTGATGTAACGGGCTTCGTCGGAGGCGAGGAAGGTGGCGGCGTGGGCGATGTCTTCCGGCTTGCCGAGGTCTGCCAGGGGGATGCGGGAAAGCAGAGCCTCGCGGGCCTTCTCGGGGATGGCATCGGTCATATCAGTGGAGATGAAGCCGGGGGCAATGGCGTTGACGGTTACCTTGCGGCTGGCAATTTCCTGAGCCATAGACTTGGTGAAACCAATGACGCCTGCCTTGGATGCAGAATAGTTGCTCTGGCCCACATTGCCAGTAAGGCCAACGATGGAGGAAATGTTGATGATGCGGCCGGCCGGGCTCTTCATGAGCGTACGCTGCAAGGCTTTTACGAAGAGGAATACGCTCTTGAGGTTTGTGGTCAGCACATCATCCCAGTCGCTTTCCTTCATACGCATGAGCAGGCCGTCCTTGGTGATGCCGGCGTTGTTGACCAGAATGTCGATGGCCGGGTATACAGCCAGGATGTCCTTGATGCAGGTTTCCACGGCTGCAGCATCAGCTACATCACAGGGGAAAGCTTTGCAGCTGTCCGGGAACTCGGCGTTGATGGCATCTGCAGCACTGCCGCAGGAGCCGGGATTGCGGGAAATGAGAATGACCTTGGCGCCTTCTGCTGCGAAGCTGTGGGCAATGGCCTGGCCAATGCCGCGGCCAGCCCCTGTCACAATAGCGGTTTTACCTGCGAGTCTGTTCATAGTACACGTATTCTACATGATGATTCACCTTAACGCAAGAGAAAAACACCATGCGGGGAGCTGTTTCAAATCCGCAGGTAGTATAAATGACCGGTTTTGTATTCCTGAGGTGGTCTCAGGAAATGTATCTGATGTAGTTTCCGGAACAGGTGTCCTTCATCGAACAACCCATCATGCTGGCACGAATTGCTACGCTTTTCCTGATTTTCAAAGTCGCACTTTATTTTTTGAACAGCAAGGTTTCTTCTGTTGATTTCCTGGGGGAAAGAGCCATGTGGAATTCTTCGGGAGTCGACCCGCATGCCACTAATGCGATGATTGTTTCTTCTTCAGGTATATCAATGAGTTTGTGGGCTTCGTCATCATGAATGCCGTCCGGAGTCCAGTTCAAAATGCAGGTGCCGACCTTGTTGAAATGCAGGGAATATACAAGATTCATCAGATAGATGCCACCATTCACATACAGAGAAAAGAACTCTGATGTCATGAAACAACTCCGATTGCATGTGAGCACAATCAGTTTGTCGGCCAAGTGACCAAAACCACGATTGCCTCCTTGAATTTCGAGCAGTCTGTCCATGGTTTTGCCGTGTTCCACACAATACACCTTGCAGGGCTGACGATTGCAGGCGGAGGGTGCATTGTTGGCAAGGCTGACTGCTGCACGAATCTGTTCTTCTGATACGGGGGTGGAGCTGAAGCTTCTCAGGCTGTGCCGGGACGCAGAAAAATCCTCAAAATTGGAATTCAAGTGACTCCAGTATTCTTTTGCCGTGGTTTCTGATTGATTGGAAACGGAGACTTGATTATCAGCCAGCAGGAGTTTCAATGCTTCCTCAACTTCAGGTTTGAGAATCCCCTCGTGATTGCGATGTATTTCGTAGTACTCGGCCAGCACGGATTTTGCATGGTCACAGGCGGCGGTGCTTCTGCGTTCATGCAGAGATAGAACCAGCTCTATCTGCGCCAGAATGGCCATTACCATAGGTTGTCCGAACCCTAATCGGCGTTGAGGCATGGTCAGGCCTTTCTCAATGACATGATACATAGCCACCAATCTGGCATCTTCTCCCTTCGGTGATTTCTTTGTATCCATGCAATGCCGCACGTAGTACTGCTGCTCGTGCAGAATGCGGTCCTTTATGATGGACCTGGCTTTCCACTTCCACTTAATCGGGCCAAGAATTTTTTTTGCTAATTTGAAGCCTGGCAACTTATCAAGCATAGAATGAAATGGTGATTTTATTATTGGAGTGGTAAATTCCCGATGTTTTCGGACGCAGTTAAGTCTATCTTTTCTACAGGCTGTTGGCAAGACAAAAATACCCGGATGGGGGAAGGGGTAAATTAGCAGGAAGAAGCAGCAATGCTGTGGTAAGGTTATTCAGTTGCGGCTTGTGACAAGTGTAAAGGCTCTTTTGAGTGTATGAGGTTTGTAAGTGGGAGAATTCATCCTCTCGTATTCCCTGTTTTAACCTGGGGAGATGAAGCTTTTGCTTGTGCTTGTGAAAAAACTTTGAGATAGGCATTCTTTATTCCTGATTTATCTTGAAAAATCGCCATAATTTGATAGATTGAACGTGCACGGTGGCGTTATCGGGAGATAACGCCCCAAGCTGCAAATAACCTCATTCGTTATCATTAAATTGAGATTTCCGACATCAATGACTGCAGGGACTGAAACAACCAGAAAGACAGGGATTCTTACTACACACCGGGCCAATAATTATGGCGCGATGCTGCAGTCGTATGCTCTTGCTCATGTTATCAACAACCGGCTGGGGCATAAGGCAGAGATTGTGGACTATCGTAGCCGCTCGTTGGAAAAACTGTATCATTGGCCTGTACGCTGGGGGAAAAATCTCAAGACATTCCTTGCCCTGCTGCACCATCGCTTCCTGCGGGATAGAAGTACGTATAAGGCTTTTGCCCGGTTCCGCCAGCAGATGCTGCCCATATCTCAGGAAACGTACTATACCACCAGGGAGCTGCAGAAGGCCAATTCCCGGTATTCGGCTTTCATTGCCGGCAGCGATCAGATATGGAATCCCCGGATTACGACCGGTAAGGTTGCTACTTTCGACCAGAGCTTTCTGCTTGATTTTGTTGAGAAGGGTAAGAGAAAATGTTCGTATGCATCAAGTATAGGCATATTGGAGATATGCGATGAACTGGCTGCCATATACAAGAAACGCCTGTCAGATTTCACCATTCTCAGCCTGCGTGAGCATGAAGGGGCAAGATATTTATCTTCTCTCTTGTCGAAAGAAGCGCATGCTGTATGTGACCCGGTGTTGCTGATGACTGCGGATGACTGGAAAGAGGTAGAGAATCCTGTGCCCTTGCCACAGAAAGATTACGTTCTGGTATACAGCGTAGGAGGTGGAAAGGAACTCATGAACTACGCAAAGGATTTGGCTCGTAGTAAGAATTGTGCTTTATACACGATTCAGCCGCCTGTCGTGGGGAAGGTGTGTTCAGAGAAGGGCCTCGCGCTGAGAGGGGTAGGCCCGGCGGAGTTTGTATGGCTTATCAGAAATGCAAAAGCATTAGTTACAACTTCATTCCATGGTTCTGCATTTGGCCTGAATTTCCAGAAGGAGTCTCATATTCTCCTTGCTGATGCAAAACAGGCAACTCAGGCAAACAGTCGCCTGGATTCATTGTTCACATATTTTGGAGTCACGCCACATCGGAAGCCCTTCCCGGATTGCCCGTCAAGAGAGCTCTGCATAGTGCAACCCTCTTCTTCGAACATGCAGCAAATGGATGAAGTCCGCGCTCATTCAATGGAAATATTGAAGCAGATTGTTTCTTACTGAATGCTGGGCGGCATTTTCCAGGGACAGCAATGCTCTGCCTGTCACTAACCCGGATTCATGACGCCGGCATTAGCTTGCTGTCTGATTGCAGAGCCATGTTCTGCGCTATTCATGCCCCTCGCATCAATGGCCTTGCATGGCTTTTATGCACAAATTGGCCACTTGGTTCCAATCCGGGTATTCCGGGCAGGTAAAGGGAATCGTCTGGTCATACGTGGCATTGGCAACTTCAATAAATGAGGCTTCGTCTGATTTGTCGAATATATACTGATGAGGGATATTCTCGCGGATGGAGGGGAAGTCAGACGCAATGCAGGGAACCCCGTTGAGCAGGCACTCAACCGGCGGCATGCCGTAGCTTTCATACTCGGAAATGTAGACGGCCAAACTGCATTTCTCCCTCAGTAATGCCATGAGTTGCTGGTATGGCATGCGTTCATAATGAATCCAGTTGCTGCCGGGTAAGGAGCAGTCTTCCGGCAGAGTACCCACAATGTGAATGCGGACATCATCTGCATCCTCACGCTGGACGAGCCATGCCTGAATGCGCTCTATGGTGAGTTTGGTGCATTTATGCGGGTAGGTAGAGGCGAAGGTCAGGATGTCCTTCTTCTTTTCGCCGGAGGAAGGCTCTGGTAGAGCATGGTCAAAGCCGATGCCGATCCGGGAAACCCGGGCTGTGGGAACATAGTGATGAATGCGACCTTCATTGAATTGAGAGTGCGTGAGCACAAGGTCAGAGATTTTCATCGTCCGCAACGAAAGCCTGATAAAATAGGGCAATACTCCAAAGAAACAGCCACGCTATTAACCCAGCGGCAGCAGTAAGGGAGGGGCTCATTGCCGCCCCTCCCAAACCCACCCTGCTAGGGTGTTGGGCATCAAGGTGACTTTGCGCTTGATTGGTTCGAAAAACGAGTACCCTAAGGTTCGATTAATTTTGAGGCAACCACCCCCTTGGGTTCGATTTTATTTTGAGGCAATACGCAGGATATCGCACAGGGTGGAAATAAAAGCTTGTTGCGAGAAAGATTCCAGAACACGAGCGCGCCCGTCTTCTCCCATGCGTCTGGCTGTGGCGGGGTGTGTTATGAGCCTTTTCATGGCATTTGCCAGTTCTTCTGCGTTTCCTTTGCTGATGAGAATACCGGTAACGCCATCAAGTACCATGTCTGGTATAGCTCCTTCATTGGATGCAATAACAGGGAGAGCATTCTGCATGGCTTCTAAAACTACCAATGGGAAGCAATCATCCAGCGTTGGAAAGGCCATGGCGTTGGATTTCTGAAGTATAGCTGTTTTGTCCTTTCCATATAACGGCCCATGAATATGCACGTAATCGTTCAGGGATTTAGCGTGAATATATTCATGAAGCTTATCAAGAGATAAGTCGTTTGTCGGGGCTCCTACAATATGGCAAAGGAAATCGTATTGATCGCTTTTCAGTATGCTGCACGCATCTAAAAGTACCATAACTCCTTTCATAAGGAGAAGATTTCCAATGAATATGAATTGAAATTTCTCTGGATTACAGACCATTGGGACAGATTTTGACTTGTTCGCGTTTCACAACGTCTGCTACGTCATCATACAATCGCCAGGAGAGCAGGATGACGGTAGTGTTGCGGTAAACCAAGGGGAGGAGCCAGCGGTATACTGGTTTGCAGGAGCATGTAGACATTCCCTTGCTGTGCTGGTGCAGCACAATGCGGCAGCCAAAGAGTTTGCACAGCAGGACGAAAGGCGCGTCTTTCAAAAAAGGAACACCATGGCAGGTGATGGTCAGATAACATGTTCTCGGACGGAAGACAACCAGTTGCCAGAAAGTGTTGAGAAAAGAGCCGGCAAGGCGGCACAACTTGGTGATTACCTGGAACAGCCCATAGCTGCTGACCTCATCGGATGAGCGAGAAGCAGATAGATTTACATAGCGGCAATCGAATTCCCTATTGATTACCTCATTTTTGTGTATCTGGTTGCACACCATACTTTGTCCATGTACGGGAGGAGGCAGGTGCATGATAAAGAGTATCTTCTTTTTCATGGAGAGGACAAAGAGAAAGGCGGCGCGTCCTGTTTCAGAGCAGGGCGCGCCGCTGGGGAAGGGGGTTACATGTTAATCTGGAACAGCGGCTTGTTGTTATTGGCCGGGTTCAGAATGGCGAAGGCTTCGCGGTGGATGGAGGGGTCGCTGCGGAAGATGAGGCGGCCGGCACACTGGCGCTCCAGCTCCATGAGGAGCTTGGCATCCTCGTTCTTGAAGCGGCTGAGCACATCGCTGTTCACCACAACTATCATATCTCCCACATTCTCACGGTAACGCATGATGGTGGCTTTCAGCTGGCGCTGGATTTCCACGCTCATAGTCATCACGCTCTTCACTCGGCCTCGGCCGTGGCAGTACGGGCAGTGGTCGTTCACGTAGTCCAGCAGCGATTCATTGATGCGCTGGCGCGTCATTTCCATGAGCCCGATGGGGGTAATCTGCATCACCTGAGTCTTGGCCTTGTCGCGCTTGAGGGCGTCCTTCATGGCCTTGTATACGGCCAGCTGGTCCTTGCGGTGGCGCATGTCGATGAAGTCTACCACCACGAGGCCGCCGATATTACGCAGGCGCAGCTGGCGGGCAATCTCGCGGGCAGATTCCAGGTTGGTTTCCAGAATTGTCTTATCGAGGTCCTTATTGCCCTTGTTGCGGCCGGTGTTGATATCGATGGCGATGAGCGCCTCCGTCTCATCAATCACCAGATAACCGCCGCAGGGCAGTAGCACCTGGCGCTGGAAGGCCTCGTTGATCTGTTTTTCAATGCCCAGTTCCTCGAAGATGGGCTGGCGGTACTGGTGGTACTGGATGTGGCGCTTGGAGCGGCGGGAAATCTTGCCTGCAATCTCCTGCATGCGCTGGGTGGTCTCCAGGTTGTCGCACACAATGTTGTCCACATTGTCCGTCAGGAAATCGCGGGCGGTGCGCTCGATGAGGTCGGGCTCGCGGTACACGCACATGGGAGCAGGATTGGTGGCAAATTTCTCTTCCACCTCGCGCCACTGGGTCAGCAGCATGGCAAGGTCGCGCACAAAGTGGCGGAAACGCTGGCCCTGCGCCACCGTACGCATAATGATGCCCATGCCTTCCGGCACGTTGAGTTTCTGCACAATCTGGCGCAGACGCTGGCGTTCCTTGGGGTCATCAATCTTGCGGGAGATACCGAACTGGTCGGTGAAAGGCATAAGCACGATATAGCGTCCGGCCAGGGAGATATTCGTGGTAACGCGCGGCCCTTTGGACGAAATCGGCCCCTTGGTCACCTGCACCATAATCTCGGAACCGATGGGGTAGATATCCGGAATATCCTTGCTGGTGATCTTCTTCTGCTTCTTGCGGGGACGGCCTTCGCGCTGGATTTCCTCCAGCGAGGAATCGAGCGCCAGGGGAAGGGCATCCCAGAAGTGCAGGAAAGCATTTTTTTCGTATCCGATGTCAACGAACATGGCCTTGAGCCCCGGCTCAATGTTCTTGACGCGGCCCTTGAAAATGCCGCCGACGATATTATCTTCGCCTTCACGCTCAATGCTGTATTCCTCCAGCACGCCGTCCTCAAGCAAAGCGACACGGCGTTCCAGTTTTTCTGAGTTGATGACGATGGTGGTTCCCTCCCTGGGGTTGCACTGGCCGAACCCGAGGAAGTGTTTGACTGTATTAATCATTTTGGAAATAAAAGACAAAGTTTTTGGTTGAGGTTGGAGTTGTTTTTACCTGGTAAACTCGCGTCTGTATCCGGGGAGAGAGGGGAGAGCGTTTGCGCTTCTGCATCAGCAGGCCATGCAGCGGCCCCGCAAGTGGTGCGGTGCCATGCCGGTGGTAGGATGCCTTGGGGAGTGGAAAACCGCTCTTCCGTTGGTAATTCAGCGGGGGCTTTACTCCTCTTCAAAGACGTCATCGTTCTCCTGAAGATACTTGCCTGTGCCTTCTGCAACAGCGCTCAGCGGGTCTTCAGAAATCATGATGGGCAGACCTGTCTGCTCATGCAGCAGGTCGCTCAGCCCACGCAGCAGGGCGCCGCCGCCGGCCACGGTGATACCGCGGTCGTACAGGTCGCTGGCCAGCTCAGGCGGGCAGTGGTCCAGCGTCTGGCGAATGGCGCTCACAATGACATCGAGCTTATCCTGCAGCGCTTCGCGAATCTCTTCGGAGCGCACGGTAACGGTCTTGGGCAGACCGGTGCCGCGGTCGCGCCCCTTCACCTCCATCTGCAGTTCCTGCTGCAGGGGGTGGGCAGAGCCGACGCGGATTTTGATATCCTCCGCCGTGCGGGGACCCACCAGCAAATTGTGGGCAGCCAGCATGTGGCGGGTGATGGTTTCGTCCAGGGCATCGCCACCGCACTTTTCAGATTGGCTGTAAACGATACCCGAAAGGGAAATGATGGCCACCTCGGTCGTGCCGCCGCCAATGTCAACAATCATGCTGCCTACAGGCTCGGTTACGGGAAGCCCCACGCCGATGGCTGCAGCCATTGGCTCTTCAATGAGTTGCACCTTGATGGCACCCGCCTCATAGGCGGATTCCTCGATGGCGTGACGTTCCACCTCTGTAATGCCGGAGGGGTGGGCAATCAGGATACGCGGCCCGCGGATGCTGCGGCTCTGGCAGGCACGCTTGATAAAGTAGCGCAGCATGTTGTGCGCCACTTCGAAATCGGCAATAACGCCTTCTTTGAGCGGTCGGATAGCCACCACGCTGCCGGGGGTTCGGCCCACCATGCGCTTGGCTTCCTCGCCCACGGCCTTCACCTTGTCGCCTTTCATGGCAACAACGGAAGGTTCACGCAGCACAATGCCTTGGTCCTTAATGTAGACCAGGGTATTGGCTGTGCCCAGGTCAATCCCGATATCATACGAGAAAAGACGGGCGATTTTCTTAAAAATTTGCATCATGTGAAAAGTGTATTGGGATACGGGTGATAAGGTGCGTGCCCTTCCGGCTGCCTGGCCAGTCCTCCTTTTCAGGGGAATGAACCGTTCTTGTGCCATGCTGCCTTGGGGCAATCGGGCTTCATGCTGCCATGACGCACCCACGCGGAGTATAGGGATGCGCTCTGTGGGTGTCAAGGAAATAATGGCGCGCTGACAGGGATTCCATGCGTGTGTAGATTAGGCTTGACCGTGTGGGGGCAATGGGGTAGAAAAGGTGTGTGGTCATGTATAAGAAAACAGTCGTTGCTCTGATTGCCTGCATGGTATTGACTCAGTGTCATTCCCTGCGTTCCGATTGCGAGGCGCTCCGCGAGCGTGAAGCGGCCATTGCCCAGGAGGAAAAGGGGGACTACTACATTGGTCGCCGGTATCACATCCCGCTCTGTCGTTTCTGGGGGTATCTGCGCGAGCCGGGGCAGAGCTGGCGCGAAGCCAGACTGGTGATGATGGATGAATCGCTGGTGCGAACCCCCGACCGTGGCCCGGAGGACCCCCTGCCGGATGCCGTTTTCGGCACAGATCAGAACGTGGAGTACATCGTAAAGGGGGAGTACACCGGGCGTAAGGCGTATGACCCCAGTACGGACCAGGTTCTGCCCATGTTCCGTGCTACTTCTTATGAAGTCCGCAACAGGAAGCCCGGGTTCCTTTTCGTGCCGTCAGAGTCATATTCGGAAGAAACGGTGAGCTTACGCCCTATCATCATGCCTGCGCCGGATGCCTGCGAGCGGGAATTATCGCGCCCCTGAACTTATGACGCGCATTTCCCGCGCCAGTCTGCGGCTAATGTGCTATACTCCGAGTAGAGAAAATTTTCCTGTTTTACTTTGTAACATTTCAATTTCCATATGGCACAATCCAAAATCCTTGTAGGCCTTGAAATCGGCACCACAAAGACCTGTATGGTAGTGGGTGAAATCCGCCCTGATGCTACCGCCACCATCATCGGTATCGGTGAGGTGAAGAGCGCTGGTGTGCGTAAAGGAGAGGTGGTGGATCTGAGCATGGCCCGCCAGTGCGTATGCGATGCCTGGCAGCTCGCCCAGGACCATGCCGATGTGGATATTCTCAACGTGTTTCTTTCTGTTACGGGTGAACACATTGTGGGTGAGAATAATGTGGGCTATTTCCGCCTGCATGATAATGAACACATCATCGAGGACGAGCATGTCTATGCTGCCAAGGAGAAGGCATCGAAGCCGGAGCTGTCCAAGGAACGCTTCTGCATCAACAAGGAACTGGGTGGTTTCTCCATTGATGGCGGTGAGCCCACCCGGCATCCTGCCGGTCTCAATGGCCGCACGATTGATGTGAATTGCCACATCATGCATGGCATTCGCTCCCGCCTGCAGAACTCGCTGCTGTGCGTGCGCCAGGTGCCGCTGGATGTAGAGGACCTGGTGTTTGCGCCGCTGGCAACAGCCCAGATGGTGCTGACCCGCCAGCAGAAAGATAGCGGAGCGCTCCTGATTGATATTGGCGGTGGCACAACAGACTTCATCTGCTATAAGGGGGGCGATGTCGTGGCCTCTGGCTGCATTCCGATGGGTGGCAACAATATCAACATGGAAATTGTAAGCCAGACCGACCAGAGGGTGAGCTTCAAGGCCGCAGAAGTGCTCAAGCGCACCGAAGGCAATGCATTTGGTGATATTAAGGATCATTCCCTGGCTCAATACAAGAGCGATCTTGGCATGCACGATGTTTCCATTGAGCGTGGGCAGCTCAACCGCATTATCCGTAATACTCTGGCCGCTATGCTGCTTCAGGTGCGTGACCGCATCCCCTCGGAAATGCTCAACTCCGGCATGGGAATCTACTTGAGCGGTGGTACCAGTTTCATGCGCGGGCTGGATGGCCTCTGCCGGTACATTTTCGGTGGTATGCCAGTGCATCAGCCTGCGCCCCTTCCTCCCGGGCACAATCATTCCTATCTGGCAGACCCGCGTTACTGCACGGCTATCGGTCTTATCCGCTATGCTCAGAGATACGATGATGATGCCATCAATCCCCAGGATGGCAACATGCTCAAGCGCTTCCTGGGCTGGCTGCGCGGCGGCCGTTAATCCTTTTATTCATCCAGCTTACTTCTCTACCATGCTTCCCTACCAGACAACCACCCGGAAAGAAGATGGTATCGTCATCGTTGGTCTTGGCGGTGCCGGTGCCAGCATTCTGCAGCGTTTCAGTGGCTCCAGCGCTGAAAATGTGCGCCTTTGCATCATGTCGCTTGATGAGCGCCTGGGGCGCGAATGCGGCAATGTGGAATTTGTTCAGCTCGGTGCCGGGCTGAATCATGGTCTGGGCTCCGGTGGTGATCCGGAGGTAGCCCGCCTGGCTATTGAGGAAAGCAACGACCAGATTGATGGCTTGCTGCGGGGTTCCCGCCTGCTGGTTATGGTGGTCGGTCTGGGTGGTGGTACGGGGTCCGGCGTAGCTCCTGTGCTGGCCCGCAAGGCTAAGGAGGCCGGGCTGTTTCTGGTGTCCGTGGTGGTGATGCCGTTCAGCTTTGAAGGTGCCCGCCGCCGTTGTCAGGCGGATAAGGCACTGGAAGAAATAGCATCCATTTCCGATATTGTATTCTGCTTCGAGAATGACTACATGGAAGACCTGTTCCGGAGCCGCACCGGGGCTCAGGCGGTGTTTGAGGAAGCCAATGCGCTCCTCTCCCAGGCGACGGCCTCTGTGCCGCTGCTGGCGAACTCCCCCGGCATCATCAATATCGGGCTCGATGAACTGGTGACAGCGCTGGACAACAACG
Source organism: uncultured Akkermansia sp. (assembly GCA_904502165.1). GTDB lineage: Bacteria > Verrucomicrobiota > Verrucomicrobiia > Verrucomicrobiales > Akkermansiaceae > Akkermansia. The sequence continues at coordinate 17,036 of CAJGDB010000030.1, forward strand.
ACTCCCGTTGCATTTATGGCGCAGGGAAGGCCTATGGCCCCAACCGCGCAGAAGAGGCCGCCCGTGCGGCTCTGGAATCCCCCCTGGTGGCCTACCACCACGCCCTCCGGCATGCACGCACAGTCATCGTGCACATTGCGGGTGGCAATAACATGTCCCTTGCCGAACTCCGGGTGGCTATGGAGATCGTGCGCGAGGGGCTCGGGAGCGAAGATGTGAATATATTCTTCGGCGCAGCTGTCAAGGCCCGGCTGGGCGAGGAACTGCGCGTGAGCATCATTGCTTCCGTGGATTATCGTGAAATGCAGGCTGCCATTCAGGCTGATAATGAGGCTGCTCTTCTGGCTGCAGAGGAACCGGAGACTGCTTTCGAAGGGGGGGCAGATAGCGTGGAGGATGTTTCCCCGGTAGAGGAGACCACGGCTCTTCCGGAAGACGCAGAGGATGAGGATGGCGGAGAACCGCTGCTTGAACCGGAGGAGGATATGACGCTGCCAGCAGAGGAGCCGGCCCCGGCGGCAGAGGCCGCCCCAGAGCCTGTTGAGGAGCCCTTGCCGGTATGGGAACCTATTCCCGCACCGGAACCCGCTCCTGCGCCGGCACCTGCCGTGATTTCGCGTGAGGCCCGCCAGAGCGAGTTTAATCTCGATATGGCCTTTGGTACACCCGAGGATGAAATGCC
>CAJGDB010000031.1 GCA_904502165.1 uncultured Akkermansia sp.
AGCATGACCGGGATGCCCTGCTGCCTACCGGTTCATTCACCAACCTGCCCGTGGCGGTGCTGCTGGGGGCAGATGATACTCTGCTGGCCATCTATACCGGCAAGACTGTGCTGAATGCAGCTGCAATGGAAAAGGCGCTGGAGGCTACGCTTGGCATGGTGCCCGCCGATGGGCTGATTACTGGGATGACAAGCACCCTTATATCTTTGAGGAGCCGTATTATAGTAATGGTGACATGACGGCTGAGTTTGAGAAGGAATGGCGGGTGAATGTCAGCTCCCAGATGAAGGGGGCCGGGGTGTATGCGTTCAGCCTGACCCCGCTGCCGGGAAGAAATGGCCGCATGACTTGCAAGGGATTTCAGCTTTATGCCAATGGCCAGCATGTGTGCGATGCTGCTGAGCCTGCGGATAAGGATGCCAGAACGGTGACATTCCAGGTGCCCCGTGCGCTGCAGGGACGCGTGGAGGTGCGTTTCCGGGTAAGGTGTTTCGATGGCTGGTTTGAGTGTGCCGGTGAAATGCTCATGAAGAAGATTTAGGATATTTTCCCCTCCCCCCTTCTCCCTTCCCGGTTCTGACAGGAAGATTTCAGGCGGCTGCCCGGTGACTCCGGACAGCCGCCTTGCTTATCATAAAGCAGGCCGCGCTCCCTGTGCGGGGCGCGGCCTGGAAAATTGCCAGAGTTCTTACGAGGAGATATGCTCTTTATGCTTTCAGCTCGTTACCCAGTTCAATAATGGAGTATTCGCCCGGGCTGAGCCGGTAGACAATCTGCAGTACGTTGCGGCGGGCATTGCGGTACAGCACAAAGGGTTTGCCGGAGATTTCGAGCTCCATGATGGCATCTTCCTTGTACATGGTGCGCAGGTCGTAGCCCTCGCGGGAGATGCGTACCGGCTTCGGGTCTTCCGGACCGTCGGTATCGTCGTAGTCCAGCACGTCTTCCTCGTACACCTTTTCGTCCAGCTTGCGGATGCTCTGTGAGCGGTGCGGGCGATAGTGCTTCATGAGGCGCGTCTTGTGCTTACGCATGCGGCGCATAATCTTGGTGATGGTTTCGTCGATCGCGGCGTACAAATCATCGCAAGAGGTAGATGCCTGGATGGTGATATGATCAGCACAGAACAGCACGATTTCCGCCATCTGACGATCCTTCTGCACATCTACCACTACACGGGCTTCCACAATCTTCGGGTAATCAATATGGATAGCCTCAATCTTCTTTGTAGCGAATTCGCGGATGGCTTCTGTCACTTCAATATGGCGACCTGTAACAGTAATATTGGTATCACTCGGCATGGTTTTTACCTCTTTCTATTGGTTTGGTTGGTTTTTCTGTGCAGTCCGGCAGGCGATGACGCTGCCATCCTGCAATATTCATGATAACCTGCTTTGTGATTTTTGCAAGATAATTCTGCTCTGAAATGCAAAAATTCTGCATAACAGCGCGGATTGTGCCGGTTTCACACGTTCAGCCGGCTCAGGTCGCATGTGTCGGGAATTTCTACCAGCTTGATGCGGCCGCTGGTACCATGGATGACCTCGATGGATGATTTAGTCACCTGGAGGAGTCTGGCGAGGAAGAGGATGATTTCCTTATTGGCCTTTCCCTCTACCGGAGGGGCAGCAATCTTTACCTTGAGGACACGGCCTACCTGGGGATAATCGTCCTCCCAGCCAAGAATTTCGTTCTTTTTTGCTCCAGGGGTTACTTTGAGGGCGAGTTTCATGGAGGTGCGGAATCAGTCCTTGAGTAACTCTGCCACGACGGGCAGGCGGGTAAGGGTTTTGCCGCAGGATGCTGCGGTTTCGGTGGTGGGAAGGTCGCGGTGGGTGTGGATTCCCTCTGTTAGCAGGAAGGGAAGCAGGAGGATGCGTTCTGCTTTCATTTTCAACACCATATCATCCGCCTTGGGGGTCTGGTTGAAATAGCCGAGGGCGATTTCGGTCCCGGGCAGCAGCTCCCGCAGACGCCGGCAGAAGAGGGCCGGCTCCGGTGGCGGTTCCGGCAGGGTGGAATCGTGTGCGACGACCAGTACGCCGCTGTTGGCTTTCAGAAGAGGACGCAGATGCCGGGCTGCGGCTTCTGCCAGCCAGGGTGAGGCCCCCAGCACGGGCTGGAAATAGAACTGAGGTTTCTGCGTGCGGTGTGCGTAGGCGCTGTTGAGCCGCTGCACCAGTTTCCTGCCGCTGCTGGTGCCGCTGAGCATGAACATGGGGTAGACCAGGATGGGTGAATCTGCAGAGGGAAGTTCGCAGGTGTCTAAATTACCAAGATGGCAGCGGTAGACTCGTTCGCGGGGCAGCTTGAATCCGGGTGGATTCAGGTGGAGACCGTTTTTGTTATAGCTGACAATAAGGTAGTTACGCTTTTGACTTCTGTGGTGGCAGTACACCAGAATAACCGCGCAGATGCTGGAGAGCTGGGCAAGGGCGAAATGGAAGTAAATGAGGCCCCTGAGACGGGATTCCGTCTCAGGGGTGACAGAGGGATCATCGAGGCGAGAACCGCAATCCACAGAACCCCAGACCGCTGCCGCAAATACAGCGGCACAGAGCAGGAGAATGAGGTGGAAGAACTTGCGGTTCACATTGGTGATGGATGGATATTAGACACCCGCCGCCTCATCGGCATCCTGCAGCTCCTTACGCAGATCACCGCGCTTGTCGAAGTAGAGCACCACGGGGGAAGCGATGTAGATGGAGGAGTACGTACCCACGAAGATACCCAGGAGCATGGTGATGGAGAAGTCCCACATGGCAGGACCACCCAGGGCCAGCAGGGCAATGAGAGCCGCGATAGTGGAGCCGGAGGTGAGCAGGGTACGGGAAAGTGTGGAGTTGATGGCATTGTTCATAATGTCAATCAGCTGCTCGCTTGGTTCTGCGAGGCGCAGATGCTCACGGATGCGGTCGTAAATCACGATGGTGTCGTTAATCGAATAACCTGCAACAGTCAGGAAGGCACCGATGTGGATGATGCTCAGCTCAGTGCCCATGACAACCACCAGGATGATGATGGCCAGCACGTCATGCAGGGTGGAGAAGAAAGCACCCATGGCGAAGGACCATTCGAAACGGATGGAGAGGTAGAGCGTGATGCCAAGCATACCGGCAGCAAGGGCAATGAGAGCCGTCTTGAAGAAGGCAGAACCCAGGGATGCACTCACTTCCTCGATGGAAGGAGCCTGCAGTTCCTTTACGCCCGGAACATTTGCACGGAGCTCAGTATCAATGCGCTGGGCCTCTTCCTTGCTGGCGCAGCGAATCTTGATGCTGGTATCGGTGGCAGAGGTGAACTGCTGGGTGGTAGCCTTCTTGGAAAGCTGCATCTTTTCCACGTAGTCTTCAAGCTGCTTGTATTCCAGCTTGGAATCAGAGGGAACCACATAGGTGGAGGTGGAACCACCAACGAAGTCAACGCCGAGGGCGCTTTCACCGCGACCGAAAACCGCGTAGGCCAGACCTGCAATGAGCAGCAGCGTGGAGCCGATCATGGCGTGCTTGCGGTACTTCATGAAATTGAACACCTTACCCTGGAACGGAGCACGGGCAAAGGTGAATTCCTTGAGCAGACCCAGGTGCTCGGCCCAGAAGAAGAGCACGCGTGTAACAACAACAGCACCAATAAGGGAGGTGATGATACCCACGCTTGTGGTCACGGCGAAGCCCTTGATGGAACCGCTGGCAATCCAGAACAGAATCACAGCGGTGATAAGGGAGGTGATGTTGGAGTCCCAGATAGCGGAGAAAGCCTTTTCGTATGCCTGGCGCAGGCACACCAGGAAAGGACGCCCGGCGGCGCGTTCCTCGCGCATGCGTTCATAAATCAGCACGTTGGCGTCAACGGCCACACCCATGGTCAGCACAATACCGGCAATACCCGGCAGAGTGAGCACGAAGCCGAACAAGCTCATGAGACCCAGCAGGGCAATGGCGTTGAAGGCCAGCCCCACCATAGCAACCATACCTGCGGAGCGGTAGTACCAGTAGCAGAAGAGGAATACACCCAGCATGCCGACCAGACCGGCAATGCCGCTCTGCTCCAGGGCGCTCTGGCCCAGCTGGGCAGATACATCCTTGCGGCCTTCCACCTTCAGGTCGCTGGAGAGAGGGTTGGCCAGAGCCTTCGAGATGTCCTCGGGTTCACCCTTGCCATTCAAACCGCTGATGTTGAACTCTTTGTGCAGTACAGCCTGTACCACAGGGGCGCACTTGATCTGGTTGTTGAGCACCACGGCCAGACGGTCGCGACCAATCTGCATAGCGCCGGTCAGGCGGCCCATGCGGTCGGCACCGGTGCGGTTGAGCACCACATCCACATAACCCTTGCGTACATAGTCAGGGTGGGCCTGGGCCACTTCCTTACCGGTGATGTAGACATCTTTCTGCATGGCGGCGTAGGGCTTCTGCAGCACGATGTATTCCACCACGGGGCGGCCGTGTTTGTCCAGCTCAGGCAGGCCTGTTTCCTCGTTGATGTGAGGATAGGGGAGAATCATGTAGTCATTCAGACCGAACTTAGAGGGGATGCGGGGCAGGGCAGGTTTGCGGAGCTTGCTGTTGCCGGTGGCTACTTCCGTTTCGTATGCAGCCAGTTTCTGCTCGTAGGCAGAAATCAGCTCATAGGTTTCAGGGTCATTGATGACACGATCGCTTTCCGGGTAGACGGCCAGAAGCTCCAGCTTGGCCATCTTGGTGAGCATCTTGACCATGGCATCGAGCTTCTCCTTGTTTTTGTCGGGGTCGCTGTCCTGCTGGGGAATCTGGATGAGAATCTTGTTTCCGGAATGCAGAATCTGTACTTCGCTGGTACCGGTGGCATTCAGACGCTCGTTGAGGATATCGCAGGCCTGCTGCATGTCCTCCTGAGTGGGCTGCTGCATTTCGCCGTGGTCATTGAGCTTGGGCTGCACTTCAAGCGTGAGCTCCACGCCGCCACGGATGTCAATGCCGTAGTGCATGCCGTTCAGGAACAGGGAAAGCAGGGAGAATGAGCACAGACCAATGATGAAGAATGTGCCGGCGTTGCGCTTTACCTTGTCCTCTTCTGCAGCCAGATACCAGAAGAACAGTACGATGAGCAGAATGCCCGTGATGAAGTAGAAAGCCGGTGTGTGAATGATGCTCTGTAAGAACTGGAACATGATACGAATAGGTGAACCGCCCTATTCTGCCAGTTTTTTGTGATGCGTCAAGCTTGCAGGGCGTCATTTTCTCATGCGCGCAATAAAAATGCACCATCCGGATTCCGGTAGCTGATTCCGGATGAAAAGCGCCGCCGTACAGGGTAAATTCCTTGGTCTGTGCGGCGGGATGGTGTAAAACTGCCGTCATGGGATTTACAACCGCTGTATCATTGATGAGTACCGCCGCTGCCGTGGCGGGCAAAGCCGTGGAGGCGCGTGCCGAACGCAGACAGGCAAAGGAAATGGAAGCTGCCGCCGACGAACGCCGCCGCATCGCCGGAAAACAGGCAGATGTGATTACCCGGACGGCCATGGAGAATCAGCGCCGTGAGCAGCGCAATGCCCAGATGGAAATGGCCAGCGCCCGGGCCGATGCAGCGGCTTCCAATCTGGCTTCACATGGTACGGTGACAGTACGGGAACGGGATCTCGCCACCCGCCTGGAAGATGATATCAACAACCGCACCAATGCTGCCCTGCAGGAGGCTGATACCATACGGACGCAGGGCGAATATGAAGCACGTGACCTTGAAATGCAGGCCAGCCAGGCACGCATGCGGAGCAAGGGTGCCTGGCTGGGGGCAGCCGGCGGGTTATTCCGAGGCCTCAGTTCTGTTGATTGGAACTCCGGCAGCTCAGGCAGTTCAGGTAGTAATGCAACGCGAGTTTGAGTACGGAGGTGCGGTCAAGCTCGCGCTGTCGGGCAAAGGTTTCCAGTCGTTCATAGAGACTGGCCTCACAGCGGAAGGTAATCATGTGAAGAGCGGGCATACCGGGAGTATGCCCGCTCTTCAATCTGTTTGCAAGGAATGTTATATGTGCTGCAACTAACGGTCATTCCGGACGCACGGAAATCCAGGTGCGGGTAGCGGCGGGGGAGAGTACGGATGCAATGAAGCGGTTCATGCTTTCCGGGGTGACTGCGCGGAGTATGTCGGGCACGCGGTCATCATAATCAGCCCCGAGCCCCAGAAGGGTATTCACAGCCATACCTTTGCAGCGCTTGCCGCAGCTCTGCAGGGCCAGTACCCGGGCGGTGAGTGCGGTGGAGCGGGCACGTTCCAGAGCATCGGCCGGCATACCTTCTGTCGCCAGGCGGTTGAGGGTTTCCTCCAGCACGCTGCGAGCCTCAGCCAGTTGCTCCGGTGCAGTGCCAAGGTAGAAATAGAGGCATCCGGAATCCACCCCCAGCAGAGAGGAAGCGGCTGCATAGTAGGCAAGCCCGCGTTTCTCGCGGATTTCATCGAAGAGCGGGCCAGCCATATCGCGGCACCATTCCTCGAAGAGCAGCTGCGTCGGTGTGGTGTCGGAAAGTGCGTCGGAGGCGGGCACGGCCAGAGCCAGTACAGCCTGCTCCTTGTCCAGAATTTCCACGGCGTCGGCGGGCATCTGGGCTGGGGTGGCGGTGCGCTGGGCAGGCATACCGGCGGGCATGCCTCCAAAATGTTTCTCTGCCAGAGCCTGCACTTCTGCGGGGTCAATATCACCCGCCACAGCCAGCACGGCATTCTGAGCGCAGACCAGGCGGGCATGCTGGGAAAGCAGCGCTTCGCGGGTGAGGTTCTGCACACTCTCCACATAGCCGTCGCGGTGGTTGCCGTAGGAGACCGGGCCGAAGCAGAGACGGCGCAGCCGCCTGAAAGCCAGTGCGGCCGGGTCTTCTTCGGCATCCAGAATGTCGGCAATCATGGCGTGCTTTTCGTTTTCCACTGTTTCGGCAGGCAGGGTGGGGTGCAGGGCTGCATCTGCCAGCAGTTCAAGCAGCGTGGGGGTGTCATTTGCCAGACCGTGAATGGAGAGGTTGAAGCTGTTGTTTCCTGCTGAGCTGGAGATGGAGCCGCCCAGGTTTTCCACTTCGCGGGCCAGTTGCTCTGCGCTGCGGGTGGTGGTTCCCTTCAGCATACATTCGGTGAGCAGGGAGTTGATGCCGGCGTTCTCTGCTGTTTCCGTCTGGCTGCCGGCGCCAAACACGATTTCGGCATAAATCATGGGTACGCGCTTGTCCACTCGGGTGACCACGCGCAGCCCGTTGGGCAGGGTGTGGGTTTCCGGGGCGTGGTTATCGGCGTTGGCGCAGGTGGTGGTTTCGTCTGCATTGCTGCCGGTGGGGTCGATACTTACCTCTACCAGCCGCTCAGGGGTGAACCATGTGGCTGCCGCGCGGGCCAGGTCGTCGTTGGTGACATGAGAGAGCGCGGCATCCCATTCCTCCATGCTGTCCGGGTTGCGGCTCAGATGCCACGATATGCCTAGCACATTGGCTACTCCTTGCACGGTGGAAAGTCCGCGCAGCCGGCCGGTGAGCATCCGACTGCGGGTGCGGCGGCGGGCTTCATCGAATTCAGCCTGCGGCAGGGTATTCATGAACTCCAGCACGGCATCGCGCAGGGTGTCCCGCTTGTCGCGGTCTACGTCAAACTCCAGCACCAGGGCGCCTTCACCCGTGCGGTCGGGTACTGCCATGATGGAAACATCGTGCGCCAGCCCCAGTTCATCGTGGAATTTCTTGTACAGCCAGGCCGAGCGTTCATCCCCCAGAATGGAGCCCAGCATGGAAAGTGCGGCAGAATCCGGGTGATTGGAGACAGGGGTGCGCCAGGCCAGCAGGAGGGTGCTGGTGGGCTGGGCGAACTCGCAGCGGTGGGTGCGCGGCCCCCACTGGCGTGGCTCTGTCACCGGCACCACGGGCCTGGCAGGCCGGGCGGTTGCGGCACCGAATTCTTCATCCACCGCCGCAAAGAATTCCTGCGTCTTCACATCGCCCGCCACGCATAGAAACATATTGCCCGGTACATAGCGTTCGCGGTGGTAATTCACCATGTCTTCGTAGCTCAGGGCATCGAAACCACTGCGTGTCCCGATGACCGGCAGCCGGCGCGGTACTACCTTGAACAGGGTGCTGATGAGCGCGTGGTAGGCTGTATCCTGCGGGTCATCGTTATACATGCTCATTTCACGGCGGATGACATCGCGCTCGCACTCCCACTCATCGCGGGGAAATGCAGGGTGCAGGGTGAGCTGAGCCAGTAGGTGCAGGAATTCGCGCCAGTGCGCCGCCGGTCCGTCAATGTAGAACACCGTGCGGTCGGTGCTGGTGTAGGCATTCCACATGCCGCCCAGTTCCGGCACGCGCTCATTCAGCTGGCGGGCGGTAAATTCATCGGTCCCTTTGAATACCATGTGCTCCAGCAGGTGGGAAAGACCAGCCCCCAGGTGTTCCCCCTCGTGGATGGAGCCGGTCTGAATCCACACCTGCATGGAAACCAGCGGAAATGCTTTTTGCGGGGCCACCACTGTGGTGAACCCATTGGAACATACATGAACCTCGTGCTGCATGGGGGGAGTATGGCACAGCCATTTCACCTGTGCAAGTTCAGAATGAGTAATATGGGCTTGCGGCCTGCAGCTCCAGGTGGTAGAATGCAGGAACAGCTGCTATGTTTGACCTTGTTCTCAATTCCTTTTTTGCTTCGATTCCGGTATTTGTGTTCCTCGGGATTGGTTTCAGGCTTCTCTACAAGGGCAATTCGGCTCGAATAGAATCAGCTGTCACATCCTTTTAGAATACTGGTAAAGATACGTGTTTTTTTAACTAATTTCCCGTTTTGTGCTTGTTACAGTATTGACAATGCTGTAATGCATTGAGAAGTCTGCATGATAACAAAATGTTTAATAATCAGCGTTTTATAATTTTTGCAAAATGCAGCCACTTCGGATTCCACCTTCTTCACGATGGAAAAATGGTTAATTCTAAGAGAATTCCTGATTTTATGCTTGCTACAGCATTGTCAATACTGTATCCTAACGCTCACGAAAGGTTGGGTTTCATCATATCGAGGTGGGATGATGGAGCTGACAAAAACTGTGCATATGCAAAGTAGTTCAACAATGAGTAAGGTCAGGCTGTGTATTGTTCTGCCGTGCTATAATGAAGAGGATACATTAAACAGGACCATCGAGGAAGTTACTAAGAAAATTCGAGACCTGGAAAGTTCAGGCATGATTGAGGAGGGAAGTCATGCTCTCTTTGTAGATGATGGGTCTACAGACTCTACATGGAAACTCGTTATAGATGCTCATGAAATTTATCCGGACAAGGTCAGAGGGGTTAGATTTGCTGCCAATCGAGGCAAGGAAATAGCTCTCTGGGCTGGAGTTTGCGAGGGGAGAAAGGCGGCAGATGTTGTTGCATGTATGGATGCAGATTTGCAGTTTGATATTAATGCATTAGATGCATTTTTAGCTCATTATTATGAGGGATATGAGCTTATATATGGAATTAAGAGAAACAGAGGTCGGGAGCCATGGTTGAAGACCATCTTCTCGGCTGGATTCTATAAAATAATGCAGCTTCTGGGGTCTCCTGTGTGTAACAATCATACGGACTATTGCCTTATATCTAAAAATGTATGTAATGCACTATCCGAATATGAAGAGACATACATAATTTTCCGCGGGCTGTTAAGAAAACTGGGTTTCAGACAGAAGGGAGTTTACTTCAATGTCTTGGATCGTCAGGAGGGAGAAACCCATTTCTCGTATTCCAAGCTATTATCCTTGAGTATAAATGCGATTACTGCTTTTTCTGCTGTGCCGCTCAGAATGATTGCCGTTTTGGGGCTTTTTGTTTTTCTGGTCGGGATGTTGCTTGCGATTTATTCGGTAGTTGTGTATGTAATGGGTACGCCTCCCAGCGGTTATACAACCTTAGCCTGCTCCATGTGGATATTGGGTGGTATGGGAATGCTTTGTATGGGGGTTGTGGGTGAATATATAGGGAAACTGTATATTGAAGTGAAGAGACGACCCCGGTATTGCATTAGTGAACAAACAGATAATAAGGATTGTAAGTAAGCCTCTTTGAGAGAGGGGGTCGAATTTCTATCAAGTGAGGGATATGAATCAGAAAGTAAAAATATTATTATATTTTTTTGGAATAGCGATTATACTGGGAGTGTTCTATACGTTGGCCAGTATATATCCAATGGTAGGCGATGATTGTACCTATTGCTTTATATTTCCGGAATGTCAACGCATCGTAAATGATTTTTCAGATATTCTTGAATCTCAGAAGAATCATTGGTATATGTGCAATGGTCGCTTCGTGGTTCATTTTCTGGTTCAGGCATTCCTAATGTTCGATCGTATATATTTTAGTATTGCTAATACGCTATGTTATGCGGTGTGTTGTGGTGTATTGGCCAGATTGATTACAAAGGAATCTTTTATTCGCAATTGGTTACTCATACTCATTTCGTACTGGCTTATTGTCCCGTCTCCTGCCGGTACGATGTTTTGGTTGTCTGGAAGTTTCAACTACTTGTGGACATCCTGCCTTCTTCTAATATTTCTTTATTTTGTTCTTTCCGGAAACCCGAGAAAAGAAGCGGTTGCTATTTTTATAGGTCTGTTCGCGGGGAATGGACACGAGTCTATGGCTTTTGGGGTGCTCACCTTTCTGCTTGCATGCATTCTAGTATCGCCGCGTAAATCATCATTGTTTTACATTGCGTGTACAGCCCTTTTTATAGGCTTATGCACAAGTGCTCTGGCTCCTGCAACTTTCGTAAGGCTTGGATCCATGGGTGGGGGTGGCGTTGATGGCGCTTTACCCTTCATATGGAAATACGTCAGAAATGTAATGAAAGTCGGGTATCGTCTGGCTTTCAACTGGTCTGATATTGGAGTTCAAATAGGTTTCCTTATGTGGATAGCTTCATTCATTGTATGGATGAATACCAAGGATAAGCGAGACAAGAATGCCCGCATTCTATTGTGTATCCTTGTTGGCACGTTAGGTTCCCTTATTCCGAATATTGCCTCAGGCGTTACATATGTGCGCTCTGTATATGGCTTCTGTTTTTTCTCCTATATTTCGTTCATCTACATTCTTTTGCTAACAAAGAAAGCATGGGTTTTAAATATTTTTGCTGCCATAATGGTATGCGCGAATATTATCATCATACCTAAGGCCTATGACGATATTCAGATATTGAAGGCATCCATGGAGAAAGTTTGCCATGAAGTCAGGCAAGGAAAAAGTCTGACTTCCGTTAATTCAGAGTGTGATACAGCCTTGCCGAGCCGATATGCTTGCTCCCCGGTCTCTGCGTCAGTGTTGTTTCCTGCGAATCGCTGTATGGCTACATTGCTGGGGGTTGAGCATTTATCGATTCTCAAGGCTACCGAAGCAGCAGCAGTTGAAAAGCACTATGCAGAGATAACGAATGTTTTGGTGCATGAGAAGATAGATATAGATGGTCATTTGATGATTGCCCGCTTACAGGATAAGCCTGAAACGGTGATATCATCGATAAAGAGAAGTTCACATATTAAGCCCGGCGATTCTCTGTTAACCAAGGCTAAGGATTGGATTGCTAGACAACAGGGACTCCGAGGAGATCACATCAATGTCATCTTCATAAATGATGGTTACTATCTGTTCTGGGTACGTGGGATCATCAATGGTACGGTGCGAGTGAGCTATTCTGATGGAACAAGTGCAATTATCGACGTAGACTAATGTGCTCTGCTGATAAGAATTGCCTCCTGCCTGTATGGAAACATGCAGGGCTGAAGCGTCTTGTATGCTTTGTCTGGATAGAGCTCATATAGCGAGAGTTACCTTGAGGTGTTTTTATATAGCTTACCTCATTATTCATTATTTGCTATTCACTATTCATTAAGCTTGTGGTAAAATCCTCGCTGTAAGCCTATGTTTGACCTTGTTCTCAATTCCTTTTTTGCTTCGATTCCGGTGTTCATCTTTTTTGGAATCGGTTTCTGGCTGCGTTATAAGAAGGCCATTGCCCCGGAGCATGACAGCGTGATTCTTCAGCTGGCCATGGATGTGGGCTACCCCTGCCTGATTTTTCACAGCATCATGAAATACATGGTGGTGGAGGCAAATCCCGTAATGAGTACTTTCGGGTTCTCGCTGCAGGGGATACTCTGCGGTTTTCTGGAATTGCTGGTCGGTGTGCTGGCGGCATACGCCGTGGCCTGGGTACTGCGCCTGAAAATAGGCACCGGGCTGCGTACGTTCACCCTCACCGCCGGGGTGCAGAACTATGTATTCTTCGTTGTTCCTATTATCCAGATGCTCTTCTCTGCACCCGGAGACCCCACGCTGGGCGTGCTGTTCATTCACAATATGGGGTGTGAGATTTTTGTGTGGAGTCTGGGTGTTATCCTCATGTGCGGCGGGGTGAAGGACCTGCGCATCGGTATGTTGTTGCGCGGGCCGCTGCTGTCGGTCATTGTCTCGCTCATCATTGCCTGGGTGGGGCTTGGCGAGTATGTGGCGCAGCCGCCCATCATGAAGGCAGCTGAGATGATTGGGGCTGTCTCCACCCCTATCTGCCTCATTATTTTCGGTTGCTCGCTGTATGACCTGACGCGCAATTTCGTGTGGCAGCCCCGTATGCTGGCGGCGGGTGTCATCACGCGCCTCATGATAGCTCCGGCGCTCATTCTGCTTCTGGCCTGGGTGCTGCCGGTAGATCCGCTGCTCAAGCGCATCATGGTAATTCAGAGCGCCATTCCCAGCGCGGTGATTCCCGTGATTCTGGCCAAGCGATTCGGAGGGCGTCCGGATGTGGGGGCTCAGGTGCTTCTGGCCACCACGCTATGCTCCTTTGTGACGCTGCCGTTCTGGCTGGCCATGGGCAGTAAGTACGTGGTGCCGCTGCTGAGCACGGCTCCGTAAATTGCAAAGGAAAACGCCGCAGATGCGGCGTTTTTTCGTTAGCGGAGCATCAATCTGCCCCGGTCCAGCCCGGTGAGGGCTTCCAGCCGGGCGACCAGATGCCGGATGACACCCACCAGGGTGACGAGCAGGGGAATGCCGATGACCAGATAGCCCCACCAGGTCATGCGGCCTACGGCGTAGTTATACTCCAGCGCCTGTTGGGCGGAAGGGGCATCCAGCACTGGCAGCAGAAAGCAGAGGGAAAGAATAAAGTTGCCCACGGCGGAGACCACAAGCGAAAGCCCGAGGAAGAGGCTGGAGCGCCAGAGCAGGGCATCGTAGGCGGCCTGCTGATTGGTTGCTGCAACCTGATTTTCAATGGTGCGGATATCGAAGAGGGAATCGGAGTACAGCAGCACCCGCAGCAGGGAGTCCTGTCGGCGGGCAGTAACCATGACTGCCCCGCAGAGTAGCAGGGGAACAACCGCCTCCTTGGCGGCATACCACCACGGGGTATCCGGGCGGATAGCCTCGCCGCCTCCTGTATTGGCATAGATGGTGACCACTCCGGTGAGGATGGTGCCCAGCAGCCCGAAGAGCGTGAGTGGCTCTACCCGGCGGCTCTGGATGAAGGTCCACACCCCGAAGCCCAGCGGCAATGCCAGAGCCACGCACATGGCGGGCGTAGTGCCCAGCTGCCAGAACTCCGGACCAGGTATGGAGCAGTGGTCAAGCACCAGCACCGGGGCCAGCACGCTCAAGAGCACGTTCAGCAGACTCTGCATTCCCTTGTCCATTACTTCATGGAGGCAATGGCTGCAGCCATATCAGGAGCCTTGAACGTGGAAGAGCCTGCCACCAGACAATCTGCACCGGCTTCGGCGCAGAGCGGAGCCTGGGTAGCGCCGATACCACCATCCATCTGAATGATGAAGTTGAGCCCCTGTTCCTTGCGGGCGGCATCCAGCACGCGCACCTTGTCCAGCACTTCGCCCATGAAGCTCTGCCCGCCGAAACCGGGTACCACGCTCATGACCAGCACCATATCCAGCTCGCCTATGTAGGGCAGCACTTTTTCCACCGGGGTGGCGGGGTTGACTGCCAGGCCAGCGTGGATGCCGGCGGCGCGGATGGCAGCCAGCGTGGCGTGAAGGTCAACAGCGCCCTCTCGTTCCACATGGATGGTAATCATGTTCATGCCCGCTTTCACAAAGCGGGGCAGGTAGTGGTCCGGCGCGTCAATCATGAGGTGTGCATCCAGGTACGCCTCTGCCGGCACAGCAGAGCGGATGGCGGCGCAGATATCCGGGCCGAAGGAGATGTTGTCCACAAAGGAACCATCCATCACATCCAGGTGCAGCCAGTCGGCCCCGGCTTCGAGGGCTCGGTTAGCTTCTTCACCGATGCGGCGGAAATCACAGGCAAGCATGGAAGGGGCAATCAGCATGGCCTTATTCTAGAACCCCTTTGTTAAGAATGCAAGGATAATTCTTTCCCGTATAAAGAACACCGGAGATGGGTGAGCATCTCCGGTGTGTAAAATGACTGTGGAAGCAGAGAATCAGTCCTTGTATTCAATAACCTCCAGTTTGGGGCGCTGGATGAGTTTCATGATGTCCTCTCCCGGGGTGGAAACTGCCGCAGGAGCCTGGGGCAGGGGACGAGTGCTGAATACTGGGAAATCAGCCTCTTCCTTAATGGTGCCGCCGGTAGCCAGGGAATAGTAACCGCGCTCCGGGTTGAAACGGCAGTTGATTTCCTTGAGCGGGTTGCCGTCGCGGGTGAAGCGGAACTCCGTGGCAGTATGCCACTGCTTGCCATCCCAGCGCAGGGCCGGGCCGAAAGTGGCGCGGCGTTCAAAGCTCTTGGAAACAACATCGCGCTTGAAGTCCTCTACAAAACCGCATCCGCCGCCAAGCCCGCGGCGCAGCGCCTGGATGCGCCAGCAGCTCATCAGCATCCACTTGTTTTCGGCCGGGTCAAAGATATAGCCTGCAATCTGGCGGAACTCAGGGCCATCCTCATGCTCCACCACCAGAGTCTTGATGACATCTCCTTCCTTCCAGTTGAAGGGGCGCATGGAATTGCCGCCGGTGCCTTCGCCACCAAACCGGCGGGTGGTTACTTTTTCTCCCTTCTGGATGAGTTTGGCGCGTTCTTCCTCAGGTGCGGCATTGGGGTTGTCTCCGGAATCTTTGGCATCCCAGATGGAGAAGATGGCGACACGTACGGGGTTGCCATTCTCATCCTTATGCCCCAGTTCCTGCACGCCGATGTAGCCGCAACTAAAGTTGTTGCAGGCAAAGTAGGTGCCGGGGGCACTCTTTTCAATCACGGCTTCCTGGTAGGCGGCAGTGTGGGCCGGAATGGCGGGACCATAGCCCAGGTGTACGGACGCGCACTGGCGCTTGGCCATGTTTTCCGGCAGCCAGTAATCCGAGTAGCGGTCGGCCTGGGCCTCCTGCGTGCAGCATGCAGCGAGAGCCACCAGACCCGTCATCAGGGTGTAGATGCGTTTCATCGGAGCTGATTCTACCATGAATTTCTGCCGGATTCAAGCTAAAAGGCCTGGTGGATTAGCATTGACTCTGCGGGGGATTCGCGGTAAACTCGCCGCCGTCATGACTTACACAGCAGATTACAAGGTAGCCGATATTACCCTGAAGGATTGGGGACGCAAGGAAATTGCCGTTTCGGAATACGAGATGCCGGGCCTCATGGCCTGCCGCGAAAAATACGGCGAGCAGAAGCCGCTGGCCGGGGTGCGTATCACTGGTTCTCTGCACATGACGATTCAGACGGCTGTGCTTATTGAGACGCTGGTGGCACTGGGTGCCGAGGTGCGCTGGGCAAGCTGCAACATTTTCTCCACCCAGGACCACGCTGCTGCCGCTATTGCGGCCACGGGGGTGCCGGTGTTTGCCTGGAAGGGTGAGACGCTCACGGAATACTGGGATTGCACTTGGGCGGCGCTGTGCCACCGCGATGGCCTGGGCCCGCAGCTGGTGGTGGATGATGGCGGCGATGTGACGCTGCTGCTGCACCGCGGTTATGAGATGGAGGAAGGGTCTGATTGGGTGAATACTCCCTCAGAGAGCGAGGAGGAGGGTGTCATCAAGACTCTGCTCAAGCGCATTGCTGCCGAGCAGCCGGGCGTGTTCCACCGCTGGATGCCGGAGTGGAAGGGTGTTTCCGAGGAGACGACCACGGGTGTACACCGCCTCTACCAGATGGAGCGCGAGGGTCGCCTGCTGGTGCCGGCTATCAATGTGAATGATTCGGTGACCAAGAGTAAATTTGACAACTTGTACGGCTGCCGCGAGAGCCTGACGGACGGCATCAAGCGCGCCACGGACGTGATGATTGCCGGCAAGGTGGCGGTTATCTGCGGCTATGGTGATGTGGGCAAGGGCTGCGCCCAGGCTCTGCGCGGGCTGGGAGCCCAGGTGATTGTGACCGAAGTGGACCCCATCTGCGCTCTGCAGGCTGCCATGGAGGGCTATCGCGTGCTTACAGTGGAGGATACGCTCGGTATGGCCGATATCTATGTGACCACCACGGGTAACTGCGATATCATTACCCTGGAGCACATGGAGAAGATTAAGGACCAGGCCATTGTCTGCAATATCGGCCACTTTGACAACGAAATTCAGGTGGCCCGCCTGCAGGCGTATCCCGGCATCGTCTGCACGAATATCAAGCCGCAGGTGGATAAGTACACCTTCCCGGATGGCCACAGTCTCTACCTGCTGGCTGAGGGCCGCCTGGTGAACCTGGGCTGCGCTACGGGGCATGCTTCCTTTGTGATGAGCAACAGCTTCACCAACCAGGTGCTGGCTCAGATTGCCCTCTGGCAGGACCGCGAGACTGCTACGCCCTCTGTAACCGTACTGCCCAAGAAGCTCGACGAAGAGGTGGCTCGTCTGCACCTGGCCAAGCTGGGCGTGCGCCTGACCACTCTCACCCAGAAGCAGGCAGACTACATCGGCGTGCCGGTGGAAGGACCATATAAGGCAGAAGCGTACAGGTATTGACGATTGACAATTGACGATTGACTATTGATTATTGGTATGGATGCGCGGGAATTGCGAGAACGGACACTGGAGTTCGGGCTGCGTATCGTTCGTCTGTGTCAATATCTGCAGGGGCATCCTGTGGCCGAGGTGCTGGGCAAGCAGTTGCTGCGATGCGGTACCTCGGTCGGGGCTAATTACCGGGCTGCTAGTCTGGCCAAGAGTTCTGCGGATTTCGTCTCGAAAATCAAGATATGCGAGGAAGAAGCAGATGAATCCATCTATTGGCTGGAGCTGCTGATGCGTTCTGGTGAGGTGGATGCCGCTCGCCTGAAGCCCTTGCAGGATGAGGCTGCAGAGCTACGCAATATCATGTCCGCTAGTGCTATTACTGCTCGCAAGAACTTAAAACAAGAGAAACATAAATCACCCAATGGTCAATAGTCAATTGTCATTAGTCAATGCCCTTGATTGGTTATACTCGACGCAGGCTTTCGGCATCAAGCTGGGGCTGGAGGGGGTGACTCGTCTGCTCTCGGCCTGCGGTGTGCTGTATCCCCGGGCGCAGGTCATTCACGTGGCCGGCACGAATGGCAAGGGCAGCACCTGCGCGTTCTGCGAGAGCGTGGCACGCGCTGCCGGGTACAAGACCGGTTTGTTCACCTCGCCGCATCTGGTGGAGTTCAGTGAGCGCATTCGTGTGAACGGGGTGAATATTCCGGATGCGGATGCCGCCCGCCTCATCGGCAAGGTGCGTGAGGTGGTGAAAGACTGGGACCCGTGCCCGACCTTCTTTGAGCTGGTGCTGGCGGTGGCCAT
>CAJGDB010000032.1 GCA_904502165.1 uncultured Akkermansia sp.
CATGACCATGGCGATGACTGTGCTGCGAATGCGCGATTCGGAAGTGATTTCGTGGTAGCTGCGGCTAAAGAGGATATAGAGCTCATATACAGCAATGAGAATACCTGTGTTGCAGCCCATAAAAATAATCGGGAAGTGTTCTCCCAGAATCAGGCCTGTGAGAAGCGGCAGCAGCACGGCCCCTGCGATGAAGATGCTGCACAGCTGCCAGCGGTACAGGCTTTCCTGCTGCAGGTGCAGGATGATGGCCGCGGTGAGGAAATATCCCAACGGGCCAGAGACCAGAATCCAGTTCAGCTTGTGGCATGCTTCGGGATTGATGCCGCACAGGGAGAAGCCACCACAGGCTGCGCTGATAGCCAGCAGCGTGAGCATAGTAGCAGTGGAGAGACTGTTCTCCAGCAGATAGGCTGCTACCACCGCAACCAGAAAGCCGATAGGCATGGTGTAGGGATGCGTCATCAGCCAGAGGTGGAAATCTGTTGAAAGCAGCCCGAGTGAGCCGCAGAGAGCCAGCAGAAGCATAAAAAAAGCGCAGCCCAGGTGAGCCAGGGCAGTATGAGGGGCGTTTCTGCAGGGGGAGGCATCCATGTTCAGGCGGGGGTAAGCCGGGCAAGAAGGGAGGATGCTTCTGCGCGGGCTGGTTTTCCGCTTCCGGTGCGCGGCAGGGTGCACCGGTGCAGCTGCTTTGGCTGGTGGTAGCGGGGAAGTTCTGCACAGGCGGTTCGCAGGGTATTTTCTGCCTCGGCCGGGCCTTCCCACAGCAGGGCAACGCATTGCCCCAGTACCGGGTGGGGCATGGGGAGGGCCAGAACCTGCAAACCGGTGCGCTGCTGCAGCTCCTGTTCCAACGCTTCTGCCTGTATCTTGACCCCGCCGGAATTGATGACGGCATCTGCCCGGCCCAGAATACGGAAGCTGCCATCGGGGGTGATTTCTGCCAGGTCGTTCGTGGTGAGCAGGCCGGTTTCCAGGTAGGAAGCTTCCACCTGCAGGGTTCCGCCGGGTGCCAGGCTGAGCCGGATACCAGGAAGCGGTGTGTAGAGGGCGCTTCGGCGGGGCCCGTTCACCGCGCGCAGGGCAATGTGCGAGAGGGTTTCCGTCATGCCGTAGGAGGCATAGACCTGTGTGCGGAGCCTTTGGAGGCTTTCTTCGAGTCCGGAATCAATGAAACCTCCCCCCAGCAGCAGAACCCCGATGCGTTCCAGGGCTCTTCTCCCGCCTGGCTGAGCCAGGGTCGATACGACCTGCATGGGTACCATGGGGGCAAAGTCTACAGGATTCCGCATGCCGGCCAGCGGGGTGGAGGCGGGTTCGGTGGTGATGAGGTGCAGCCCGCCCACAAGAGCCCGTACAACCATCATCTGCCCGGCTATATAGCGCATAGGCAGGCAGAGCAAAGCTGTATGACCAGCCTGCAGCTGGAAGGCCCGGCAGGTGGCGGCTGCGCTGGCCGCCATGGCAGCACGGGTGGCCTGCAGTACCTTGGGGCGGCCTGTGGAACCGCTTGTCTGCAGGGAAAGGGTGGGGGTGTTGCTCCACCAGGAAGCCAGAAAGGCCCCTACTTCTGCCTGAATGCCGCTGCGTCCTCTGCGCCAGTTATCCAGGGTTTCCGGGGTGATGGTGCAGCCATCCACTCTGATGGCATCGGCCTGCATATTTCTCAGGAGCGGGGGGTGTTTCGCTGGGTGGTGACAACCTCGCGCAGGCAGCGCAGAAGCTCGAGCCTGCCATTGGCCAGAACGGGTTCGGCACACAGCGCCAGACGGCACTGGGCAGCGCGTTGCAGAGTGGTCATGGTGGCCGCGGTATCACGCACCATGGTGCCGGAGGTGGCCATGGAGGGGAAGTGCCCTTCAAATTCATCGCGGCTTTCCACAGCAATGATGACACCGAGCGGTTCCAGAGCGCGGGGCATCCAGGCGCGCATGCTGGCCGTGCTCAAGTGAATATCGCACCCGGCTTTGAGAGCGGCCATGAGCGCTATGGAAAGGTCGATGTCGCTGGTGGCTTTCTCGGCGCGGATGCAGAGGGAAAGCGGACGATAGGTAAGGGTGGTGCGGAAAGCCGGGCTTTCGTTGAGCACGCGGGGGATTCCGAATTCATTTTCCCACCAGTAACCGATGGAGTCTGCTGCGGAGGAAAGGCGAGTGATGTCATCCGGGCCGGGCTTGGGAGACAGGGATTCCCAGGGGGTGAAGGCCAGGTTGCGTTGTGTGCCGCGGTGCTGCGGGCGGGCGCTTTCCTGCCATTGGCAGAGCGCTGTGATGAAATTGCTGCCACCGCTCATGGGGGTGGTGTTCTGCCAGGCGGCACGGGGAAGAACGCCGGGGCGGTGCTGCGGGCAGCAATTGATGGCGACCTGGCTTGCAGAGGTCAGGCGGCTCCATAGCTCAATTTCATGCTGGTCGCGTGAATAGATGCCCACCGCGCGCTCCTGCGATTGCCTGCGCTGTATGCGGCCTGCTTCTTCGGTGCTTTCTACGCGGATAAGGCCAATGACAGGTACGTTGTGAACGGCTTGAGCAAAGGCGCTGCCAGGCTGCACGCCGACACGCACGCCGGGTGTCCATACCAGAGAACCGATTTCCTGCGTGGTCGGCGGTACCAGCCATGCCTCATTTGGCCCTAGCTGGCTGAGAAGGTAATGCTGGTCGTCGGTGAGGGGACGCCCCATGGGGCCTATATCTGCACCTTCTATCCAGCCGGGCTGTGCGGCAATGCTGGAGACGGCATCGCGCAGGGCGTTCACGAAGTGCTGGTTGTCGTAAACCTCGGCATGCACGTAGAGCAGATGCGGCATGGCGGGATCCTGCCCGGCACGTACAAACAGAGCCCGGGTGATATCGCGGATAGCCTGTGCCCAGTCTCCCTGGGAGGAAATGTAGATGCTGCTGCAGCCGCTGGTACCGGCCAGTACGGGGCGGCCATCGGCTTCTGCGGCCATGGCGTAGGTGTGTTTGGCGCTGCCGTGGTAGATGAGGCCGTTTACGCGTTCGCTCGTAAGCAGCTTGCGGGCAATCTGGTTATCCAGGCAGGGAATCATCTGGAGCCGGGGAAAATCGAATCCGGCTTCCTGCAGCAGCTGGGTCAGTTTTTCTGCTACCAGAATGGTGTGGGCCGAGGGCTTGTAAATAATGGCGTTGCCGGTAACCCATGCGGCGGCTATGCCTGCCACAGCTTCCTCCAGCGGATGCACGCGGCTGGGAGCAACGGTGATGACACCCAGCGGGGTGGGGGTGGTGCCGTCCATGAGCCCGTCCTGAATGCAGCTGCGCTCGTAGAAGCGGCAGGAGTCAATGGCATTGGTGACCTCCATGTCGGCTTCTTCGATGGTGAAGCCGGCATCTCTTACCAGAAGAGAGATGAATTCGGTGCTCTGTTTCTCGAGCAAGCGGGCTGCCTGCAATAGGTGGATGCGGCGCTCTTCCTGAGTGGGCGGCATCTGCACGGCTTCGCTGGCGGCGGTGTCGAGCACCTGGTTTACCATGTTGAAGTCGGCCGAGTGGAAACGGTAATCCTCCATGCCGGGGGCTGTGAGTGAACGGCTGATGCAGAGGAGTGGGGATTCTGTTTCCTTGCCGTTGATACGCAGGGGAATCTGAGATTGCTGGCGCTCGGACTCTTCTTCGGCCGCGCGGTGCAGGGTGTCCATGCGTGCGCGGTCTGTAATGCCGGAGAGGCGGGTGAATGCGTAGGAACCATCGGCTCCGGGCGCTTCGTGGGCCTGTTCTTCACGCCCGCTCAGGGCGGCCAGGAAATGCTGGCGCATCTTGCCCCAGCCCATGGAGTTGGGCTCCAGCTCGCCACCTGCTGCCAGAATGCCATCGGGGCGGCCCAGTTCCTGAACGAGGGAGAGCAGGTAGGATTCAAAGCCTGCTTCGCCTCCCTCTGTGGTGACTCCAGTGGCGAGTACCACCTCTGCCCCGTAGCGGGTCAGCAGGCGGCCTGTGTGATTGCAGAGACCGGAAATAAAGCAGAACTGGGGATTGCCTTCTCGGCCGGCGCGCCCCCAGCAGAGCAGGCCATAAGCAATATCAAACAGATTGTGGGTGCCGACTACGGGGGTGAGTACCTTTTCCTTGCTCCCCATGGCGGTAGCTATCAGTTGCTTGTACCGGGCCTCAGTCTCGTTCTTGCTGCGGCATACCTCGTTGGCCGTGCCGTAGGTGTAGGTGTTTTCCTGCTCTTCATTAAGGTGGCTGCCCTTCACCAGCAAAACCTTGAGCGGGGCTGCTCCCTTGGCAGCGCGGGCGGTGGCCCATTCGGTCATTTCGCGCAGCAAGGCAGGGCTTCCTTTCAGATAGGCCGGTATTTCCAGTGCGGCATCTGCTTTGTAGAGGGCAGAGCCGGCCATGGCCAGTCGGAAGGCCTCTGCCACAATGTTCATGGTGGGAGATTCACCGCTTTCGACCAGCACAGGTCGCGTCTTGCCGCCTTGCACGGAAAGCTTGAGAAGGGGACGCATTTTCTCGGCCAGTGCCTTGGCTCCGGCTTCGGGTGAGTAGGGGGAAAGCCCGGGACAGAGCCGCCAGGGCTGGATGATGATGCCTACGCCGTCTTGTTTGGTGAGGATGGCTTCCAGGTGCTTGTAGTATTTTTCGGCACTCTTCTGGCCGAATACCTGGGGAACAAGCGGGTTGAGCGCAAGTGTAAGGCCGTCCTTGGCACATTCACGCACGCGTTTGGCTACCTTGTCTGCCAGGGTGGGTAGTGTGAGCTCGCCGAAGGTGGAGCGGAAAATGCGCTGAACCTCAGCAATGGCTGCTCCCTGCATGCTGCGTGCAGCCATGGCCGCCGCCTTGAAACGCAGCTTTCCGACTGTGCTGAAAATGGCGGGAACTCCACCATGTTCGGCGAGCAGCCGCCGCAGGTTTTCAGCCTGCTCGGCCGGGTCTGTTACGTGAAAGACACTGCCGCAGAGCTGCTGGACGAACAGGAGGTTCTTTCTGTCCGTTGCCAGGCGGGAGAGGGCGGAGATGAGGGTGCGCTCATCGGATCGGATGTTTTTCAGAGAGGCGACTAGCAGTTCCTGTGCTAAATCAGCAGAGCGCTGGGCAAGGGTGCGGTCATCCCATTTGCGCTTCTTTGCCTCTGCCAGTTGTGCCTGTATATCCAGTTCCGCCATAAGTTGCCACATTCTACCCTGCCGGCTGGTTGCTGGCAAGTGAAAAGTATGACTTGCAGGGGACTAAGTGAAGTCTGCATCAGCGCTTAAAGCGCCTTCCAGTCTATTTGACGGGGCAGGAGCTCACTGATGAGTAGGCGCAGGCGATGGTCTGCTTCTTCTTCGGAGATTCCCAGCTCTGATGCCCAGCAGGTACCTGCCTGGAAATAGGCCCATTGCTGAACCTGGCCGATGGCTATTCGATCCATAATATCCCGCAGGTTTCGGGCCATGTGCGTATGGTGAATGGATTTGTTGCCCACGAACAGGTAGTAGTGAATGAAGTGGAGCCGTGCTCCCTTCTGCTCAGGCATGGGGACACGGGAGCTGAGGCGGGTGAGCTTGACTACTCTTCCATCGGCCAGGGTGATTTCGCTTTCCCTGCCCCGGACATCCAGATGCCCCTGGGCGGGAAGGCAGCGTTCCGGTCGGTGGATGGAGTTGTTCATATCTTGCCCGGAGTAGACGATGGAGACCTCCACCGCCGGGGATTGTTTTTCCCACGGAACGCGGGAAAGCCGGGTATACCTGGCCTTGCTGAAACGTGTATCGGCAGCCAGAATCTGGCGCTCCTGTTCACTTTCCTGAGTTTTGACGCCTTTCCAGCCCGGCAGGCTGTATCCGAGCGGCATGTCCGGCAGCAGACGGGACTCAAGCAATTCGTTCTGTCTGGGCAGAATCCATACACAGGACAGAATGAGGATTGTGACGACTGGTGGAAGGAATGCTTTAAACAGAGATTTCATGAGCACTGTTCCTCCTTTCCGGTGTAGGTGGCAGAGCGGGTTACAATGGTTTTTCTGCGTTTCAGGAAGGGTATTTCCTGGGCAAGAAGCCCATGCAGGAGCGTGAGCCCCAGCAGGCTTGCCGGAAAGAAGAAGAGCAGGCCGGACCAGTCGTGCCAGGTCTTGGAGGCAAAGGCCGGGTTGATATACTCTGCACAGATGAAGATGCTGCCTACACGGAAGGCATTGGCAATGATGGAGAGCGGAATGGCACTCAATGCCAGGGTGATGCGTTTCCAGAGGCTGAGTTTATCTGCCAGGTATCCCCAGGCACATGAAAGCATGAACAACGCCATGAGAGAACGCATGCCGGAGCAGCCTTCGGCAATCTGGAAGCTGTCCCAGTTTCCTGTGGCAAAGGTGATGCTTGTGCCCTCAACAATAGTCTGGATTCCACAGAGGGCAACAAAATGATGGGCAAGCTGCGTGGCGATAATCTGCATGCCCACAGTAGCCTGCTGCAATATGGGATGCGGTATTAGCAGCCACAGATAGAAGAAGGGGAATGCACAGCGTCTGGCTGCAGCCCATCCCCAGTAGCACCAGACTGTGCCCGTGAGCAGGAAGGGGATGCTGCCCAGAGCAATGCGTACCTGGAAGGTCCGCACGGAAATCAGAAAGACCAGGGCTCCCAGAATCAGTATCCACAGCCCATGCAGACTGCCGCTTGCAGAGGTGGGTTCATTTTTACGGAAGGCTTGTACCAGCATGTAGGCTGAAATGAAGGGAATCATCCATCCGTGGCTGAAATCCTGGTGAATCCCCAGAACCCAGGAAGAGAGTATCCAGTCTATTGCACTTTGCGTGCCGTTGTCGAAACATTCATAGAACTTGAGCGCCCATATAATGACGGCGAGGAGTGTCAGGAATCCGCCCCATTGGATGGGGGAAAGGGTGCGCCAGAATGATTTTGCTGTTGCTTGCGTGCTCAAAATGAAAAAAAATCGGTTAAAATGTGCATTTAGTATTGCAATTTTTCCGAAAATGTCAAGAATAGTCGCTCACACCCCTCATCTCTACATGAAAATCATCAGCGGTACCGCTCATCCCCAGTTAGCTAAGGACATTGCCAACGTCATGGGTCTTCCCCTGTGCGATGCAACTGTCAATACTTTCCCGGACGGCGAAAGCTTCGTTCAGATTAAAGAGTCCATTCGTGGTGCAGATGCCTTTATCATCCAGCCGACCTGCCCGCCCACGAACCACAATCTCATGGAACTGCTGGTGATGGTGGATGCGGTGCGCCGCGCCAGCGCCAGCCGTATTACCGCCGTGATTCCCTTCTACGGCTACGCCCGCCAGGACCGCAAGGATAAGCCCAGAGTGCCCATCACCTCCAAGCTGGTGGCCAATCTGCTTACTGCTGCCGGCGTGAACCGCGTGCTGACCATGGACCTTCACGCTGCCCAGATTCAGGGGTTCTTCGAAATTCCGGTGGATCATCTTCACAGCGTACCGGTGCTCATCAAGCACCTCAAGGCAAATTACGTGAAGGACATGAATAATCTGGTGGTTGTTTCTCCCGACATCGGTGGCGTCAAGAACGCCAAGAGCTATGCCAACATCCTCGGCACGGATCTGGCCATTGTGGCCAAGCAGCGCATTTCTGCCACCGAGGTGGATGCCCACGCTGTTATCGGTGATGTGAAGGGCAAGGATGTTCTTATGGTCGACGATATGACCGAATCCGGTGGTACACTCTGCGCTGCTGCCAAGATTCTCAAAGAGCATGGCGCTGCCCGCATTTTTGCCGGTGTTTCCCATGGCGTGCTGACCGATGCCGCCCGCGAGCGCCTGGCTAACAGTTCGATTGAGTGCCTGCTCACCTCCGACTCCGTTCCCATGGCATATGGTGACCGCGTGGATACCGTGAGCATTGCCCCTCTTTTTGCCCAGGCTATTGCGAACATTCACCACAATGCTTCTGTGACCCATCTCTTTGAGGTGTAAGCCCTCAGGAAGAGCAATCTTTATCCCAGCGGCAGCTCCTATCCGGGCTGCCGCTGCGGTTTATTGGGCTGTATGTGCTGCAGAAGGCGGTGATGCCGGAAAGGCCATAGCATTGTGCCGGAAGGCTATATCAGCAGAACCTGATTCCTCATTGGCATACTGGTATCTGGCTGCTATCGTGCGAA
The DNA here is from genome assembly GCA_904502165.1 of uncultured Akkermansia sp. GTDB lineage: Bacteria > Verrucomicrobiota > Verrucomicrobiia > Verrucomicrobiales > Akkermansiaceae > Akkermansia. The sequence continues at coordinate 8,088 of CAJGDB010000032.1, forward strand.
CAAGAGCGAAGGGTGATAAACAACGGGCGAAATATGAACAGCTTGTGAAGCGGGGGGCATACGATAGGGAGGTAGCAGGCTCAATGCCTGGAATCCCGAGTGATTTGCTGGAGCATGGCGCGGAGTTCGGCTGCTTTCTCAGGTTGCCTGGGGGCTAGGTTATGTTCTTCTCCCGGGTCGGTGTCCAGGTTGTAGAGCTGTTCGCCGCGTCCCAGGCGATCGGTGCGGCCGCGTGAGCCGTAGTCGGGTATGTATTTATAATGGCCGCAGCGCAGGGCATAACGAGGCGCTTCGAATGCCTGGGTTACAAGTTCCGTGCGTCCGGTGGGGCTGGTACCCAGCAGGGCAGGGAGCTGGTTTTCGCTGTCGCGCATGCTGCCGTCAGGGATGCTGATGCCGCAGAGTGTGGCCAGGCTGCGGCCGATATCCATCTGGCACAGCAGGGCGGCGCTGCGCCCCGGTTGCACTCTGCCGGGCCAGCAGACGATGAAGGGGACGCGGGTTCCTCCTTCAAACAGACTGTATTTGCCCCCGCGCCAGGGGTGGGCGGGTTTGTGGTTGGCACAGGCTATGCGGGCACCGTCTTCATAACCATCAGAAATGACTGGCCCGTTATCGCTGGTGAAGATGATAAGTGTATCCTGCGGGGTGTAGCCTGCTTTCTGCAGGGCGCTCATGAGTCGCCCCAGGCTGTCATCCATCTGCAGCGTCACATCTCCCCGGATGCCAAGCTGGCTTTTACCACGGAAGCGGGCGTGCGGGTCACGTGGCACGTGAATATCGTTGGTGCAGAAGTAGAGGAACAGAGGCTTGCCTGCACACGCGGCAATAAAGCGTTCACCGGCGGCTGTAATGTCGTCTGAGATGTCCTGGTCTTTCCACAGGGCTGAGGTTCCTCCAGTCATGTGACCAATGCGGGAAATGCCGTCAATGATGGTGTCGGCATGCTGGCGGTCGCTGGGTCTTCCCCAGGGCTTGAGAAGTTCAGGGTGGGAGGAGGCTGTCTTTTCACCGGGGTAAATCAAGCCTGTGTAGTTGACGCGGATGGGTTCCTGTGGGTCGAGGTTCCGCACCCGGCCATTCTCTACATACACGCAAGGAACGCGGTCGCCAGTGGCGGCCATGATGAAGGAGTAGTCAAATCCCACATCGGCCGGGGCTGGAGAAATGGGCTGGTTCCAGTCAATCTGTCCCTTGCCGAGCCCCAGGTGCCATTTGCCGATGGCTGCGGTGCGGTAGCCGGCCTGCTGCATCAGCGTGCCGAGGGTAGCCGCCTTATCGCGCGTGGGAATGATGAGCGCGGCATCTCCCGGCAGGATTCCGGTGCCGCGTTGTCTCCAGGCGTATTGCCCGGTGAGCAGAGAGTAGCGCGAGGGGGTGCAGACAGAATTGGTGCTGTGGGCATCCGTAAAGAGCAGTCCCTGGTCTGCCAGCCGCTGTACATTGGGGCAGGGCTGTTGTTCGCAGCCGTAGGCTGAGGTATCATGATACCCCAGGTCATCTGCCACGAAAAGCAGAATAGCACGCGGCTGGCCCGGGGCGGCGGCTGCAGAAAGACACAGTACCGCCCCCATTAGGATGAGGCTTAGAAATCGAACTGGCATTGCTCTGTTACAGGGAGAGACTGGTAGAATACCTGGTTGAATCCTGCGGCAGAGAAAATGTTGTTGTGGTCTGCTTCGAAACGATGCACTGTGGGTGCGGTCCGGAATGCCTTGATGAGTTTTTCCGTGCTGGAGGCTGGTACGGATTTGTCGTAGTTGGCCTGGATGATGGTGACAGGACAGCTGACACGCGGGGCGATTCTCACGGAATCCCAGGGGTCCAGAGGCATGATGCGCGGCAGCAGCGGGATAATGTTGCAGGCAACGGTCTTGATATTGTCGAACGGGCAGACGAGAACGATGCCTGCCGGCTGTTCTGTGGCAGCCACATGGGTGGCGACGGCGCTACCCAGGCTGAAGCCGGCCAGGTAGAGCTGTGCAGAGGGATTCCCCATGGCTGTTCTGGCATGGCGGATGCAGTAGCGTGCATCGTTCACCAGCGCGGCCTGTGTCGGTTCTCCGGCGCTTCCGCCATAGCCGCGGTAGTTCATGAGCAGATAGGAGCGGGCGGGGTCTGCGGCTGCCAGATTGAGCAGTGTGCCCACATTCATGGCGTTGCCGCCATAAATCACCACCAGCGGAGTATTGGCCCCGCGGTTGAAGAACCACCCGCGCAGCGGGGTGCCGTCTTCCGCCAGTATTTCAATCATGTTGGCCGGGTAGCCGCAGGCGGCATCCGGCATCTCCATGTCATGACCGGGGTATACCAGCCCGTTCATGGAGCATGAATTCAGCATGCAGAGGGCAGAGGCTGCCAGCAGAGAGGTCAGAAGGGTTCGTTTCATAATTTTATTTGCGATGATGGTGGCGCTTTCTGTGGTGCGGGCGCTTGTTGTCTGTCTCTACCTCCCCTTCTTCTGCGGGTTTGGTTTCTTCTGGCTTTTCGATGTCCTTGCGGCGACCCATGGCAGTGTCTTCGTCACTCATGGAGGCAGCTGCGCGCTCAATGATGGTACGGCGCTGGCCGGTGGCTTCTACCTTCCAGATGGGGGAGTCTTCCAGGAAGGGCGGTACTTCGAGCTCCTTGCCCACGGCGTAGTTGACACCATCTTTCTTGAGGGATTCCTCAATTTCCTTCATGTCGGGCAGAGTTTCATTCGTGCGGAAAAGGGCAAGGGTGGGAGCATCACCTACCTTATAGATGCCTGTAGGTGCTTTGCCGGTCTCCAGTTCCTCAATCAGCAGGCAGAAGCCGAATTCCACACCGGGAATCTCTGAAATGAGGATTTCGATGGGATAGGTCTCACCTTCCTTGACATGGAATTTGGTGCCGGCCTGAATACCGCCCAGACAGCGATTCCAGTGCGGGGTTTCCTCGTACTGGTAGAGGGCTCCGCCTCCCTTGGGGGAGCTGATGTACTGCTGGTAGTCGCGCTTGGTGCCTTTGTCCATGTCTCCGGTGGAGTTGATGCTCCAGCCGGATTCCAGTACCACCTTCTTGTCAAAACGCACCACGATGGTGTCATCGCCCATGCCTACGAAACGGAAGTGGCCGCTCTTCGGGGCTGTCACCTGCCCGCGGTATATCACGACCCAGGCGTGCGGTTCAACCTTTCGTTCCTGCTCACCTTCGTTGCAACGGAAGGCCATGGGTGCGTATGAAGCCCGGCAGCGGGGCAGGTAGAAGTAGGGAGCAGCCAGTTCCACCTTGGGCGAGTAGTACTGTTCAAGCATTTCCGGATCCCAGTCGGAATCCATGAAATTCTTGAAGAAGTTGGTCACCTGGCCGCGATGCAGCGGCTTGGCTTTCTTTTCATCAAGCGGCTGTTTCAAATCATAGAAACGACCGGTGAGGGCAGAATCTTCATCAGAGGCCAGCTTTTCCACCTTGCGCTTCACTTTCCGCATGATGTCGAAGCCCTGGCCGTCCTTGGCAAACTGCTCCATGGCTTTGTCGGCACGTTCCTTGAGTGCATCCCAGCTGTAATTGTCGGAGTTGCCCTGGTCTTTTTCTGATTCTTTCAGATCGACATCGGCTTTTTCGGAAAGTTTGTCCCAGTCAGATTTCTGCTTCTTGTCAGAGCCAAGTTTGTCATTTGCATCTGCTACAAGTTTATCCCATGCACTGGGTTCCTGCTTGGTTTTCTCCTTGCCAGGAGTCTTCCCTTTGCCTGCGGCAGCGGGCGTTCCTTTCAGGGCAGAGACTGCATCGTCCCAGAAGGCAGAAGCCGGTTGGGCAAAAACAATCAGAAGAGGAAGAACGAGGTAGAAGATGCGCTTGCTCATGATGGAATTATTCTAACATAGTGAAAAAACGAAAGCAAGAGGCTTTTTACTCGGTTTCCTCGGCTTCGGCCTTATCGCTCTTGACGAGGCGCATGCAACAGGCGATGAACAGAGTCCATACAATGCCGATGGAGAGTAACATGGTGATGATACCAGCGATAGTCATAATAAGGAATGGGGGTTAATCGTTTAAGGAATCAGGGTTGACGTGTTTGTGGAAATTACGGGAGGTGAGGATGACGAAGCAGAAGAAAGCCGTTACCATAATCACCCAGACAATGGGGAAGAGGGCACCGGGTTCGCCATTGATCAGGTTGAGCACCTGGCTGCTCTGCTGTACAAAGATGTTCTTGTAGAGCCAGGAGGCAAAGATTACCAGCAGGATGCTGGGTGTGACCCAGCGGATGATGAAGCCCAGACCGGGAGGCAGCGGAATAGCTGCGCTCTGCCTGAGCTCTGCCAGGCCATTCTTTGTGCCCCAGACGCAGTTGAAGAGAGTGAAGAAGAGGCAGGAGGTAAGGTAGAGGAACATGGTGCCGAACCAGAAGTCCATGGTATCAAGAGCCATGAGCCCCTCTGTAAACCAGCCTACCAACAGCGTGCCGATGGTGACCAGGAAAGCTACCAGGGAAACGCTCTGCATGCGGCGCAGATTCCAGAATTCCTCCAGAAAGGCCACAGAGGGCTGGAGCATGGAAATGGCGCTGGTGATGGCCCCGATGAACAGCAGCACAAAGAACAGTGTGCCGAAAATCTGACCGCCCGGCATGCTGGCAAATACCTGGGGCAATACATTGAAGCCCAGCCCGAAAGTGCCGCAGCCTGCGGCTGCTACCACGCCGAGAAGCGCTACGGCTGCCGGAATAATCATGATGCCGGCCACGCCCACCTCAATGGCCTCATTGGCTGCATTTGCGGTGAGGGAACTCAGGGCGATGTCCTTGCGCCGGCGCACATAACTAGCATAGGAGCATACTGTGCCGAACCCGATGGAAAGGGAGAAGAATACCTGCCCGGCAGCGGTAATCCACATTTCGGGGTTCATCAGGCCTTCGGTGAGGGAAATGTGCTTTTCTTCCACTCTCTTTCCGGGATTAGCAGCTTGCAGCTGCTGAACCAGGGCTGTTTTTTCCTCCGGAGTAGCCGCGGCAGGAACCATGTCTACTTCTTTGCCATCTACGACCAGCATGGTTTTGGTGGGGTTCCACATGTAGCCCAGACCCTGGGTTACGTTACGGGTGGGGTAGGCGGCATCCGGCGTGCCGAGTGTCAGCACGCGGGCCAGGATGATGATGGCGGTGATGAGCAGTACCGGCATGCTCCATTTGCAGAACCATTCAATGCCCTTGCCGATGCCGCGGAAGATCACATACATGTTGGCCAGAATGGCTATGGCAAAGAAAACCAGCTGGCTGCCGCCGCCCAGGAACAGAGAGCCATCTCCCGTCAGCCCTACATAGGAGGCAAAGAAATTGCTGTAATCCTCAGCTTTAGCCATTTGCAGATCGCCCATGGCGGTGTGCCAGGCATAACCGATGGTCCAGCTTTCCAGTGGAATATAGTACATGGCGATACCAATGGTGGAAACAACACCTGCAATGCCCAGGTACTTCCAGCGGGACTTACCACTCAGCAGATAGAAGATGCTGACGGTGGAGTGGCCGCCCAGGCTGCCGCCTTTGCGGCCGATAGACCATTCTACCCAGCTCAGGGGAATACCCAGCAGAATGAAGGCTGTGAAGTAGGCAATCATGAAGGCACCGCCGCCGTACTGGGCCGCCAGCCCGGGGAAACGAAGGAAGTTACCAAAACCAATGGCACTGCCAGCCACGGCTAACACAACACCGAGATGGGTGTTCCAGTTTTCTGTTTTCTTTTGTGTGCTCACGATAGTGTGATGACCTGTAAGGGTTCTTATTTGTTAAATCGGCGGGAGGTGGCCGCGACGATGCAGAAGAATATGGTAATGCCCACTGCCCATATCAGCGGCAGAATGGCACCGATACGGCCTTCTGTGATGTTGGCGACGTAGGGGCTGCGGGTGATGAAGAGTTCCTGGTAAATCCAGGCACCGAAGATGACAAGCATGATGAGCGGAGTCACCCAGCGGATGATGAAGGCCGTGGAGCGGGGCAGGGTGATGGCCGAACCATCGGTCAGTTCAATCATACCATTCCGGGTGCCCCAGATGTGGTTGAAGAAAATGAGGTTGAGCCCGGTGGTGACATAGAGAATGAGGCTGCCCACCCAGAAGTCAATACTGTCCAGTGCCAGCATGTCTTTAGTGTACCAGATGATGATGCTGGCCCCCACCAGCAGCAGAGCTGCCACCAGGGAAATACTCTGGCCGCGGCGCAGGTTCCAATATTCCTCTACAAAGGAAACTGCCGGCTGTACCTGTGAAAGGGCACTTGTTACAGCGCCGATGAAGAGCAGGATGAAGAACAGTAGCCCGAAGAACTGCCCGCCCGGCATGGCGGCAAATACCTGGGGCAGTACATTGAAGCCCAGACCGAAGGTGCCTACGGTGGCCGCGGCGGCCACACCCAGCAGTGCCAGCGCAGCAGGTACAATGGTGAGACCTGCCAGGCCAACCTCGGTCACGGAGTTGGCGGCACCGGCGCTCAGCGCACTCAGGGCAATATCCTTGCGGCGGCGTACATAGCTGGCATAACAGCAGATGGAGCCGGAACCTACGGAGAGAGAGAAGAATACCTGACCTGCCGCACGCAGCCACATTTCAGGGTTGAAGAGGCTCTGCCAGAAGGTGATTTTCTTTTCGCTGATAGAAGCCTCCGGATATTCGCTCTGCAGGCGGGTGAGCAGGGCGGCCTTTTCCTCGCTGGTGGCACCGGCCGGTACCATGCCGATGGATTTACCGCTGGTGGTGTCAACCAGCATGGTCTTATCCGGGTTCCACATGTAGCCCAGACCTTCATTCACGCTGCGTTCCGGGTGGGCGGGGTCCGGGGTTCCCATGGTGAGAACGCGTACCAGCAGGATGAAGGCAACGATGAAGAGCAGGGGCATGCTCCACTTGCAGAACCATTCTATGCCTTTGCTGACACCTCGATAGATGAGCCAGAAGTTCGCCAGCATTGCCAGCAGGAAGAAGATGGGAGCACTGGTCTGCCCGCTGAAGAAGTGACCGTCAGCGTTCATGCCGACGAAGTTGGAGAAGAAATCACCATATTCCTGCGGCGCATTCAGATTCAGGTTACCCATGACGGTGTGCCAGGCGTAACCAATCGTCCACCCTTCCATGTAGACGTAGTAGACATTGATGCTCAAACCTGCCAGGATGCCGAGGATGCCCAGGTATTTCCACAGACTCTTACCGGAAATGAGCTGGAATACAGAGGCAGGGCTGTGGCCGCCCAGGACACCGCCGCGCCGCCCGATGCTCCATTCCACCCAGCAGAGGGGAAGCCCCAGCAGCAGGAAGCAGCAGAAATAGGCCACTACAAAGGCACCGCCGCCATATTGCGCGGCAAGGCCTGGGAAACGCAGGAAGTTACCAAAACCGATGGCACTGCCGGCTACAGCCAGCATGACACCGAGGTTGGTTTTCCAATGGTCTGTTTTTGCAGATGCGCTCATGGTGCTTCAGGCGAAAGGGTTGTCTTCTTTTTCTTCCTCCTGCTTGCGGCTGGAGTAGCGGGGAGAGGTGTGAATGACAAAGCAGAAGAAAGCCAGTACCAGCCCCACCCAGATGAGCGGGATAATAGCACCGATTTTGCCCTCCAGGAGGTTGGTGATGTGGTAGCTCTGCTGCACAAAGAGATTCTTGTACAGCCATGCCACGAAGATGAACAGCATGATGCCCGGGGTTACCCAGTTGGTCAGGTAGGCAATGAATCGAGGAATGCGGATGAAGGAGCCACGGCGCAGTTCAGCAAGGCCTTTGTCTGTTCCCCATACGCGGAAGACGACGAGGAAGGTGGAGGCGCTGATGTACAGGCTCATGATGCCCAGCCAGAAGTCCAGCGTGTCCAGGGCAATGAGTCCGTCGCCGGTGAACCACACCACCAGTAGTGCTCCCACGATGAGCAGGAGGGCAATGATGGTAACGCTCTGGATGCGGCGCAGCTGCCAGAATTCCTCAATGAAGGCAACCGAGGGTTGCAGGATGGAAATGGCGCTGGTGATGGCGGCAATGGAGAGCAGACCGAAGAACAGTGTGCCGAATATCTGACCACCCGGCATGCTGGCAAATACCTGGGGCAGTACGTTGAAGCCCAGACCAAACGTGCTGGTGCCTGCGGCGGCGGCCACACCCAGCAGCGCCACGGCAGAGGGAATAATCATCATGCCTGCCAGGCCTACTTCTGCTACTTCATTGGCAGCATTAGCGGTGAGCGAGGAAAGGGCAATATCCTTGCGGCGATCTACATAACTTGCATAGGTGCAGACAATACCGAATCCGATGGAGACAGAGTAGAATACCTGACCTGCTGCGGTAATCCACAAATCCGGGTTCATGAGCCCCTGCATGAGGGTGATGGGCTTTTCCTTGATTTCCTGCTCCGGATATTCCTTCATGAGCCGTTCCAGCTGAGCTTTCTTTTCTTCCGGAGTGGCAGAGGCGGGCACCATGTCTACTTCCTTGTCACCCACAACCAGCATCACCTTGTTGGGATTCCACATGTAGCCCAGACCCTCGTTTACGTTGCGCTCCGGGTGGGTGGCATCCGGGGTGCCCATGGTGAGTACGCGCACCAGAATGATGACAGCGGTGATAACCAGCACCGGCATGCTCCATTTGCAGAACCATTCAATGCCTTTGTTCACGCCGCGGTAGATGAGCCAGAAATTGCAGAGTACGGCAATGGCGAAGAAGATGAGCATGCTGCTTTCTCCGGTGAAGACGCTTCCGTTACCATTCAGGCCTACAAAGTTGGTGAAGAAATTGCCGTATTCCTCACTGGTGGAGAAATTCAAATTGCCCACGGCGGTGTGCCAGGCATAGCCGAGGGTCCAGCCCTCCAGCGCCAGGTAGTACATGGTGATGGCCAGCGGGGTGAGCACGGCTGCAAGACCAATGTATTTCCATTTTCTGCTTCGGGTAATCATGTAGAAGGCAGAAACAGAGCAATGTGCGCCCAGGGCACCACCGCGGCGACCGATAGCCCATTCCACCCAGCTCAGCGGAATGCCCAGTAGAAGGAAGGCGGCGAAATAGGCAATCATGAAAGCGCCGCCACCATACTGGGCTGCCAGACCGGGAAAGCGCAGGAAGTTACCGAAGCCGATGGCGCTGCCGGCCACGGCCAGCACGGCTCCGATGTTAGAGGACCAGAGTTCTTGTTTGTTTGTCTTGCTCACGATAGGAAAAAAGGTGCTTCATATTACGCTTGTACGGGCTGTATGTCAAGCATATCTGGAGCAAGGTCACAAAAAAAGCCCCCGCTTGTGCGGGGGCTTGGAAAAGAAGATGTAAGCAGAGCTTAGATCTGACCGAAGAGGGTCTTGCCCTCAGACATGAGGTCGGAGCAGGCAACCTGCAGACGCTCGCAGATACCCTGTTCACCCTTCTTGAGGTAGGCACGGGGGTCGTAGGCCTTCTTGTTGCCCACTTCGCCGTCCACCTTCAGCATGCCGTCGATGTTCTGGCACATGTGCAGAACGATGGGCTTGGAGAAAGCGTACTGGGTGTCGGTGTCGATGTTCATCTTCACCACGCCGTAGGAGATAGCCTCGC